>JAEWBU010000100.1 GCA_023390985.1 Pseudomonadota bacterium
CCGGAGAACTGGGTCAACACGTACAACCAGTGGATGAACAACATCCAGGACTGGTGCATCTCGCGCCAGCTCTGGTGGGGCCACCAGATCCCGGCCTGGTACGACGAGCAGGGCAACGTGTACGTGGCGCGCAGTGAAGAGGAAGCCCAGGCCCAGGCGCCCGGCAAGGCCCTGCGTCGCGACGAGGACGTGCTGGACACCTGGTACTCGTCGGCCCTGGTGCCGTTCTCCACGCTGGGCTGGCCCGACAAGACCCGCGACCTCGAGCTGTACCTGCCTTCGACGGTGCTGGTGACGGGCTACGACATCATCTTCTTCTGGGTCGCCCGGATGATCATGATGACGACCCACTTCACCGGCCAGGTGCCGTTCCGCGACGTGTACATCCACGGCCTGGTGCGCGACTCGCACGGCAAGAAGATGAGCAAGTCCGAGGGCAACGTGCTCGACCCGGTCGACCTGATCGACGGCATCGCGCTGCCGCCGCTGCTCGAGAAGCGCACCACCGGCCTGCGCAAGCCCGAGACCGCGCCGCAGGTGCGCCGCAACACCGAGAAGGAATTCCCCGAGGGCATCCCGGCCTACGGCGCCGATGCCCTTCGATTCACCTTCGCGTCGCTGGCCTCGCTGGGCCGCAGCATCAACTTCGATGCCAAGCGCTGCGAGGGCTACCGCAACTTCTGCAACAAGCTCTGGAACGCCTCGCTCTTCGTGCTGATGAACTGCGAGGGCCAGGACTGCGGCCTGAAGGAGCACACGAAGGAAGAGTGCCAGCCCGGCGGTTCCGCGCACGGCTACATGAAGTTCTCGCAGGCCGACCGCTGGATCAGCTCGGCGCTGCAGAAGGTGGAATCGGAGGTGGCGCAGGGCTTCGCCGACTACCGCCTCGACAACGTCGCCAACGCGATCTACGACTTCGTCTGGAACCAGTACTGCGACTGGTACCTCGAGATCGCCAAGGTGCAGATCCGCAACGGCAACGAGGCCGAGCAGCGCGCCACGCGCCGCACGCTGATCCGCACGCTGGAGGCCATCCTGCGCCTGGCGCATCCGGTGATCCCGTTCATCACCGAGGAGCTCTGGCAGAAGGTCGCGCCGGTCGCGGGCATTTCCGGCGAATCGGTGAGCATCGCGCGCTATCCGCAGGCGCAGCCGGAGAAGATCGACGAAGGCGCCATCGCCTATGTCGACCGGCTCAAGGCCATGGTGGACAGCTGCCGCCAGCTGCGCGGCGAGCTGAACGTCTCGCCCGGCACGCGGCTGCCGCTGCTCGTGTCCGGCGATACCGCCTTCCTGCGCGAGGTCGCGCCGGTGCTGCAGGCGCTCGCCCGCCTCTCCGAAGTGAAGGTGTTCGACGACGAGGCCTCCTGGGCCGCGGCCGCCAAGGCCGCGCCGGTGGCCGTGGTGGGCGATGCGCACCTGTGCCTGTTCATGGAGATCGACGTCGCCGCCGAGAAGGCGCGCCTGTCCAAGGAAGCGGCACGCATCGAGGGCGAACTCACGAAGGCCAACGGCAAGCTGGCCAACGAAGCGTTCGTCGCCAAGGCGCCGCCGGCGGTGATCGAGCAGGAGCGCAAGCGCATCGCCGAATTCACCGCCACGCTGGAGCGGCTGAAGCAGCAACTCGCGCGCCTCGGTTCGAATTGACACACGGCGGCTGAGACGTTTTTCTGCTGGGCGCCAGGAGGCGCCTACACGGCCGACTCGCCGGTTCCTACACGCACGTCGGCGCAGGCCGACATCGCCGTAGGACCGCGCCTTCCTCGCGCTTCTACCGAGGAGTCCGGCATCGCGCGCCACGCGCGGGCTCGCCCCTGATCAGCTGTCCGTCCGTGCGCCCGCGCACGCACCGTACGGATGAACCTTCCTAGACTGTTTCGCAAGCGTTCATGAGGAAACGCTTTGTAGAAGTCACCGTGCTGTGAGGGAGGATCCATGGCGCAACTGCTCTTCGAAGGTTCCGTCGGCCCCGCCGCCAGGCAGGTCCCGCCCGCCCGCCTGCCGTTCTCGCTGTCGGGGCTGCTGCCCGGCGCCGGCCAGTGGGCCTTCCGCGTCGGCGTGGAACGCAGCCGGCCCGAGCCGCCGCGGGCCAAGGTGATCTGCGTGGTGGGCACCCGGCCCGAGGCGATCAAGATGGCGCCCGTGATCCTGGCGCTGCGCCAGCAGCCCGGCATCGACTGCCGCGTCCTCGCGACCGCGCAGCACCGCCAGATGCTGGACCAGGTGCTGGACTTCTTCCACATAACGCCCGACATCGACCTGGACCTGATGCGGCCCAACCAGAACCTCGCGGAGCTGACCTCGCGGCTGATGTCCACCCTGGACCGGGTGCTCGCCGAGGAAGCCCCCGACGTCGTGCTGGCCCAGGGCGACACCACCACCGTGATGACGGTGGCCCTGGCCTGCTTCTACCGCCGCATCCCGTTCGGCCACGTCGAGGCGGGCCTGCGCACGGGCGACATGGACAACCCCTTCCCCGAGGAAGCCAACCGCGTGATCGCCAGCCGGCTGGCCCGCTGGCACTTCGCGCCGACGGCCGGCTCGCGCGACAACCTGCTGAAGGAAGGCGTCGCCGCCGGGGACGTCTTCGTCACCGGCAACACCGTGATCGACGCGCTGCTGGCGACCGCCGCCCGCCCCGACGCCCGGCTGCCGGTGTCCATCGCCGAGGGGCGCCGCCTGGTGCTGGTCACCGCGCACCGCCGGGAGAACTTCGGGGAGCCGTTCCGGCAGATCTGCCGCGCGGTGCAGAAGCTCGCGCAGGCCTATCCGGCCACGGCCTTCCTGTACCCGGTGCATCCGAACCCGAACGTGCGCGACGTGGCCCACCGGACGCTGGGCGACCTGCGCAACATCTTCCTGTGCCCGCCAATGGACTACGCGCCCTTCGTGGCCGCGATGAAGCGCGCCCACATCATCATCAGCGACTCCGGCGGCGTGCAGGAGGAGGCGCCCGCGCTCGGCAAGCCGGTGCTGGTGCTGCGCGACGAGACCGAGCGGCCCGAGGCCGTGGAGGAAGGCGTGGTCAAGCTGGTGGGCCCGCATTGCGACGCGATCGTGGAGCACGCGCGCCGCCTGATGGACGACCAGGCCGCCTACCGGAGCATGGCGCGCGGCGTCTCGCCCTACGGCGACGGCAAGGCGGCGGAGCGGATCGTCGAAGTCATCGCGCAGCACCTGCACGCGAAACGAGGCGCGGGGGCAACAGCCCGCATTGCGCCTGCGGGAGCGCTCTGCTAGAAACAAAGCCGCAGCGTGCGACAACTGCCGGCGGTCAGATCACCTGCAAAAGAACGCGCCGGCCACAACAAGTTCGAGGGGTTTTTCCAATCATGTCGATCCGAAGCGCGGCCGCCGTGGCCGTCGTCGCCCTGGCGGGCGTTTCCCCGGCGTTCGCCGCCGCCGATGTCGGCGTCGAATACAGCCACACCGACGACTACGCCGGCTTCGGCGCCATCGACCACGTCGCGGTCGGCATCACGGTGCCGGTGTCCGACAGATTCAAGTCCACGCTCAAGCTGGAGCGCCGCGAGCAGGAGGCCGTGCCCGGCAACCGCGGCGCCAAGGGCAACTTCGTCGAAGGCATCTTCAACTACGACCTGGGCACGTCGCTCTACGGCATGACCCGCATCGGCTTCACCGACGAGAACACGCTGTTCGTCGACGACTCGCTGTACCAGGAGTTCGGCTGGAAGACCGGCCAGGTCGGCCCGGCCTTCCTCGACCTGAATGCCGGCATCGGCACCCGCAAGTTCACCACCGGCCGCGAGACCTTCCTGTCGTTCGGGCCGACCTTCTCCTGGGCCACCGGCGCGCTCTGGCTGCGCCGCGAGCAGTCCGCCACCGGCGGCGGCTACCGCCACCTGGTCACCGTGCGCCAGGAGTTCCTGCCCGGCTGGCACGTCGAGGCCTTCGCGCTCGACGAGAAGCGCAGGAAGTACACCCTGCCCATCGGCCCCGGCGTCACCGGAACCGATTTCGAGGGCCAGCGCTACTCGCTGGGCGTCGGCCACCAGCTGACGCAGGCGATGTCCCTTTACGCCCGTGCCGAGAAGGTGTCGCTCGAAAGGGTGGGCACGCCGGGCAAGTACTACGCGCCCAAGGGCTACAGCCTGGGCCTGAACTACAAGTTCTGAGGCAGGCGGCACCCCTTCCGACGAGAGCGCAGTCCGTGACCCAGTGGCTCCTCGTCGGCAAGCGGTGGATCCTGCTGCTGCCCGCCCTCCTCGCGGTCACCACGCTGTCGGCGGCGTCGGTGACGGCCTGGGAGCCCACCCTGCGGGTGGACCTGAGCACGCCGACCGCCATCATCTGGACCTTCGTCAGCACCGTGGCCATCGCGCCGGCGGTGCTGTTCATGCTGGCGGGGCTGGCGCGGTCGTTCTCGCGGCCGCCGGCCGCCGCGGCGCAGCCGGCGCGCGAGCCGGCGACGCGCTTCGTCGTCATCGTCCCGGCCTACAACGAAGAGAAGGTCATCTCCAACTCGGTCGGCTCGCTGCTGGCGCAGGACTATCCGCGCGAGCTGTTCACCGTCACCGTGGCCTGCAACGGCTGGGACGGCACCGCCGGCATCGCGCGTGGGCTGGGCGCGCAGGTCCACGAGACGCGGCACAAGGGCATCGGCAAGTCGGCCGCCATCGACGAGACGCTGCAGGCGCTGGCACCGGCGCCGCAGGCGTACATCGTCATCTTCGATGCCGACAACCTGGTCTCGCGCGGCTTCCTGCGCGCGCTGGACGCGGAGATCCAGTCTTCCGGCGCCCTCGCCCTGCAGGGCAACCACCAGCCGCTGACCGCCTCCGACAACATCGTCTCGGTCGGCATCCGCGCGGCCTACCGCGCCTCCTCCATGTTCTACAGCGTGGGCCGCAGCTTCCTGCTGCGCAGCGCCCTGCTCTGCGGCACCGGCTTCTCGGTGCAGGCCGGCCTGTTCGCCTCGATCTGGGCCAAGGTGCGCACCCAGACCGAGGACATCGAGTCCAACGCGCTGCTGCAGCTGGACCACCAGCTGGGGGTGGTGTGGGTCGAGGCCGCCGAGTTCTTCGACGAGAAGCCCGACCAGGTGGTGATCGCCATCCGCCAGCGCGTGCGCTGGATGGTGGGTCACTTCCACGCGTCGCAGCTGTACACCTGGCCGCTGATCAAGCACGCGTTCCGCCACCGGTCGCTGCGCTCGCTGGAGCTGGCGATCTACTACCTGTTCCCGCTCGCGCTGTTCCTGTCGACCGCCTGGTACCTGCTCGCCCTGCCCGCCATGGCCGTCGGGCTGGGCCATTTCCATGCGGAGGCCGTGGCGATGACGGTGGCCGGCACCGCGCTCGGGATGATCTACATCGTGGCCATGCCCGCGCTCGCCTGCCTGATCGAGCAGCGCTCGCTGCGGCCGCGCGCGCTGGCGGTGATGCTGCGCGAGACGCTGGCCGCGCTGCTCATCTCGCTGCTGGTCTGGTCCATCGCCATCCTGCTGGCCGCGGCGTGCCTGCGCCGGCGCGACTGGATCTTTCATACGCCGCACAAGGCGGCCGTGCCGCTGCCGCGCCCATGAACCGCCGCGACTTCGGTCTTTCGCTGGCCCTCGCGCTCGCCGCGCAGGGCGCGCGGGCCGACGAAAGCCCGGCCGGGCGGATCGTGCTCGCGCGCCGGCGCTTCCGCGCGTGGCTGCGGTCGCTGGAGCGGCCCGGCGCGCGCGGGCTGTATCCGTACATGGTGCGCGGCAACGGGCAGCACATCTCCGGCCTCTCGCCGCTGGCCAGCGCCGACGTGGCGGTCTGGGCGATGAATTCGGGCGACGACGAGCTGGGCCTGCAGGTCGCCAACGGCCTGGTGCACTGGCAGCGCGAGGTCGAGCGGCAGCTGCCGGCCCGCGTGCACGGCGGCCTGCCCAGCGACTTCGCGCCCGACGGTGCCGGCTGGAAACCGGGCGACGCCTTCTACGCCGGCGACAACCTCATCTGCATGGCCGTGCTGGCGCGCGCTTACGTGGCTTCGGGCAGGGACCGGTTCGCGCAGGCGGCGCTGAAGATCGCGCGCTGGATGCGCGGCACGCTGCTCGACGGCCGCCGCGCCGGCGTGTGGGCGCGCAACTACGGTCCGCCCATGCACTACATGACGGCGGCGGGCGCGTACGACAACGCCATCCACACCGCGGTCGACTACCTGTGGCTGGGCGCGTTGCGCGAGGTCGACCTGCTCGATCCGCAGGGCGGCTGGGCGCAGATGGAAGCCGATGCCTCCCGGTTCCTGGCCACGGGCCAGAGTGCCTTCGGCAGCTGGTACTCGTTCTGGCGCCCCGACAAGCCGGGCGGCGCCTCCGGCCAGTGGCACTGGTACCGCGGTACCGACGTCACGGTGGGCGACGACAACCTGCGCGCCGCGCTCGCCGCGCTCCGCTACGGCCGCATGGACCAGGTGCGCGGCTTCCTGGAATGGCTCAAGCCGGTCGACGGCACCTTCGTGAACGGCTACCTCGATCCGCTCACCGGCCGCTCGAAGTTCCTGCCGACCGATGCGCCCTACTTCGACCTGGTCTGCACCGGCCTGCTTCGCACGCTTTACGAGCGCCTGGGCCAGCGCGAGGCCGCGGGCCGCTGCGAGGCCGCCGTGCTGCGCTGGCAAGCCGAGGACGGCGGCTGGCACTGGGGCCGCCGCCAGGCCGACATGCAGCCGCTGCAGGACGAACGCGCCGTGATCACCGGCGTGTGGGCGGTGGGCAGCGCGATCTAGAGCTCGTCATTCCCGCGAAGGCGGGAATCCAGTCCTTCCGGTTTCGCGGCGCGCCCCCTGGATCCCCGCCTTCGCGGGGATGACGGCATTCAAACGGTCGGCCGCCGCAGCCGCATCAGCTCCAGCAACCGCTCGAACGAAGCGTCGTACTGCCCCTCCAGCCGGCGAAGTTCCTGCGAGAGGCGTTCCAGCGCCTCGTCCGGCGGCTGATCCTCGCGCTGCCGCAACTGCTGCTTGAACAGCCGCAGCCGCAACCGCTGCTCGTCCCATCGCCGGAAACCGGCCTGCACCTGCTGGTCGAGGGGATCCATGGTGACCTCCTACTGCTACTGCTACTTCCACTGCTACCGCATCACGCTAACCCCGCGACCCAGGCTGGAGGTCCACATGGCGGATCATCGAGACGATCTGCCGGGGATCCGCCAGCGACGGTGCCATGCCCCAGCGCCGGTACGGATCGTTGCCGATGCGCACCATGCCCACGTGCCGGCCTTCCTGCTGGTCCACCTTCGGGTCGGGGTCGTAGAAGCCCAGGGCGTACCGCAGCTGCTCGATGTCCTCGGGCGCACCCGTGAGGAACAGCCAGCCCGGCTGCACCGCATGCGAGCGGGCGTACGCGGCCAGGTCGCGCGCCGAGTCCTGTTCCGGCTTCAGGGTGATCGAGTACATGAAGATGTCCTTGCCCACCCGGTCCCCGAGCATCTGCTGCACGCGCAGCAGGTTGTGCGTGGTCGGCGGGCAGGTGTTGGTACAGCCGGCGTACATCATGTTGATCACCACCAGCTTGTCGCGCAGCAGGTCGTCGTAGAAGCGCACCTTCCTGCCGGTGTGCGTCTCGAGGACGACGTTGGGGATGCGGGCCGCGTTGCCGCTGCCGCCGGAACCCGGCGACGAGGTGGGCCGCTTCTCGTCCGGGCGGGCCAGCAGGGCCACGCCCGTGCCGATCAGTGCGGCGGCGCCCGCGGCGGCCAGCTGGAGTCTTCGTGCGTCCATGGGCCTCTCCTCAGACGATGTCCCAGCGGATCATCATGGCGTGGTCCTCGTGCGTGAGGTTGTGGCAATGCATCATGTACTTGCCCTTGAAGTCGCGGAACCGCATCAGCACCCGGATGGTCATGCCCTCGCCGACGACGAAGACGTCCTTGCGCCCCCGCTCGTGCGCGGGGATGGTGACCGGCACGCCGTCCACAGACTTGCTCAGGATCACGCCTTCCTCGAAGTGGATGTGGATCGGGTGCTGCCAGCCGTTGTCGGGATTGGTCAGCTCCCAGATCTCGGCGCTGCCCATCCTCGGCGTGGCGCGTGCCTCGAAGACGTTGAAGAACTGCTCGTTGACCGCCCACATCCCCCCCGACCGCGCGAAGACGAAGCGGCGCACCGGCAGCGCGGCGAGTTCCGAGGCGCCCGGCAGCGGCCGCATCGGGCGCAGCAGCATCGGGACCTTGCTCACGTCCGGCTCCGGCGGATTGCGGTCGATCACGATCTTCAGGACGCGCGTGCCGGGTGCGCGCGACTTGTCGGGCCGCCGGGTCGAGGTCTGCTCGAGCAGGTTGACCAGGTAGAGCTCGGTGCCCAGCGGGAACCTCGCGAAATCGATGACGATGTCCGCCCGCTCCGCCGGCGCGAAGCGGACGCTCAGCTGGTTCAGCAGCGGGCCGGGCAGCAGGTTGCCGTCGTTCGCGATGTAGGTGAAGGGGTAGATGACGTTGGCGCCCTTGTTCTGCAGCGCCATCTCGTAGAAGCGGGTGGGGCCGCCATTGAGCAGCCGGAACCGGTACTTGCGCCGCGCCACCTTCAGCACGGGCTCGATCTTCCCGTTGCACAGGATCTTGTCGCCCAGCACCCCTTCCGGATTGAGCTGGTCGAAGGTGAGCAGGCCGTTCACGTCGAAGCGGCGGTCGGCGAAGGTGAGCGGATAGTCGTACGCGCCGCTCGGCAGGCAGAGACCGCTGCGTTCGCTGCCCGAATCGAGCTCGTCGAAGATGTTGTAGCGGCCGACCAATCCCTTGAGCACGTTCGGCGCCGTCACGCCCTCCGTGTGGTCGTGGTACCAGAGCGTGCCAAGCGCCTCGCGCGGGTCCCCGATGCCGCCGTATTCGTCGAACCCCGCGTAGAGGTTGGGATAGAAATGGTCGCGGAAGGCGCCGGGGCCGGTGAGGGTCGGGCCCTTGCGGGTCGCGCTGTAGTAGTCGCCCGTGAAACCGTCGCTCTCGGACGGCGTGTGCAGGTTGTGCAGGTGCGTGGTGATCTCGGGCGAACCGAAGCCGGTGTGCAACTGCGGCAGCCGGTTGTGGATGCGGCAGACGATGGGCTCGCCATAGCGCGCATGGATGGTCGGGCCGGGCGTGGTCGCGTCGGCCATGCCGGGGCCCTGGTAGCCCCAGATGGGTTGCGGCGGGTAGTACGGGTTGTCGCCGTTGAACCGCCACGAAGGGTTCTCCTTGACGATCAGCTGGTGGTAGACCGCGTCCTTGCCGGTGCGGCCCATCCCTCCGCACAGTTCGCCGTAGCGCTGGTGCTCCACCCGCCCGCATTCGCCGCCGGCGACGTTCGCCGCCAGCATGGGCGCCGGGTCCAGCGCGGCGAGCGGCGCCAGCGGCGTGTCCTGCAGCGGCAGTTCCTCGACCCACGGCGTGGTCGGCGGACTCGGCGGCAGCACCGGCGGCAGCTGCGCCTGAGCCTTGCGCGGCGTCAGGACGAAGGGCGCGCCACCCGCCGCCACCGAAGCCTTCAGCAGCGTGCGCCGCCCCGGGTCGGGCGACACGGCTTCATTCACGGTGAGATCTCGGTTCTTCATGACTGCTACCCCCGTCGGTTGGATACCTTGAATGCGCGTCACATCTGCCGCCCCGCCCTGCGCAGGGTGGTGGCGATGGGTTCGAGCAGGTACTGCAGCGCGGTCTGCTTCGAGCCTTCGATGTAGACCTCCGCGGGCATGCCGGCCTGCAGCTTCAGGTCGCCGACCGCGGCGATCGCATCCGGATCGGCCAGGACCAGTGCGGTGTAGTAGGGGTTGCCGGTCTGCCGGTCGACCAGCCGGTCGGCCGACACGTAGTTCACCTTGCCGCCCACCATCATGGTGTTGCGGTACTTGAAGGCGGTGAACTTCACGCGGGCACGCTGCCCCAGGTTCACGTTGGCGATGTCCTCCGGCCGCACCCGCGCCTCCACCATCAGGGGCGTGCCGCTCGGCACGATGTCGGCGATGGCCTCGCCCGGCCCCACCACGGCGCCGCCTGACGTGAACTTGAGGTCGATGACCACGCCGCTCGCGGGCGCCACCACCACCTGCCGCCTGGCCGCATCGTCCGACTTGCGCTGTTCCTGCTCGATCTCGCCCAGGCGCTGCACGGCCGCCTTGAGCTGGTCGCTGGCCGCCTTGACGTAGTCGTTGCGCGTGGACTGGATCTTCAGGTCGATCTCCGCCAGCCGCTGGTCGGCGCGGGCGAGTTCGCTGCGGC
Organism: Pseudomonadota bacterium; assembly: GCA_023390985.1. Classification (GTDB taxonomy): domain Bacteria; phylum Pseudomonadota; class Gammaproteobacteria; order Burkholderiales; family Burkholderiaceae_C; genus Ramlibacter. The sequence continues at coordinate 10,185 of JAEWBU010000100.1, forward strand.
GCTCCTCCAGCCGGGCCGCGTAGTCGATCACCGTGGCCTCCATCTGCGAGATGCGGCTGGACGAGATGAAGCCCTCGCGGATCAGGCCGCGGTTGTTCTCGAGGTCGCGCCGCTGCAGCTCGAGCGACTTCTGCGCCTGGGCGATCTGCGCGTTCACCGCGGCGATCTCCTGCTCCACCCGCTCGCGCTGGGTGCGCATGAGGGCCGTACCGCCCTCCAGCGACTGGCGCTGCGCCTTGAAGAGCGCGCTCTCCTTGGCGATCGCGTCCTCGATCCGCGGGTCCTGGCGGGCCGCCTGGAGCAGGTCGTCGGGCAAGCGCAGCTGCGGCGCGAGGCGCTGTTCGGCCTCCAGCCGAGCCAGCGCGACGCGCTCGACCTGCACGCGGTAGTCGAGGCGGTTGCGGTCGGCCTCCACCCGCATGTCGCCCAGGACGAGGATCGGGTCGCCGGCCTTGACGTGCTGGCCGTCGCGCACCAGCACCTCGCGCACCGTGCCGCCTTCGAGGTGCTGCACCGGCCGCCGGTTGAGGTCGACCTTCACCACGGCCGGCGCGACGACCGCCATCGCCAGCGGCGCGAGGGCCATCCAGGCAGCGATGGGCAGCAACGCTCCCACCACGATCCAGCAACCCGCGCGCACGAGGCGGCTGGCCTGGCGTTCGGTCTCGCGCGGCGGGGCTGCGATGCCCGGGGCGACTGCGATGTCCATGGGTCGGTCTCCTCGATCCGCCTCAGGCGGCCTTGCGTTCGACGATCGCCAGGTTCTGGCGCTGCATTTCCTTCATCACCTCGCCGGCCGGGCCGAACTGCTGGATGCGCCCGGCGCCCACGACCATGATCTTGTCCACGTGCGCCATCAGCGAAGGACGGTGCGTGACGACCACCGTTGTCACGCCGGCTTCGCGCAGCGCGCCCATGGCCTGCGCCAGCGCCATCTCGCCGGCGCCGTCCAGGTTGGAGTTGGGTTCGTCCAGCACCACCAGCTGCGGGTTGCCGTAGACGGCGCGCGCGAAGGCGACGCGCTGCCGCTGCCCGGGCGACAGGCGCACGCCGTGTTCGCCCACCGGCGTATCGTAGCCGCGCGGCAGCGACAGGATCATTTCGTGCGCGTTGGCGCGCATGGCCGCCGCGACCACCGCCTCGGAATCGACCTGGTCGAGGCGGGCGATGTTCTCGGCCACCGTGCCGTCGAACAGCTCCACGTCCTGCGGCACGTAGCCGATGTGCGGCCCGAGGTGCTCGCGTGGCCAGTCGGACAGGTCGGCGCCGTCGAGGCGCACGCGGCCCGCGGTGGGCGCCCAGACGCCGGTGAGCAGGCGCGCCAGGGTCGACTTGCCGGCCGCGCTCGGCCCCACGATGGCCAGCGCTTCGCCCGCCGCCAGGGCGAAGCTGATGCCGGACAGGATCTGCGTCTCGGCGCCCGGCATGCGGAAGGACACGCCCTCGGCGGTGAGCCGGCCCGCGGGCCGCGGCAGCGCCACGCGCGGTTCCTTGCGCTCGAAGTCCTCGGCCAGCGTCCTCAGGCGCTCGAAGGCGGCCCGCGCCTCGATCAGCACCCGCCAGCTGCCCACCAGCTGTTCCACCGGCTGCACGGCGCGACCGAGCAGGATGCTGGTGGCAATCATGATGCCGGGCGATGCCTGCTGGCTCAGGACCAGGTACGCGCCCAGGGCCAGCATCAGGATCTGGATCACCTGTCGCACCGCCTTGGTCAGCGAGGTGAACGCCGCGGCGCTGCGGCTGGCGCTGGTCTGCATGCGGGCGACCTGGTTCTGCAGGGCGCGCCAGCGCGCCAGCAGCCGCCCGGTCATGCCCAGCGCCTGCAGCACTTCGGCGTTGCGCAGCGAGCTCTCCACGTACTGGGAGGCGCGGCGGCTTTCCTTCTGCAGCGTCTCCAGGTTGCGCCGGCTCAGGCGGTCGTTCAGCCAGGCGAGCCCGAGCATCAGGACCGCCGAGAAGGCCGCCCCGATGCCCAGCGCCGGGTGGAACATCCAGATCACCGCCACGTACACCACCACCCACGGCGCATCGAACAGGGCGATGAGGCCGGCGGCGGAGAACATGGCGCGCAGCGAGGCGACGTCGCGGATGGCATCGGTCCGCGTGCCGCCCGGGGTGCGCGTCGCGCGGACGACGACCGCGTTCACCACCGGCGGCGACAGCTGCTCGTCCAGCATGGCGCCGATGACGTTCTGCAGCCGCGTGCGCACGTAGTCCAGGACCATCAGGATCGCCAGCGCGATGCCGGTGCCGGCGAGCAGCACCAGCAGGGTCTCGTGGCTGTTGGTCGAGATGACCCGGTCGAACACCTGGAGGCTGAAGAACGCCGGTGCCAGGAACAGCAGGTTGATCACGAACGAGAACGCCGCGATCCACCCCATCAGCGGGCGCAGTTCGCCCCAGAGGGATTTCATTGCAGCGGGCCCACCGGTTGCTCGGCCGCGGCCGCCGACGCGGCGGCCGCCTGTTCCAGCGCCTTCACCCGCAGGCGCAGGTGCTCGATGGCCACGAGCTGCGCGCCGTAGCTGCGCGTGAGCTGGCGCGCTACGTCGATCAGGGCGTCGATGGCGACGGTCAGCTCGTCCTTCTTGGCCGTGACCTGCTTGGTGCGCGCCAGGACCAGCGCGGCGACGTCCCGCGGGTCGGAGATCTCGCGCCGCGCCGGCTTCTGCGCCGCCGGCGAGGCCGGTGGGGTGGCTTCCTGGGTGATCGCTTGTTCGCTCATGGTTGCTCTCCTCGGTTTGGGGGTTGCCCTGCTCCCGTGGGCCGGCGACGCCGTCCCACGGGAGCGAGGTCGCGGGGTCAGGCCAGGATGAAGTCGGCCTGGGTGATGGCGTTGCCGGCCACGCCGTCGACGCCGTGCAGCGTGATGGACTCGGACCCGATCGTGATCAGGGTGTCGAGGTAGCCGACGCCGCCGTCGAAGTCGCCGACGGTGATGGAGACCTGGTCGCCGAAGTTGTCGAACGTGATGCCCAGCGCGGTGAGGTCGATCCGGTCCTGGCCGCCGTCGGAGTCGGCGTCGAAGTCGACGATGCGGTCCTGGCCGAACGAGGCCTGGAACACGAAGATGTCGCCACCCGCGCCGCCGGTCATCACGTCGTTGCCGACACCGCCGTTCATCAGGTCGGCGCCGTCGCCGCCGTTCATCACGTCGTTGCCGGTGCCGCCGCTGAGGACGTCGGTGCCCGCGCCGCCGTCCAGCACGTCGTCGCCGTTGCCGCCGTTCAGCACGTCGTCGCCGTCGCCTCCGTTCAGCGTGTCGGCACCGTTGCCGCCGACCAGGATGTCGTTCCCGGCGCGCCCGTCGATCACGTCGTCGCCGCCGCCACCGCTCAGGATGTTGTCCAGCGCGTTGCCGTAGATCCAGTTGGCCTGGTCGTTGCCGGTGCCGTTGACGGCCGCGCCGAGCAGCTCCAGGTTCTCGACGTTCGCGGTCAGCGTGTAGCTGGTCGCCGTGCTGCGCACCCAGTCGACGCCCTCGCCGATGGCTTCGGTGACGACGTCCGACGCGCTGTCCACGACGTAGGTGTCGTCGCCTTCGCCGCCGGCCATCTGGTCGGCACCGGTGCCGCCGTCCAGGAAGTCGTTGCCCTGGCCGCCCGCCAGCTGGTCGTTGCCGACACCACCGTCGAGGTAGTCGTTGCCCTGGCCGCCGTCCAGCTGGTCGTTGCCGGCGTCCCCCAGCAGGAGGTCGTCGCCACCGTTGCCGGCCAGGACGTTGTCGAACGCGTTGCCGGCGATCCGGTTCGCCAGCTCGTTGCCGGTGCCGGTTACGGCGGCGCCCATCAGCTCCAGGTTCTCGGCATTCGCGGTCAGCGTGTAGCTGGCCAGCGTGCTGCGCACCCAGTCCAGGCCCTCGCCGGCGGCTTCGGTGACCACGTCCCCGGCGTTGTCCACGAGGTAGGTGTCGTCGCCTTCGCCACCGGCCATCTGGTCGGCGCCCGTGCCGCCGTCCAGGAAGTCGTTGCCCTGGCCACCCGCCAGGTTGTCGTCTCCGGCGCCGCCGTCCAGGTAGTCGTTGCCCTGGCCGCCGTCCACCTGGTCGTTGCCCGCGTCGGCGAGGACGAGGTCATCGCCGCCATTGCCCGACAGGACGTTGTCCAGAGCGTTGCCGGCGATCCGGTTCGCCAGCTCGTTGCCGGTGCCGCTCACCGCGGCGCCCATCAACTCCAGGTTCTCGACGTTCGCGGTCAGCGTGTAGCTGGCCAGCGTGCTGCGCACCCAGTCCAGGCCCTCGCCCGCGGCTTCGGTGACCCCGTCCCCCGCGTTGTCCACGAGGTAGGTGTCATCGCCCGCGCCACCGGCCATCTGGTCGGCGCCGGTGCCGCCGTCGAGGAAGTCGTTGCCTTCGCCGCCCGCCAGCTGGTCGTCGCCGGTGCCGCCGTCCAGGTAGTCGTTGCCCGTGCCGCCGTCCAGCTGGTCGTTGCCGGCGTCGCCCAGCAGGAGGTCGTCGCCGCCGTTGCCGCTCAGGACGTTGTCGAGCGCGTTGCCGGCGACCCGGTTCGCCTGGTCGTTGCCGCTGCCGCTGACGGCCGCGCCGAGCAGTTCCAGGTTCTCGACGTTCGCGGACAGCGTGTAGCTCGCCGCCGTGCTGCGCACCCAGTCGACGCCCTCGCCGGCCGCTTCGGTGATGACGTCCGCGGCGTTGTCCACGACGTAGGTGTCGTCGCCTGCGCCACCGGCCATCTGGTCGGCACCCGTGCCGCCGTCCAGGAAGTCGTTGCCCTGGCCGCCGGACATCTGGTCGTTGCCGCCACCTCCCAGCAGGAGGTCGTCGCCGCCGTTGCCGTTCAGGACGTTGTCGAGCGCGTTGCCGGCGATCCGGTTGGCCTGCTCGTTGCCGCTGCCGCTGACCGCGGCACCGATCAACTCCAGGTTCTCGACGTTCGCGGACAGCGTGTAGCTCGCCGCCGTGCTGCGCACCCAGTCGACACCTTCGCCGGCGGCTTCGGTGATCACGTCCGCGGCGTTGTCCACGACGTAGGTGTCGTCGCCTGCGCCGCCGGCCATCTGGTCGACACCGGCGCCGCCGTCGAGGAAGTCGGCCCCTTGCCCGCCCGCCATCTGGTCGTTGCCGGCGCCGCCTTCCAGGTAGTCGTCGCCATCGCCGCCCAGCAGCGTGTCGGCGCCGACGCCGCCCAGGAGGATGTCGTTGCCGCCCAGCCCGGACAGGACGTCCGCACCGCGGCCGCCGGTGATCACGTTGGCGACCTCGTTGCCCGTGCCGGTGAAGTTGCCGGACCCCAGGTAGGTGAGGTTCTCGACATCGGGGTCGGACAGCGTGTACTCGAAGGCGAACGACTGCACTTCGTCGGTGCCCTCCCCGGCGGCTTCACTGACGACGTCGCCGGTGTCATGGACGACGTACGTGTCGTTGCCCGCGCCGCCGGCGAGGCTGTTGATGACGCCCGCGGCGCCGACCAGCACGTCGTTGCCGTTGCCTCCCACGACGTTCTCGATGCCCGCGACGGACGCGAAGCCCGTCGCCAGACCCGTCGTCAGGTTCACGGTGACGTTCGCGGTCGCGCCGGCGTAGCTCAGGGTGTCGTTGCCTTCGCCGAGGTCCGCCGTGACCTGCTCCACGTTCACCAGGGTGACACCACCGACGTTCGCCAGCGCCGCTCCGGCCAGGGCCACCGTCAGCGTATTGCCGGCGGCATTGCCCCTGAAGTTGAACCGGTCGACGCCGGCGCCGCCGTCCACCGTGTCGGCGCCCTCGCCCACGGTGTAGTTGACCGTGTCGCTGCCGGCGCCCGCGTCGATGACGTCGTCGCCCGCGCCGCCGTCGATCGTGTCGTCCTCGCCCGCACCGTCGATCACGTCGTTGCCCCCGCCGCCGAAGATCAGGTCCTGGCCTTCGGTGCCGGTGAGGGACTGCGCCGCGTCATCGGGAGCGATGAAGTCGCCCGTCACGATGGTCGGCGCCGACGTCAGCGTCTGCACCGCGCCGGCGTCGTCGGTGTAGGTGACGCGCACCTGCAGCTGCCGGTTCACCTGGCCCTGGCCCGGCGTGAAGCTGGCGCCCGTCGCGCCGGCGATCTCCGTGAACGTTCCGCCGCCGCCGAAGGCGCTCTGCAGCCACTGGTAGCTGAAGACGGAGTTGAAGGTGCCGTCGGGGTCGACGAAGGCGTTGACGGCGCTCACCGCCTGGCCTTCGGTGGGCGTGGTGTCGGAGATCTTCAGCGAGCCCGTGGGCGCGCCGTTCGCCACCGGTTCGGTGGGTTGCGAGAACACCGTCTCCATCACGCCGTTGGCATCGGTGTACAGGGCCTTGACGCGCAGGGCCAGGCCGGTCTCCGCGGCACCGGGACGGAAGGTCGTGCCGTTGGCGACCAGGTCGCCGGCCGGCGTGGTGATGACGATGTCCTCGAAGATGCCGGTGCCGGGCGTCGTCTCCACCTGCCAGATGTACGAGATCGGGCCGGTGATCGCCCCGGTCGGGTTGGTGGCGCTGACGTTGTCCGGGTCGACGACGAACGCGGCCGACACGGTCAGCAGCTGGCCGCCGGTGGGCGTGGTGTCGCTGATCGTGAGCTGGCCCTCGGGCGCCATGTCGGAGCCGCCGATGTCCACCGCGATGTCCGCGAACTGCAGTCGCTCGATGTTGGTCAGCCGGTCCGTGCCGTCGATGCCGATCGTGACGCCGTCCGTGGTGTGGGCGACCGTGATCGAGCCGTCCGGGTTGGTGGTGATGGTGTATTCGGCGAAGTTGCCGCGGTACACGGCCGTGTCGAAGGCCGCTTCGCCCTGCACGAGCTTGCGCTCGATCACCAGCTGACCGGGGTTGATGCGGCCGGCGAACACGTCGTCGATCAGCTCGCGCATGTCGTACGTGCGGCGGATCTCGTCGCCGGTGCCGTCCTTGTTGCGGCGCACGCTGATGTAGACGTCCAGCGCCATGTCGCCGTCGATCAGGTCGTCGCCGCCGCGGCCTTCCAGGATGTCGCTGCCGCCGCCGCCCAGGATGATGTTGCCGGAGCCGAAGGAGGTCTTGTCCAGGCCGACGAACGCGTGCAGGCCGGTGATCAGGTCGAAGTTGGTCAGCACGCTGCCGTTGGCGCCGGCGACGGCGATGGCGGCCGCGTCCGACTCGTCGCCGATCAGCACGTCGCTGAACGCCGAGCCGGACATGCCTTCCGTCGTCATGAAGCGCGTCTGCGTCTGCGGCAGGGACCCGGGCAGCAGGCCCGAGGTGTTCGAGATGCGGATGTTCATGTCCGCATACGCACCCTGGCTGGGGTGCCAGAAGCTCGCCCAGTCGAAGCCGGAGAACCCGACGTACCGGTCCACCTGGCCGCCCATGCCGATCATGATGTCGTCGCCGCCCTCGCCGTCCATGCGGTCGGCGACGCCGCCGCCCATGAAGACGTCGTTGCCGGGCACGAGATCGCGGCCGAGGGTGTCGAAGTTGTCGCCCGCGGCGCCGTCGGCATTGCCTTCCTGGATCCAGTCGTCGCCCTCGTTGCCGAAGGTGAATTCGTTGCCCGGGGCGCCCAGGATGAAGTCGTTGCCGGGACCGGCGATGATCTCCGTGGCGTCGCTGCCGCCGACGATGAAGTCGTTGCCGTGGCCGCCGATCACCAGCTCGAGCCCGCTGCCGCCGTGGATGGCGTCGTTGCCGTCGCCGCCCTGCAGGTTGTCGTCCCCGAACAGGTTGGTGATGATGTCGTCGCCGGCGCCGCCGCGGATCTGGTCGTTGCCCGCGCCGCCGTCCAGCCGGTCGTCGCCTTCGTCGCCGTACAGCGTGTCGTCGCCCTCGCCGCCGATCAGGATGTCGTTGCCGGCCGTGCCGCCCAAAACGACGTGGTCCACGCCGGTGTAGTGCAGGTAGTTGCCGTCCGGCCCGACCGTGTCCGGGTTGTCGCGGATCACCAGCGGGACCGTCGAACCCGCCGGCGCGGTGGGGTCGGCCCGGCCGTCCGTGCCCAGGCCCGTGTACTGGGTGGCCTTGTCGACTTCCAGCGTGAAGGCGGGCGTCGAGAAGACCAGTGCCGGCAGGTGCTTCACGTCCGTGTTGGCCATGATCAGCCGGGCGAAGCTGTTGCCTTCCAGCTCCGACAGGAAGTTCAGGTTGGCCGTGCGCTCCAGGTAGTAGAAGCGGTCGCCGTTCTGCAGCGCCTCGAGCTGGTTCTCGAAAACGAAGTTGAACGTGGAGCCCAGCAGGCCGCCGAACGGCGTCTGCTTCTCGGCCAGGCCGCCGATCCACAGGTCGATGCCGTCGACGCCGGTGGTGGTGGCACCGGAGGCCGCGTTCGCGTAGGCCCCCGTGCTGTTCAGGAACGCCAGGCGGTCGGCCTCGTTGGCCACGAACGTCCGCACGTTGCCCGCGCTGTCGGTGATGGTCGCGCTGCCACCCATCACCAGGGCGAAGGCGACGGCGCGACGCTCCGCGTTGGTGTTGACGTCGGCGGCCGTCAGGGCCGAGTGCGTGCCGTAGGCGGCGATGAAGTTCACCAGGGAGGCCTGGTGCTTCAGGCTGCCGGCGAAGTCCGCCCAGCTGGAGTACGGCTTGAGGTTGGTGTCGCCCGTCGCGGCGAAGAACTCGGCGCGCGCCTGGTTCAGCGTCGGGACGCCGGCATCCCGGCCGCGCGCGATGTTGATCGCGGGCAGGTCGAGCGGCAGGCCCAGCAGGTTGTTGCGCAGCGCCTCGGTCACGAACTCGTCGATCTCGTTGCCGGCCTGGCGCGTGACGCCGCGGATGATCGCGGAGGCGGCCGCCTTGTCGTCCGCGCCGCTGTTCGTGAAGGCCAATGGGTTCAGGAAGGCGGCGATCAGGCCCAGCTGCGGGTCGCCGTCGACCGTGTTGAAGTCCGGATCGAAGCGGTCCACCGTCTCGGTCAGCATCGAGTGGCCGAAGCGGTAAACGACGTGCGCGAACTCGGCGACGATGGCCGGGTTGATCGGCGTCTCGAGGCCCTGGCCTTCCGTCAGGAAGACGTCGATGTTGGGCTGCACCTTGCGCGCGAACTCCTCGAACACCAGGTGCTGGTACTGCATCTCGGTGGCGAAGCGGGCGGCCTGGAACAGCCGCTCGCCGTTCCACGAGCCGTCCGGGTACTGCCACTGCGCGATGAAGGCCGGGTCGTTGGAGGCATCGACCATGTCCTTGATGTACTCCACCAGCCGGTTGTGCTCGGCGTGGAAGATGAAGTGCACCGAAGTGAGGCCGATGTTCTCGTTGCCGCGGCCGTCGCCCGTGATGAAGTGCTTGTCCAGCAGTTCGTCGTCGTACTGGCCGGGGGCGATCGCGTTGCCCACGGTGTCGTCGGAATCCGCCACCAGCAGCTGACCGCGGTCGTTCATCGGCGAGGCGGTGTGGGCGATGTCGTTCAGGAACGCGTGGCCGGTGCGGGCGACGACGATGCGGACACCGTCCTCGGTGAAGCCGAGGTTGTGGATGTCGAGGCCGCCCGCCGTGCCTTCGATCAGGCCGACGTTCGTGGCGACCTGGGCATAGCCGTGAGCCCCGGGAATGAACTTGCCGTAGGCATCGGTGGCCAGCAGCGGCACGTCGAGCACGTCGGCGTCGCTCAGCAGGATGCCCAGCTTCTCCGCGGCCTGTTGCTTGACCTCGGCCCAGTTGCCGATGCCGCCGTTCGCGCCGTCGAGCAGCCGGCCGGTGGAGACCGGATGCGTGCCGTCGGCGCGCACCGCGTACTCGCGCAGGAACACCTGGTGCGAGGCATGCGAGGTGTAGGTCTGGTTCTGGTCGACGTAGGGGGTGGTCTCGTTGTTGTGCAGGTGCACGTCGTCGGCGGTGCCCAGCACGCCGTCCTTGCCGGCCTGCACGCCGATGTTGGTGGCGCGGCTCACCACCATGAAGCGCTGGCTCTCGGGCAGGTCGTCCTCGGTGCCGAACTCGCCGTCGGCGCCGGCCACCAGCGGATCGTCGGCCTCCAGCGGGATGAAGATCGCGTTCGGGCCCTTGTCCACCAGGTCCAGGCCGTGGTCGAAGAACTGGCCGAAGAAGGTGAACCAGGCGTTGAACTGCGCGGACAGGCCCGCGTCCGGCGCCGTGTTCGGGATGAAGAACACCTCCCGGTCGTCGTCCGTCCCGAAGATGCCGTCCATGCCCGGGCTCATGATCGAGTCGAAGCCGCCGTTGGCTTCCACCGCCGCCGGGTTGTTGGGCGTCTGGTCGGAGATCAGGTTGGAAATGATGCGGGGGTCGGCGTCGACGACGTTCGCCCCCTGCGGCACCGTGCCGGGCGCCGCCGGGTTGAGCGCGCCGTAGTCGGTGTTGCCCATCCCGAAGAAGTTGTCGCCGTCCAGGTCGTTGCGGAAGATCTGCGCCAGCAGGAACGGGAAGGGCTGGTCCGCCGCGCCGAAGAACTCCTGGCCCGGCACCAGGTTGTTGTAAGAGCCGTCCACGGTGCGCAGGCCCCAGGGCAGGCGCTCGTTGGGGATCAGCGTGTGCAGGTCCTGCGACGGCGTGCCATAGGCGCCCGAATGCTTCTCGGCGATGACGATCTGGTCGAGGATGAACTGCAGGTCGGACCGGATCAGGTGGACGCCGGGGGTGGCGACGTCGGTTCCGGCTGGCACCGCAGCCGGGGGGGTGGCGGGCGCGGTGGCGCTCGCGACGACGGCCGTCGGCGCGGAGTACGCGTTCTCCAGCACGCCGTGGCCGTCCTTGTAGACCGCGCGCACGCGCAGCGCCAGGCCGTCCAGGGCGGGCGTTACCGTGAAGGTCGATCCCGTCGCCGACTCGCGGTTGCCGAACGTGGCCGTGACGATGTCCTCGAACACGCCCGAGCCCGGCACGCTCTCGACCTGCCAGAAGTAGGTGATGGGCGAGTTCGCGATCGACCCGGTGCCGCCGTTGTCGGCATCGGTGACGCCCAGGGCCGAGACGGTGAGCACCTTGTTCACCTGCACCGTCCCGGTGACCGTCAGCTGGCCGACGGGGCCGGCGTTCTTGCCTTCGTTGCCGGCCAGCACGATGGCCTGGTCGTTGAACTGCAGGCGCTCGATGTTGCGCAGCGTGTCGATGCCGTCGTCCTGGCCGACGGGGTTCACGTGCGCCACGGTGGTCGTGCCGTCGGCGGCCGTGGTGATCGTGTACTCGGAGCGGTTGCCCGAGAACATGGCCGTGTCGAAGTTGAAGCTGCCGTCGCCCGTCTTGATCTCGCGCACGATCTGCAGCTGGCCCGGGTTGATGGCGCCCGACAGCATGTCGTCCACCAGCTCCCTCATGCTCTGCGCGCTGCGGATCTCGGGGCCGGTGCCGTCCTTGTTCTGGCGCACGCTGATGCGCACGTTCAGCCAGCGGTCGCCGTCGAGGATGTCGTTGTCGCCGCGGCCTTCCAGCAGGTCGCTGCCGTCGCCGCCCAGGATGATGTTGCCGGAATTGAAGAAGGTCGCGCCCGCCGGGAGGATGTCCGCGAGGCCCTGGTAGAGGCCGACGTCGATGAGCGTCGGGTCCAGCGCCGCGGGGCTGCCGGCGACGTGGGCGATGACGTCGCTGTCGCCGCGCAGGTAGTCGGCGTGCTTCGAGCCGGACAGGCCTTCGACCTCGGCGAAGCGGTCCATGATGCCCTGGTTGGACGGCGTGGGCGTCACGGCCACGCGGGCATTGATGAACAGGTCCGCAGTGACGCCGAACGGGTCGTTCGCGTAGCTGCCCCAGTCGAAGCCGCCGCCGCCGGCGTAGTTGTCCTGCCCGTCGGAGAACACCAGGATGTCGTCGCCGCCCTCGCCCTCGAACTCGTCGAAGCCGTTGCCGGTGATGCAGACGTCGTTGCCCCGGATCGTGCCCAGGCCGAGCGGGTCGAAGTTGTCGCCGCCGGCGCCGTCCTGCGTGCCCTCCTCGATCCAGTCGTCGCCCTCGTTGCCCAGCGTGGGCAGGTTCAGCTTGGAGCCCAGGATGAAGTCGTTGCCCTTGCCGCCGAAGGTGGTGGCGATGTCCTCGCCGGTGATGATGAAGTCGTTGCCGTCGCCGCCGAGGATGATGTTGGCCAGGCCGGGGCCGCCGTGGATGACGTCGTTGCCGCCTTCGCCGTGGATGACGTCGTCGCCACCCATGTCGGTGATGATGTCGTCGCCGTCGCCGCCATGGATGACGTCGTTGCCGTAGCCGCCCTCGAGCCGGTCGTTGCCGCCGTCGCCCCAGAGGGTGTCGTCGCCCTCGCTGGCGATCAGCGTGTCGTTGTAGTTGCTGCCGCCCAGGACCACGTGGTCGGCGCCGGTGTAGCGCAGGTAGTGCGCGTCCTGGCCGGGGGTCGATGGATCGTCACGGATCACCAGTGGCAGCAGGGCCGTCCCGCCCGTCGGGTCGTCGCGTCCGTCGTCGCCCAGGCCGGTGTACTGCCTGTTCTGGTCGACCTCCAGGGTGAAGGCCGGCATCGAGAAGATGTCGCCGGGCAGGTGGGTGGCGTTGGTGTTGAGCATCACCAGGTCGGAGAAGCTGTTGTTCTCCAGCTCGGTGCCGAAGTTCAGGCCCGCGGTGCGCGACAGGTAGTAGAAGCGGTCGCCGTTCTGCAGCGCCTCCAGCTGCAGCTCGAAGATGAAGCCGAAGGTCGTGCCCAGCATGCCGCCGAAGGGGCTCTGCTTCTCGGCGAGGCCGCCGATCCACAGGTCGATGTCGTCGACGCCGGTGGTCGTGACGCCGGCGGCGGTGCTGGAGAAGCGGCCGGCGCTGTTCAGGAAGTCGAGGCGATCGACGCCCGCGGCGTCGGCGTCGAACTCCCACGTGGTGCCGTCCGCCCTCGTGATGGTGGTCTTGCCGCCGAGCACCAGGGCGAGCGCCACGGCGCGCTTCTCGGCGATCGTGTCGACGTCGGCGTGCTTGAGCGCTTCGTGCGTGCCGTAGGCCGCGATGAAGTTGATGGCCGAGGCCTGGTGCTTCAGGTTCTGCGTGAGGTCGACCCAGCTCGTGTAGGCCTTGAGCGCGCTGTCGCCGGTCGCCTGGTGGAACTCGCGGCGCGCCTCGTTCAGCGTGGGAATGCCGGTGTCGCGGCCGCGCGCGATGTTGATCGCGGCCAGGTCGAGCGGCAGGCCGAGCAGGGTGTTGCGCACGGCGTCCGTCACGAACTCGTCGATCTCGTTGCCGGCCTGGCGGGTCATGCCGCGCACGATGGCGCCGGCTGCCTCGTCGGCCGTGAGCGCGCCGTCGTCGTTGAACGCGACGGGGTTCAGGAAAGCATCCAGCAGCGTGAGGTTGTCCGCGTTGAAGTCGGGATCGAACCGGTCCACCGAGTCGGTCAGCATGGTGTGCCCGACGCGGTACATCGCATGCGCGAACTCGCCGAAGATGGCCGGGTTGATCGAGGCGTTGTAGCCTTCCGGTGCCAGGAATTCGTCGATGCCGTTGTGCAGCTTGCGCGCGAATTCCTCGAACACCAGGTGCTGGTACTGCATCTCGGTGGCGAAACGCGCGGCCTGGAACAGGCGCTCGCCGTCCCACGTGCCGTCGGGCAGCTGCCAGGAGGCGATGAAGTCCGCATCCCCGCTGGCCAGCACGGTGGCCTTGATCGACTCGATCTGCCGGTTGTGCTCCGAGTGGAAGACGTGGTGCACCGAGGTGAGCGCGATGTTTTCGTTGCCGCGGCCGTCGCCGGTGATGAAGTGGCGGTCCAGCAGCTCGTTGTCGTATTGGCCCGCGGCGGGGGTTCCGCCCACGGCGCCGTCGGCGTCGGCGGTCAGCGGCTGCCCCATGGTTCCGCGCGGGACGGCCGAGTGGGCGATGTCGTCGAGGAAGGCGTGTCCGGTGCGCAGCGCACCGCTGGCATCGGCGGGGGCCAGGAGGTTGCCGACGGCGACCGTCGGCGGCGGGCCGGCGTGCGTGATCAGCTGCGGCATGCCCGTGGCGGGGTCCGGCACGAAGTTTCCGTACGGATCCGTGACCAGCAGCGGCACGCTGAGCACGTCCAGGTCGTCGAGCTCGATGCCCAGGACGGTGAGCGCCTGGTGCTTGACGTCGGCCCAGGTGGGCAGGCCGCCGTCGGCGCCGTTGAGCAGGTTGCCGGTGGCGACCGGGTGGCCATTGGCGTCGAGCACGTACTCGCGCAGGAACACCTGGTGCGAGGCGTGCGAGGTGTAGGTCTGGTTCTGGTCGACGAAGGGCGTCGTCGCGTTGGTCGGGGTGCCCGCGCTGCGCGACACGATCATGAAGTTGGTCGGACTGCCCTCGTGGTACAGCGGGTCGTCCTTCTGCAGCGGGATCATCACGAACTCGGTCGAGCTTTTGTTGACCAGGTCCAGGCCGTGGTCGAAGAACTGGCCGAAGAAGGTGAACCAGGAGTTGAACGGCGCCGACAGGCCGGCGTCGGGCGCGATGTTCGGGATGGTGAGCAGCGTGCCGGGCGGGATCACGGCCCCTTCGAGGTCGCGCAGCACGCCGTGTTCGTCGATCGTGCCCCCGCCCGCCTGGACGAACGCCTGCACCGCCGCCGGGTTGTTGCTGGACATGTCGGCGACCAGGTTGCTGATGATCCGCGGCTGCGGATCCATCACCGAACCGGCCGGATACGACGGCGCCGGCGTCACCATCGTCGGGAACGGCTGGTCGGCCGCGCCGTAGTACTGCTGCCCGGGGACCAGGTTGTTGTAGGAGCCGTCCACCGTGCGCAGCCCCAGGGGCGCATACACGTTCGGCACCAGGTCGTGAAGGTCTCCGCCGGCGGCATGGGCCTCGGCGATCAGGATCTGCTGAAGGATGAATTCCAGATCCGAGCGGATCAACGTAGCCATAGCCATCTCCCTGTGTGCCGGTCGTTCGCGCCGGCGTTACGTTTCGATGGGCAAAGCGACTCCTCGCCTGCCCGCGTGACAAGCCATCAGCTGGTCCGGGATGGCCAGCTACGAATTCGGAAAAGGGGTGAAGACGAAGCCGTCAGCTACATCGCGGCCGTCGTCGGCCGGCGAGCGTGGGCATGTAACGATCCTTGCCGGACCGCCAGCCCGACAGTGACGCGATGGGGCTACCGGAACGCGCGTGCAAAACGCACGATTCGGTCGGAGAGCGCGAATTCCTGCACATCTGAACCCCTCCCAGCGGGCAGCCCGCAGATGGTTTCAACGGTCACTGTTCTTCGCAATGCGTTGCAAGTGTGGTTCAGCCATGAGCGAGGACGGGCCTCACGATTACCAATAGACATACTTGTTACGATACGAACCTACCGAATCCTCTTGTTTTCCCTTAGGAATGTGATAGCGCGCACATAGCAACTGCCGAGTTCACCACGGCCGAGATGGGCCGTTGCGGCTCTCGATAACATCGGCGCATGAAACGCCGACAACTGATCCTCTCCGGCGCGGCCGTGGCCGCCTTTCCCGCACTTCCCGCCTTCGCGCAGCAGCGCCCGATCCGGCTGGTCGTCCCGTACGCCCCGGGCGGCCCGATCGACGCCACGGCACGCATCCTGGCCGAGCGCGTGAAGGACTCGCTGGGCACGGTGGTCATCGAGAACCGCCCCGGCGGCGGCGGCAACATCGGCGCCGACGCGGTGGCCAAGGCGGCGCCGGACGGCACCACCATCGGCATTTCCGCTGTGGCCACGCACGCCATCAACCCCTGGCTGTTCAGCAAGATGCCGTACGACCCATTGAAGGACTTCGCGGCGATCACGCAGATGGTCCGCGTGCCCAACGTGCTGGTGGTGAACGCCGACACCGCCGCGCGCCTGAAGATCAACACGCTGGCCGACCTGATCGCGTACGCCAAGGCGAATCCGGCCAAGCTCAATTACGCGAGCGGCGGCAACGGCAGCGCGGGCCACCTGGCGGGCGAGATGTTCAAGCGCGACGCTGGCATCTTCGCGGTGCACATCCCGTACAACGGCGGCAACCCCGCGCAGCTGGCGCTGCTCTCCGGCCAGGTCGACTTCAACTTCGACAACCTGGCGACCGCGGCCCCCAACATCCGCGCGGGCAAGCTCAAGGCGCTGGCGGTCACCACGCTGAAGCGCTCGCCCATGCTCCCCGAAGTGCCGCCGGTGGCCGACACGCTCAAGGGCTTCGCGATCGACACCTGGTGGGGCCTGGTGGCGCCCGCCGGCACGCCGCGCGATGCGATCCAGCGGCTCAACCAGGCCTTCGTCGCGGCCCTGCAGTCGCCGGAAGCCAGGACCCGCTTCGCGGGATTGATGGCTGAACCGGTGCCCACCACGCCGGAGGAGTTCCAATCCTTCATGCGCGCCGAACTGGCCAAGTACGAGAAGGTCGTGAAGGCTTCCGGCGCGAAGGTGGACTGAGCGCTTACTAGCGCTGGTCGGCGTCCGGTCGACGCGACACTCAGGGTAAAAACGGATCGGCCATGTTCTCCTCGGCAACCCGCTCCTAGGCCCTGCTGGACCTGCGGCTCGCGCTCCTGTTTCGGGAGCGCGGGTTGTAACGTCCTACCCCGCGTGTGCGGTTTATCCGACAGCCGCTGAGCTACATGCGGCCTAGATTGTTCCAACGGGAAACAGCCAGGAGGAGGCCCGTGATGGAGGCAATCCGAGTAGTCCGTTGCACACCAGCCGCTTGCGCGCTGGGGCTCTCGCTGCTGCTGGGCAGCGCCCACGCACAGCTGGTGCACCGAGGGGGAATCGATCCCTTCGAACCGCGTCCCGCCGCTTTCACCGCCGGCCAGGGCCTGCAGCCCGCGAGGGTGGAATACCAGATCGGCTGCGGGGCTTCGCTCCTGCGGTGCGAGCCTGGCCAGACGCCGGCCATGGCGGCGGCCGTCTCGCCTCTGAACTGGAACCTGGAACTCTCGCAACTGAACCTGGGCCGTGCCGACCGCTTCTCGGTCGGGCCGATGCGCCAGGGCCTCAACCTGAGCCTGGTCGGCCGACGGCCGATCGGCGACAGCTCGTTCTCGGTGTACGGGAAGCTGGGCGCCACCTACGGCTACTCCGATGCGACCGGTGCGCCCGCGGCGTTCTCGGCGGCCGGGGGAGCGGACTCCGGCTACGGCCTGTCGTTCGGCGCGGGCCTGAGCATGGACCTCACGCCGCGCCTATCGGCCACCCTGGGGTTCGACAGCCACGACCTGCGGCTGGGCGGAGGCCGCGACGGCTTCCGCTCCACCAGCCTGGGGCTGCAGTACCGCTACTGAAACGGGCTCACTCGCCCAGGTACGCGGCGCGCACCTTGGGATCGCTGAGCATCTGGCGTGCGTCGCCGGACATGGTGATGCCGCCGGACTCCATGACATAGGCGCGGTCGGCGATCTGCAGCGCGCGGCTGGCGTTCTGTTCGACCAGCAGGATGGTCACGCCCTGGGCGTAGACCTCGCGCACCACCTCGAAGATCTTGTCCACCATGATGGGCGACAGGCCCATGGAGGGCTCGTCCATCAGCAGCACCTTGGGTCGGCTCATGAGCGCACGGCCCATCGCCAGCATCTGCTGCTCGCCGCCCGACATGGTGCCGGCCAGCTGGTCGCGGCGTTCCTTCAGGCGCGGGAAGATGCCGAACACCTTGTCCATGTCGCTCGCGATCTCCGCCTTGTCGTTGCGGATGTGGGCGCCCATCTGGAGGTTCTCGGTGATGGTCATGCGGGTGAACACGCCGCGGCCTTCCGGCACCATGGCCAGGCCCTGCTTGACCAGGTCCCACGCACCGCGGCCGCGGATGCTGCGGCCCAGGTACTCGATGTCGCCACCGGCCAGCGGCAGCAGGCCGGTGATGGCCTTCATCGTGGTGGTCTTGCCCGCGCCGTTGGAGCCGATCAGCGTGACCAGCTCGCCTTCGCGCACTTCGAAATCCACGCCCTTGACGGCCTGGATGCCGCCGTATGCGACCTTCAGCCCGCTGACCTTGAGCAGCACTTGCGACATCAGTGGCCTCCCGTCCCGAGGTAGGCCTCGATGACCTTCTCATTCTTCTGCACGTCCGCGGGCGTGCCTTCCGCGATCTGCTTGCCGTAGTCGAGCACCGTGACCCGGTCGCACAGGCCCATCACCAGCTTCACGTCGTGCTCGATCAGCAGGATGGTGCGGTCGTCCTTGCGGATGCGATCGATCAGCTGGCGCAGCTGCACCTTCTCGGTGGAGTTCATGCCGGCGGCCGGTTCGTCGAGCGCGATCAGCGCGGGGTCCGTGGCCAGCGCGCGGGCGATCTCCAGCCGGCGCTGGTCGCCGTACGACAGCGTGCGCGCCTTGTAGTCGGCGTACTTGGCGATGCCCACGTACTCGAGCAGCTCGTGCGCGCGCTTGGCGATGGCCTGCTCTTCCGTCACGAACTTGCGGGTGCGGAACATGGCGCCGAGCAGCCCCGAGGAGGTGCGGATGTGGCGGCCCACCATCACGTTCTCCAGCGCCGTCATGTCGGCGAAGAGGCGGATGTTCTGGAAGGTGCGCGCGATGCCGGCCTTGGCGACCTCGTGCACGGCGGTCGGCTTGTAGGGCTTGCCGGCCAGCTCGAAGCTGCCGCTGTCGGGCGTGTACAGCCCGGTGATCACGTTGAAGAAGGTGGTCTTGCCGGCGCCGTTGGGGCCGATCAGCCCGTAGACCTGGCCGCGCTCGATGGTCAGGCCCACGTCCGAGAGGGCCTGCAGGCCGCCGAAGCGCTTGGAGATGCCGGAGACGCGCAGAACGTTTTCGCTCATGGTGCTCTCCTCACTCCGCCGCGGCAGGTGCGGCCGCCGCGCGGCCGTTCTGCTTGAGGGACTTGCCGTGCTCCGGCGACGGCCAGAGGCCGCGCGGCCGCCACAGCATGATGATGATCATGGCCAGCGCGATCAGCAGCTGGCGAAGGATGGCCGGGTCCAGCCGGCCGCCGGTGACCGACTGCAGGTCCAGCGTGCCGGAAACCCAGCGCAGCACCTCGGGCAGCGCCGACAGCAGCACCGCGCCCAGGATCACGCCGGGCAGGTGTCCGATGCCGCCCAGCACCACCATGGCGACGATCATCACCGACTCCATCAGGCTGAACGACTCGGGCGAGACGAAGCCCTGGAAGGCCGAGAACATCGCGCCGGACACGCCGCCGAAGGTGGCGCCCATGCCGAACGCCAGCAGCTTCATGTTGCGGGTGTTGATGCCCATCGCCTTGGCGGCGATCTCGTCCTCGCGGATGGCCATCCAGGCGCGGCCGATGCGCGAGAGCTCCAGCCGGTGGCACAGGATCACGCTGGCCACCACCAGCGCGAGGAACAGGTAGTAGTACAGCGTCACGCTGGAGACGGTGAAGTCGCCGATCTCCATGCGCCGGCTGAGGCTGATGCCCTTGATGCCCAGCGCCTCGAACTTGAACAGCGTGATGCCGTCGATCTGGCCCAGGCCCTTGGGCCCGTTGGTCAGGTTGACCGGATGGTCCAGGTTGTTCAGGAACACGCGGATGATCTCGCCGAAGCCCAGCGTCACGATGGCGAGGTAGTCGCCGCGCAGCTTGAGCGTCGGCGCCCCGAGCAGGATGCCCAGCACCCCCGCTATCGCCGCCCCGAGCGGGATCACCAGCCAGATCGAGGTGTGCAGGCCCTCCGGGAACATGGCCGCGAACCAGGCGAAGGTCTGCGACAGGTGCGGCGAGGCCATCAGCGCGTACATGTAGGCGCCGATGGCGAAGAAGGCGACGAAGCCCAGGTCCAGCAGCCCGGCGTAGCCGACCACGATGTTCAGGCCCAGCGCGAGCATCACGTACAGCAGCGCGATGTCGGCGATGCGCACCCAGAAGTTGCCGAAGTACTGCAGCACCAGCGGCAGCAGGAGCAACAGCACCCCGGAGATGAACCAGACCGTCAGCTTGTTCTGCTTGTCCATGTCGGCTCCTTCAGGCGCGGTCGGCGACGCGTTCGCCCAGCAGGCCGGAGGGCCGCAGGGTCAGCACCGCGATGAGCACGATGAACGCGAAGATGTCGGCGTAGTGGCTGCCCAGCACGCCGCCGGTGAGCGCGCCGATGTAGCCCGAGCCGATGGCCTCGATCAGGCCGAGCAGGATGCCGCCGACCACCGCGCCGGCCAGGTTGCCGATGCCGCCGAACACGGCCGCGGTGAACGCCTTCAGGCCGGGCAGGAAGCCCATGGTGTGCTGCACCGTGCCGTAGTTGGACGCGTACATCACGCCGGCGATGGTGGCGAGGATGGCGCCGATGATGAAGGTGGCCGAGATCACCATGTCGGGCTTGACGCCCATCAGAGCCGCCACCCGCGGGTTCTCGGCCGTGGCGCGCATCGCGCGGCCGAGGCGCGTGTAGTTGACGACGTAGGTGAGCACCGCCAGCGAGATCGCCGTCAGGCTCAGGATCATGATCTGGGTGGTGGTGATGACGGCCCCGGCGACTTCGATGGGCGCGGCCGGCAGCAGGGTGGGATAGGGCTTGTAGTTCGGCTTGAAGATGATCATCGCCAGCGTCTGCAGCAGGATCGACATGCCGATGGCGGTGATCAGGGGAGCGAGCTTGGGACTGTTGCGCAGCGGCCGGTAGGCGATCTTCTCGATCGCGAAGTTCAGGGCCGATGCGACCACGCAGGCGATCACCATCGAGACCAGCAGGACGACCCAGCCGGGCAGTCCGGGCATCGACTCCTGCATGCCGGAGATGATCGCCCAGCTGGTGATGGCGCCCACCATCAGCACCTCGCCGTGCGCGAAATTGATCAGGTTGATGATGCCGTACACCATGGTGTAGCCCAGGGCCACCAACGCGTACATGCTGCCGAGGACCAGACCGTTGATGATCTGCTGCAGCAGGATTTCCATAAGGGAGCTCTCTTTCCGTTTCTTGGCCGGACGTTTGCGCCGGTCGGCCCGCGGGTGATGCGTGCTTCGCGGTGGACGGCGCCGCCTTTTGGGTTGCACCGCCATCTAGCAAAAAACCCGCCAAGTCCTCAGCGGGTTCGCGGCGACGGATTTTAGTCAGCGGCAGACGCGCTTCCGCCGGCTGCTGATGCGTGTTTACCCTCGTTGATATCGGCGATCACGCGGGCCTTCGGAAATCGGTGTGCCGGCGAACGGAAAGCGCCGGTCCGCTCAGGACGATTCGTCGTTGAGGCGTCGCAGTTCGCGCAGCTTCTCGGCGATGCGGATCTCGAGGCCTCGCTCCACCGGCCGATAGAACCCGGGCGGCGCCATGCCCTCGGGCAGGTAGTTCTCGCCGGCCGCGAAGCCGCCCTCCTCGTTGTGCGCGTAGCGGTAGCCCTTGCCGTATGCGAGGTCCTTCATCAGCTGCGTCGGCGCGTTGCGCAGGTGCATGGGCACCGGCCGGGTGCCGTCCTTTCGCACGAAGGCCTTGGCCGCGTTGAACGCGTTGTAGACGGCGTTCGACTTGGGCGCCATCGCGAGATACACCACGCATTCGGCCAGCGCCAGTTCGCCCTCGGGCGAGCCGAGGCGCTCGTAGACCTCCGCGGCGTCGAGCGCCAGGCGCAGCGCGCGCGGATCGGCCAGCCCGATGTCCTCGGCCGCCATCCGGATCATGCGGCGCGCCATGTAGCGCGGGTCGGCGCCGCCATCGAGCATGCGCACCAGCCAGTACAGCGCCGCGTCGGGATCCGAACCGCGCACCGACTTGTGCAGCGCGCTGATGGTGTCGTAGAACTGTTCGCCGCCCTTGTCGTAGCGGCGCATGCGCTCGCCCAGGACGCGAAGCAGCCAGGCATCGGTGATCTCGGCCAGCTGCTCCTTGGTGGCGGCGACCGCCAGCGTCTCCAGCGTATTGAGCAGGCGGCGCGCGTCGCCGTCGGCGTAGGCCACCAGGCGCGAGAGCGCGGCCGGCTCCAGCGCCGGCACCGCGCCCAGGGCCTGCGCCTTGCCCACGATCTGCCGCAGGTCGTCCTCGGTCAGCGGCTGCAGCACGTACACCGCGGCGCGCGAGAGCAGCGCGGAATTCACCTCGAACGACGGGTTCTCGGTGGTCGCGCCGATGAAGGTGAACAGGCCCGATTCCACGTGCGGCAGGAAGGCGTCCTGCTGGCTCTTGTTGAAGCGGTGCACCTCGTCGACGAAGACGATGGTGCGCTGCTGCTGCAGGCCGTCGCGCGCGCGTTGCGCCGCCTCCACCGCGTCGCGGATGTCCTTCACGCCGCCCAGCACCGCGCTGATGCTGATGAACTGCGCGTCGAACGCGTCGGCCATCAGCCGCGCGATGGTCGTCTTGCCGGTGCCCGGCGGCCCCCAGAGGATGCAGCTGTGGGGTTGGCCCGATTCGAAGGCGATGCGAAGCGGCATGCCTTCGCCCAGCAGATGCTGCTGGCCGACGACTTCGCCGAGCGACTTTGGCCGCAGGCGTTCGGCCAGGGGGGCATGCGTCGGTGTGGGTTTGGGCACGGAGGAAGTTTAGAACGCCGTCATCCCCGCGAAGGCGGGGATCCAGGGGGCGCGATGCTGGAAGCACTGGGTCCCCGCCTTCGCGGGGACGACGGCTATTGGCGCACCACGTCGGCGCCCTTCGGCGGCTTGAAGTCGAAACTGCCCGCCGGCACCGGCGTATTGAGCTGCAGCTGGTTGAACGTCATCACCGAGGTCTGGCCGAAGCTGTCCAGGATTTCCAGCCGGGCGAGGTCGTTGCCGCGAAAGCCGATGCTCACCTGGTTCAGCTGGCCCTCGCGCGACTTCGGCGTGGCGCGCACCCATTGAAGGCCATCGCGATCGGCCACGGGCTCCAGGTTGAAATCCTGGCGCAGGGCCGCGAGGTCAGGCGCCGCCGCGATCAACGCCGCGGGCGTGCTTCCCAGCACCTGCGCCTGCGTGCGCGCGGTCACCTGGTTGAGGTCGGCGTCGTACAGCCAGAGCGTGCGGCCGTCCGCCACGATGGCCTGCTGGAAGGGCTTCTTGTAGTCGAAGCGGAAGCGGTTGGGACGGCTGAACTCGAAGGTGCCACTGGAGGTCTTGCTGCGAGCGGCCTGGCCATCGCGCGCCGGCGCGGTGACGACCTGCGTGAAGTCGGCCCGGCCGGTCTTGGCCGTCTTGACGAAGTTCTCGAGGGCTTCCATGCCGGCGGCTTGCGCGGACAACGCAGCCAGGCCGAGGACGAATGCGGAAATCGCTTGTTTCATGAAGGTTGGGTCAGCGGCCGGCCGCGAAGTTCGCAACCAGCCGTTACTCGGCGCGCGAGGTCACGAGGATCTCGCGCTGGCCCTGGCCGTTCATGGCGCTGACCAGGCCCGCCTTCTCCATGTCCTCGACCAGCCGCGCGGCGCGGTTGTAGCCGATCTTCAGGTGGCGCTGCACCAGCGAGATGCTGGCCTTGCGGTTCTTCAGCACCACTTCGACGGCCTGGTCGTACATCGGGTCCTTCTCGCCGCCGCCTTCGCCCAGCAGGTCGCCCATGCCGCCCTCGTCATCGACCGTGCCGCCTTCGAGCACGCCTTCGATGTAGTTGGGTTCGCCGCCCTGTTCCTTCAGGTAGGCCACCACGCGATGCACTTCCTCGTCGCTGACGAAGGCGCCGTGCACGCGCACCGGCAGCCCGGTGCCGCTGGCCATGTAGAGCATGTCGCCCATGCCCAGCAGCGCCTCCGCGCCCATCTGGTCGAGGATGGTGCGGCTGTCGATCTTGGAGCCGACCGAGAACGCGATGCGGGTCGGGATGTTGGCCTTGATCAGGCCGGTGATCACGTCCACGCTGGGACGCTGCGTGGCCAGGATCAGGTGGATGCCGGCGGCGCGGGCCTTCTGCGCCAGGCGCGCGATCAGCTCCTCGATCTTCTTGCCGACCACCATCATCAGGTCGGCCAGTTCGTCGATGATCACCACGATGTGCGGCAGGCGCTCCAGCGGCTCGGGGCTGTCGGGCGTGAGGCTGAACGGGTTGTAGATGAACTCGCCCTTGGCCTTGGCTTCGTCGATCTTGACGTTGTAGCCGGAGAGGTTGCGCACGCCCAGCTTGCTCATCAGCTTGTACCGGCGCTCCATCTCGGCCACGCACCAGTTCAGGCCGTGGGCCGCCTGCCGCATGTCGGTGACCACGGGCGCCAGCAGGTGCGGGATACCCTCGTAGACCGACATTTCCAGCATCTTCGGGTCGATCATCAGCAGGCGCACGTCGCGCGCCTCGGCCTTGTAGAGCAGCGACAGGATCATCGCGTTGATGCCCACCGACTTGCCCGAGCCCGTGGTGCCGGCCACCAGCACGTGCGGCATCTTGGCGAGATCGGCCACCACCGGGTTGCCCACGATGTCCTTGCCCAGCCCGATCGTGAGCATGGACCGGGCCTCGTTGTAGACCTGCGATCCGAGGATCTCCGACAGCTTGATCGACTGCCGCTTGGCGTTGGGCAGTTCCAGCGCCATGTAGTTCTTGCCGGGAATGGTCTCGATCACGCGGATCGACACCAGCGACAGCGATCGCGCCAGGTCCTTGGCGAGGTTGACGATCTGCGAGCCCTTCACGCCGGTGGCCGGCTCGATCTCGTAGCGCGTGATCACCGGGCCGGGCTGGGCCACGACCACGCGGACCTCGACGCCGAAGTCCTTGAGCTTCTTCTCGATCAGCCGCGAGGTCATCTCCAGCGTCTCGGCCGACACGGACTCCTGCCGCGCCTGCGCGCCATCGAGCAGGTCGACCTGCGGCAGCTTGCTGTCCGGCATGTCGGTGAACAGCGGCTTCTGCCGCTCCTTGGCGACGCGCTCGCTCTTGGGCACTTCCACCAGCACGGGCTCGATCAGCACCGGCGTGGGATGGTGCTCCTCGATCTCCACGCGCTCGGTGTGCACGGTTTCCTCGCGCTCGCGCGCGGCCTGCTGGCCCATCGCCAGGTCCTGCGCGATCTCGCGCTTCTCGCGGCGCGAGTGGATGAAGGCCTCGATGCGCGAACCCACGCGCTCGGCGACATGAGCCCAGGAGAAGCGGAACACCAGCGCCGCGCCGAGCACCACCAGCGCGACGAACACCAGGCCGGAACCGGTAAAGCCGAGCCACTTCACGCCGGCCGGGCCGATCAGGTAACCCAGCGCGCCGCCGGCGTGATCGGGCAGGCGCGCCTCGAGCCGGTACAGCCGGGACCACTCCAGCCCCGTGCTGGCGCACAGCAGCACGGCCAGGCCGAACCAGAACGCGAGACGGGTGCGCCAGAAGCCGGGCACGGTCTCGGCGCCGCCGCGCATCCAGCGCGCCAGCGTCGCCAGCCAGGCGCGCACGCCGGCGACGAAGCACCACCACACCGAGAAACCGAACAGGAAGTAGCTGCCGTCGGCGAGCCAGGCGCCCAGGCGGCCGGCCCAGTTGGCCACCGGCGCTCCAGTGCCGGAACTGGAGAACGAGGGGTCCTGCGCCGAGTAGCTGACCAGCGCGAGCAGCCAGTAGACGAGGGCCGCCCCGCCGATCACCAGCGCGAATTCGTTCAGGAAGCGGGGAGCGGTGCGGGCCGCGCCGGCCTCGGGCTTCTTGCCGGGGCGGGCGAGCGTGTTGAGCGAGTACGTCATCCGGCGCGAAGCTTACCGCCCGGCTTCGCCCTTCGCCACCGCGCGTGACGGCGGCGCAACGCCTGTCACCCCAGGGTGCTGAGGCGCTCCTTCACCAGCATCGAGCCGTCCTCGCGCGTCTCGATGAAACCGCGGTCTTCGAGGTCCTTCATCACGCGGCTGACCATCTCGCGCGAGGCGCCGACCATCTTGGCGATGTCCTGGCGCGAGATGCGCTCGCGAATGATGCTGTTGCCGTCGCGATCGGGCACCGCGAATTCGAGCAGCGAGCGCGCGACGCGGCCGTAGACGTCCATCAGCGCGAGCGACTCGATCTTGCGGTCGGCCTGGCGCAGCCGCTGCACCAGGCCCTTCATGATGGCGTAGGCCATCGAGCTGTTCTCGGGCAGGCAGCGGGCGAATTCGGCCCGGCCCAGCGCCAGCATGTCGGTCTGCACCTCGGCGCGGACGGTGGCCGAGTGGGCCTCGTTGTCGATCAGGCTCATCTCGCCGATGTAGTCGCCGGGGTTGAGCGTGGCCAGGATGACCTCGCGGCCGCGCTTGTCGGAGGTGACGACGCGCACCCGGCCGGTGAGGATGATGAAGAGCGTGTTGGATTTCTCGCCCTGCTCCACCACGATCTCGCCGCGCTTGAAGCGGCGCTTGA
>JAEWBU010000178.1 GCA_023390985.1 Pseudomonadota bacterium
CCGCGGCCGACAGCGGCGCGAGCCCGCGGCCCAGCGCGAGCGCGAGCAGCACCGCGATGACGCCCAGCAGCAGCGCCGTGGGCGCGACCAGCACCCTGATGGACTCGTCCGCCAGCACGCTGCGCTCGCTGGCCCGCTGCGCGGCCTGCACGATGCGGTCCTGCAGCACGATGGTGTAGAGGTGCCAGGGCTCGCCGTCGGCGGTGACGCGCGTGAGTCCGCTGCGCGAGAGGAAGGGCAGGTGCACCGCGGCGTCGGAGCTGTGCAGCAGGCGGCCATCCAGGCTCCAGATCGCGGTGACGAACTCGAACTGGCCGTATTCCTCGAAGGTGCGCGGCAGCTGCTGCGCCAGTCGCGGGGCCCCGGCCTGTTCGAGGCCGCCCTGGTACGTGGCCACCGCGAGCGCCACCTGCTTGAGGTTGTCCTCGAACACTTCGTCCATCTCGTGCGCCAGCACCCACCAGGAGCCGGCGATGAGCAGGGCCGCGCCGACCGCCAGCGCGCCCAGGATCCAGGCCAGCAGCCTGCGGTGGATGGAACCCGGCCTCAAGGCGCGCTCACCTTGTAGCCGACGCCGCGCACGTTCCGGATGGCGTCGGCGCCCAGCTTGCGGCGCAGGTGGTGCAGGTGCACCTCGACGGCGTTGCTGCCGACGCTGTCCTGCCAGCCGTACACGGCTTCCTCCAGCTGCTCGCGCGAGAGCACCGCGCCGGGCCGTTGCATCAGTGCCTCGAGAAGCGCGAATTCGCGCCCCGACAGGGCCACCGGTTCGCCGGCGAGGTGGACTTCCTTGCGCACCGGGTCCAGCGTGATGGCGCCGCACGACAGCAGCGGCGCTGCTGCGCCTGCATGGCGCCGCAGCAGCGCGCGCACGCGGGCCACCAGCTCGTCGAGGTCGAACGGCTTGAGCACGTAGTCGTCGGCGCCGGCGTTCAGGCCGGCGATGCGGTCCGGCACGGCGTCGCGAGCGGTGGCCACCAGCACGGGCAGCGCCTGTCCGCGCGCGCGCAGCGATCGCAGCAGCGCCATGCCGTCCTTGCCCGGCAGGCCGAGGTCGAGCACGGCGGCGTCGTACACGTCGGTGCGCAACGCGAGCTCGGCCGCCTGGCCGTCTTCCACCCAGTCGACCGCGAAGCCGGCGTCGGCCAGGCCCTGGCGCACGGCGCGGCCGATCATCGGATCGTCCTCAACCAGCAGCAGCCGCACGGCGCGCTCCTTGGGGCAGCAGCAGGGTGCAGGCCCAGGCCCAGGTCCAGCAGGCCCAGGCGGTCCACAGCGTGTGGCTGGCGAAGTGCGCGCCGCGCACCTGCTGCGCGAGGCCCAGTGCCAGACCCGCGGCCAGCGCGCCGGCGAGCCAGACGTGTGCGCGCCGCGGATCCAGGTCGCGCCAGGCGAACCACCCCGCCAGCCAGGCGAAGGCGGCCGAGGCGTGGCCCGCGGGGAAGCAGCGGCCCGGCCCGCCGTCGGCCACGCCCCAGAGCCAGTGCGACACGTGCGTGGCGCGCCCGCCGAACTCCTGCAGGTCCCACGGGCAGCTGCTCAAACTCTGGTGCTTGAGCACGCTGACCAGCAGCATGCCGCCGACCGCGGTGGCGAGCAGCCAGGCGATGCGGGCGCGGTTCGGCTCGTGGCGGAGCAGCAGCCTGACGATGAGCCATCCCGCGAGGACGAAAGCCGCGGCGCGGCCTCCCGTGTGCAGGACCGTGGAGAACAGCCAGTGCTCGCGCCAGGGGAAGCCGTCCGGGTTGCCGAACCAGCGCGCCACCACCAGATCGAGGCCGCTCGCGTCCCAGCCGATCAAGAACAGCAGCCCGGCGACGCAGACGATTGCGGGAAGCGCATGGGTGGAGCGGGACGGGAAACGCATGGCGGCGTCAGACCGTAGCAGCAAAGCTCTTCAATTGGCTGACGAGGTCGGGCAGGGCGCGCAGGTCGTCGCGCGCGGCTGTGGCCCAGGCGCGCCACGCCTGCATGTCGAGGCCGGGCAGCGCGACATCGGCGCCGTTCCAGCCGCGATGGAAATCGCGCAGCGAAACGGGCGCGGCGAGGCGTTCGAGAAAGGCCTCGAGCTTGGGCCAGTGCGCGCCGTCGTCCTGTGGATACGGATTCCACACGAGCGGCTTGCCGGCCCACAGCGCGCGCACCACCGAGTCCTCGCCACGCACGAAGTTCAGGTCGCAGGCCCAGAGCAGGTGGTCGTAGCCGGGCTGCGGGAGCGGCGACAGGAAGTGCAGCGAGAGCCCGCCTGTGTCCAGGCCTTGCGCGAGCAGGCGCTTCACCGCGGCTTCCGCGCGCCCGGGTGTCACCAGCAGCAGCGTCGGCTCCTTGTCCCCTGCGAGCGACGACAGCAACGGCGGCAAGCCCGGCGGTTCGTAGCAGAACAGGCTCAGCAGTCGCCGGCCGCGCCATTCGATGCCTTGGGAGCGCAGCCAGTCCGCGCGATCGAAAGCCGCCTGGCGCTCGGACAGGTCGGGCTCGCGGATCAGGCCTCCCGTCGCCGGGGTGAACCCGGGATAGAAGAACTTCTTGTCCAAGCCGGCGCCCGGCCCGCTCTGCACCGGCGAGGGCAGGCCGTGGCAGCGCTCCACCCAGGATTCCGCCGAGAGGTATTCGAGGTTGATCCACGCGGGCTGGCGCCCCGTGGCGCGCCGGCGTTGCGCCATCGCCGCGACGAACGAAGGATCCGGATCGCACCCGAACGCTTCGACCACCACGTCGCCCGGCTGCGCGTCGCGGGCGCGGTCCCACGGCAGCGCGTCCACGCCCGGATGCCCGTGCGGGGCCATCCACGCCAACGGGCCGAGGTCGTCGGCGAACAGCCGCACTTCATCGCCGCGGCCGGCCAGGTCGCAGGCGAGGCGCCAGCACACGCCCATGTCGCCGTGGTTGTCGATGACCTTGCAGAAGATGTCCCAGCGCATGCTGCCGGGATAATACGCACCGATGTCCGCCGTGCATTCCGAACAACTGCTGGCCGAGGTGGCCGCGCTCCCGCAGCTGCCCGGCGTGTACCGCTACTTCGACGCCGAGGGCGGCGTGCTCTACGTGGGCAAGGCGCGCAACCTGAAGAAGCGCGTCTCCAGCTACTTCCAGAAGAACCACGGCGGCACGCGCATCGGCCACATGATCTCGCGCATCGCGCGCATGGAAACGACCGTGGTGCGGTCCGAGGCCGAGGCGCTGCTGCTCGAGAACAACCTCATCAAGGCGCTCGACCCGAAGTACAACATCCTGTTCCGGGACGACAAGAGCTACCCGTACCTCAAGATCCACGGCGCGCCCGACAAGATGAACCTGGGCGACGGCGGCACCGGCGCGCACCAGCATTCGGCCGCCGACTTCCCGCGCGTGGCGTACTACCGCGGATCGGTGGACCGCAAGCACCGCTACTTCGGCCCGTACCCCAGCGCGTGGGCGGTGAAGGAGTCCATCCAGCTGCTGCAGAAGGTGTTCCGGCTTCGCACCTGCGAGGACACGGTGTTCGCCAACCGCACGCGGCCCTGCCTGCTCTACCAGATCAAGCGCTGCTCCGGACCGTGCGTGAACCTGGTGTCGCCGCAGGACTACCGCGAGGACGTGCGCAACGCCGAAGCCTTCCTGCTCGGCGAGACCCAGGCGGTGCTGGCGCAGCTGGAGTCGCGCATGGTGGCGCACGCCGAGAAGCTGGAATTCGAGCAGGCCGCCGAACTGCGCAACCAGATGTCGGCCCTGTCCAAGGTGCTGCACCAGCAGTCGGTGGACACCGGTTCCGACAAGGACGCGGACATCCTGGCGGTGAAGGTGCAGGGCGGCAAGGCCTGCGTCAACCTGGCGATGGTGCGCGGCGGCCGCCACCTGGGCGACCGGCCCTACTTCCCCTCGCACGTCGAGGACGCCGCCGCGGTGCAGGATTTCGACGACGCCCAGGACGCCGCGCCGGCCCAGCCGGTCGAGGTGCAGCTTTTGGAAGCCTTCATCGCGCAGCACTACATCGGCGTGCCCACGCCGCCGACGCTGATCACCAGCGTGCCGGTCAGCCGCGCGCTGATCGCGGCGCTGTCCGAGCAGACCGGGGTGAAGATCAGCGCCGTGCACGCGCCGCGCGAGCAGCGCCGCCTCTGGCTGGAGATGGCCGAGAAGAACGCCGGCCTGCAGCTGGCCCGCCTGCTGGCCGAGGAAGGCTCGCAGCAGGCGCGCACGCGCGCGCTGGCCGAGTCGCTGCACCTGGAGCCGGACGACCTGGATGCCTTCCGCGTCGAATGCTTCGACATCTCTCACACGGCGGGCGAGGCGACCCAGGCCTCGTGCGTGGTGTTCCACCACCACCGCATGCAGAACGGCGAATACCGCCGCTACAACATCGACGGCATCACGCCGGGCGACGACTACGCGGCGATGCGGCAGGTGCTCACGCGCCGCTACGCGCGCCTGGCCGAGGCGGGCCGCGACTCGCCGGAGGCCGCGCCGCCGATCGGGCAGCAGGAGCCGGCCGAGCCCGTCGAACAAGCGGCCGAGCCGGCACCGGAAGCTGCGGAAGCGCCGGTGAGGAAGCCTTCGACGCGCGGCGGCGGCGCGCCGCGCCTGCCCGACCTGGTGCTGGTGGACGGCGGCCGCGGCCAGGTGAGCATGGCGCGCGAGGTGTTCGCCGAGCTCGGCCTCGACCTGTCGGTGATCGTCGGCGTCGAGAAGGGCGAGGGCCGCCGCGTCGGCCTGGAGGAGCTGGTCTTCGCCGACGGCCGCGAGAAGGTGTACCTGGGCAAGGACTCGGCCGCGCTGATGCTGGTGGCCCAGATCCGCGACGAGGCCCACCGCTTCGCCATCACCGGCATGCGCGCGCGGCGGGCCAAGGTGCGGGTGGGCGGCAGCAAGCTGGAAGAGATCCCCGGCATCGGCGCCAAGAAGCGGGCGCGGCTGCTGCAGCGCTTCGGCGGCATCCGGGGCGTGGCCTCGGCCGGGGTGGACGACATCGCGGCGGTCGAAGGCATAGGCCGCGAACTCGCGGAGGAGATCTATCGTGCGCTTCATTGAGAAACTGCTTTGTGGCGCCTGCGCCGTGCTGCTGGGCGGCTGCGCCGTGCTGGAAGGGGATGCGCCTTCGCGTGCCACGGTCGCGGGCACCGGTGCTCAATCCGCCAGCGTGGCCGGCGCGCGGCCCACGGGTCGCTCGCGCGACTGGTCCGAGTACAAGGTGCGCGCCGCCCAGCGCATCCACCAGACCAGCGCGGGCGAGACCTTCGCCGGGCCGCTGCCCGACCCGCTGCAATCGATCCCCGTGCTGCAGGTCCACCTGGACCGCGACGGCTCGGTGCGCGACATCACCGTGCTGCGCACGCCGCGCCAGTCGCCGCAGACCATCGAGATGGCCAAGCGCGCCATCCGCCGCGCGGCGCCGTTCGAACCGGTGGGCCACCTGCCGCGCCCGTGGCAGTTCAACGAAACCTTCCTCTACAACGACGACTTCAAGTTCCAGCTGCGCACGCTGGTCGAAGCCGCGCCCTGAGTGGACCCCGCAGGCACCCCTGGGCGCCATGACAGAATCGCGCCCATGTTTTTCACCGTCCCCACGATCCTGACCTGGACGCGGATCGTCGCGATCCCTTTGATCATGGGGGTGTTCTACCTGCGCTGGCCGCCCGAGCCGGTGCAGAACCTGGTGGCGACGGTGATGTTCATCGTGTTCGCCTTCACCGACTGGCTGGATGGCTACCTGGCGCGCCGCCTGAAGCAGACCTCGGCCTTCGGCGCCTTCCTCGTTCCGGTCGCCGACAAATTCCTGGTCTGCGCCTCGCTGCTGGTGCTGGTGCACCTGGACCGGGCCGACGTGTTCGTGGCGCTGATCATCATCGGCCGCGAGATCGCCATCTCCGCGCTGCGCGAGTGGATGGCGCAGATCGGCGCCTCGCGCAGCGTCGCCGTGCACATGATCGGCAAGGTCAAGACCACGGTGCAGATGGTGGCCATCCCGTTCCTGTTGTACGACGGGCAGCTGTTCGGCGTGGTCGACACCGGCCTGTGGGGCCGCTGGCTGATCTGGGTCGCGGCCATCCTCACCGTCTGGTCGATGGTGTATTACCTGCGCAAGGCCCTGCCGGAAATCCGCCAGCGGATGAAGTAGGGCGGCGACGCACATGAGCGGCAACGACCGGCAGGACCTGCTGGTGCGGGCGATGCCCGCGGTCTTCGTCGTGGTCTGGGCCACCGGCTTCATCGTCGCGCGCTACGGCATGCCGCATGCGCCGCCGATGAAGTTCC
>JAEWBU010000163.1 GCA_023390985.1 Pseudomonadota bacterium
GGCCAGCACGATCTCCAGTCCGCCGCCGAACGCGATGCCTTCGACGGCCGCCACCAGCGGCTTGCGCCGGCGGCGGCGGATGATGCCGTATTCGCCGCCGCGTTCGGTGACGTAGTCGCCCCCGCTCGCCAGGTCGGTCCCCGCGCAGAACACGCGCGGGCCTCCGGTCAGCACGCCGGCCCACAGCTGCGGGTCGTCGTCGAGCAGGTTGAGCGCGCCATCGAGCGCATCGGCCAGCGCCCGGTTCATCGCGTTGCGCTTGTGCTCGCGCTGCAGCGTGATGACAAGCACGCGGCCGTGGCGCTCGGTGCGCACGGAGGCTTCGTCGGAAGCGGTCATCGGGTCTCCTGGCAGGTTGCGGTCATGAGGACGCCTTGCACTCACCCTGGTCTTCCACCCAGGCCACCGCCTCCGGCAGGCCGGCCCGCGTGGTGCGGAACCGGTTGACGGGCGCGGCGGCGTCCGCGTGGCCGAACGAGATGCCGCACACCACCTGCCGCTGCGGCGGCAGGCCGAAGTGCGTGCGCACGAAGCCGGAATGCGAGGCCAGCGCCGCCTGGGCGATGGCGCCCAGGCCGAGTGCCTGCGCGGCCAGCAGGAAGTTCGCCACGAAGGCGCCGCAATCGACGGCGCCATAGGGGCCGAGCGCCGCATCGGTGGTGACGATGGCCACGTGCGGCGCGTCGAAGAGCGCGTAGTTGCGCAGGGCCTGCCGGCGGCTGGCGTCGCGGTCGTCGCGCGCAATGTCGAGCGTGGCGTACAGCTGCAGGCCGCACTCGCGCCGGCGCTGCTGGTACACGCCCTGGTACTCGCGCGGGAACGCGATGTCCGGCGCGGGAGCGCAGGACGCCACGTGCGCCAGGTACGCCGCGCGAAAGGCGTCGGTCGCCGCACCGCTCGTCACCACCACCTGCCAAGGCTGCGTGTTGCACCACGACGCAGTGCGTTGCGCCAGCGCGAGCAGCCGCTCGATCACGGCGCGCGGCACCGGCCGCGGCGCGAAGGCGCGGCAGCTGTGACGCTCGCGCAGCAGCCGCTCCAGCACCTCGATGTCGTCTTCCCCTCGGCCGTCGTTTCGGGTCACGTTCATGCGAACTCCCCGCGCTCAGATCGGGTCGTAGCCGAACACGTCGGGCGAACGCTCCAGCCCCATGAACGCGCGCCTGACGGCGGGGATCGCGTGCTCGGCCAGCGATTCCACCGTCCAGCCTTCGGCGCGGTGCACCGAAGCCACCGGCCGCGGCTGGCTCATCACGATCAGCTCGTTGCCGCGCACCGCGAACACCTGGCCGTTGACGTTGGCGGAGCGGTCGTCGCACAGGAAGGCCGCGACGTTCGCCACCTGGTTGGGCTTCATGGACTGCAGGCGCGCCACGCGCTGCCTGTCGGCGTCCGTTTCGGTCGGGATGGTGCCGATCAGCCGGCTCCAGGCGAAGGGCGAGATGCAGTTGGAGCGCACGTTGAAGCGCGCCATGTCGAGCGCGATCGATTTCGACAGCGCCACGATGCCCATCTTGGCGGCCGCGTAGTTGGCCTGCCCGATGTTGCCGATCAGCCCCGCGGTGGAGGTCATGTGCACGAACACGCCGCCCTGCTGCTCCTTGAAGTGGTTGGCCGCGGCGCGGCTCACGTGGTAGCAGCCGTTCAGGTGCACGTCGATGACGGCCTGCCAGTCGGCGCTGGACATCTTGTGGAAGATGCGGTCGCGCAGGATGCCGGCGTTGTTCACCACGCCGTCGATGCGGCCGAACGCGTCGAGCGCGGTGCCGACGATGGCCTCGCCGCCGGCCGCGGTGGCCACGGTGTCGGTGCTGGCAACGGCGTTGCCGCCGGCGGCGCGGATCTCGTCCACGACCTTTTGCGCCGGGCCGGCGTCGGCGCCTTCGCCGCTGCCGCTGGAGCCGAGGTCGTTGACCACGACCCGGGCGCCGCGCTGCGCCAGCAGCAGGGCGGTGGCGCGGCCGATGCCGTTGCCGGCGCCCGTGACGATGATCACCTTGTCCTTCATGCTTCTGTCTCCTTGGAGGGTGTGTCGGGTGGGGACTGCGCGGCGGCCCGGTACCAGGCGACGCCCTGCGCGTCGTCGGCGACGGCGATCTCGCCGCGCGCCAGCAGGTGGCTGAGATAGGCCACGGCCTCGCCCGTGGCGAGCTTGAAGGTCGTGGGATCGGCGAAGCGCTTGCGGCCGAAGAGCGCGTGCAGCGTGTCGACGGCGCGCAGCGGCGCCTCCTGCAGCGCCTCGCGCAGCCGGTCGAGGGCGTCGTGCCGGCGGTCGGCCAGCGCGCGCACGCGCGCGTGCAGGCCGTGGAACGGTTCGTCGTGGGCGGGCAGCACCAGCACGTCGTCCGGCACGGTGCGGGCGACCTTCGCCAGCGCATCCAGCCATTCCGCCATGGGGTCGGCCAGCGGTTCGGCGAAGCCGGCCGAGACGTTGGACGAGATCAGGGGCAGCACCTGGTCGCCGGACACCAGCAGGCCCAGCGCCGGGCAGTGGAAGCTCGCGTGCTCGGGGGAATGCCCGCTGCCGACGACGACGTGCCAGTCGTGCGCGCCGATGCGCAGCCGCTGGCCATCCTGCACGCGGCGGTACGTTTCCGGCAAGGGCGCCATCACGCGGCCCATGCTGCCGAAGCGGCGCCCGAATTCCTCCACCTGGGCGGCGTCCCACCCCGCGCGCCGCTGGAAGGCGAGCGCCTCCGGCGGGGCGGCGCGCTGGCCGTCGGCGAGGTTGAGGCGGGCCTGCAGGTATTCGCCGCGCGTCATCCAGAGCTCGCAGCCGTACTCGCGGTGCAGCCAGCCGGCCAGGCCCACATGGTCCGAATGCATGTGCGTGGCGATGAGGCGCGTGGGCGGGCGGCCGCCGAGCGGGCCGTCCGGCGCGAGCAGCGCACGCCATGCGGCCATGCAATCGGGCGTCGACATGCCGCAGTCGAACACGGCCCAGCCCCCTTCTTCCTGCACCGCCCACAGGTTGATGTGGCCCAGCGTCCCCGGCAGGGGCAGACGCAGCCACTGCACGCCGGGTGCAACGCGCCTGCCCTCGCCCGTGCCCGGCGCGTCGCCACAGGGATACGCGAGCCCAAGCTCGTGGGCCGCGGCGGAGGGGAGCGCTTGCACCGCGCCGGCCGCGTCATCGCGCGCGCATGCCTGCGGTGGCAGCGCGGTGCGGCGCTCGCGTCCCATACGCATCGCCTCGGCTCAGCGGCCCGCGAAGCGCGGCGCGCGCTTGGCGGCGAAGGCCGCGATGCCTTCCTTCACGTCGTCACTGCGCGCGGCTCGCGACTGCGCGCGGGCTTCGCGTTCAAGTTGCGCGGGCAGGTCGTGCTGCATGCTGGTGTCCAGCAGCTTCTTGGCGAGGCCCAGCGCGAGGATCGGCTGGCCTGCCAGGTGCCGGGCCAGCTGCGTGGCCTCGCCGGCCAGTTGCGCATCCGGGCAGACCTTCCAGACCAGGCCCAGGTGCTGCGCCTGCACAGCGGAAATCTTCTCGCCGAGAAGCGCCAGCGCGCGGGCGCGCATCTCGCCCACCAGGCGCGGCAGGAAGTGCGTGCTCCCCGCATCCGGCACCAGGCCGATCTTCGTGAACGACGCGATGAAGCTGGCCGACTCGGCGGCCAGGACGACGTCGCAGGCGAGGGCAAGGCTCATGCCGGCGCCGGCGGCCACACCATTGACAGCTGCGACCACCGGCTTGGGCATCTGGCGCAGCGCCAGCAC
>JAEWBU010000194.1 GCA_023390985.1 Pseudomonadota bacterium
TCTTCACCCACGGCGGCGTGGTGCCCGCGGGCTTCCGCATGATGGACATCGTGCCCAGCGACGACCCGCTGGTCGTCGACGGCCAGCTGCCGGTGCACCTGATCGACAAGGTCAACCCGGATCTGAAGGTGGACCTGATCTTCTCCGCCTTCAACCAGACCCTCACGCCGCACATCCCGGGTGTCGTGACCCACGTGTCGGCCGACCGCATCGTGGACGAGAAGACCGGCCAGCCCTACTACCAGCTGAAGGCCAAGGTCGCGCCGGAGGGGATGAAGATGGTCTCGCAGCTGCAGGTGCGTCCCGGCATGCCGGTCGACATGTTCGTCAAGACCGGCGAGCGCACGATGATGAATTACCTGCTCAAGCCCATGATCGACAACGCAAAGATGGCGCTCAAGGAGGACTGACGTGAGAACCGCCAACAAGAACAACGTCAGGTGCGTCGCGGTCGCCGCCCTGCTGGCGGCGGCCGCGCCGTACGGATTCGCGCTCGGCCTGATCGAGGCCTATGAACTGGCGGTGAAGAACGACCCGGCCTACCGCGCCGCGCAGTTCGAGAACGAGGCGGCGCAACAGTTCGCCGTCCTGGGCCGCTCCAACCTGCTGCCCAACATCGCGGCCACCTACTCGCCGTCGCGCAACCGCGCGGACGTCACCAACACCGTGACCGGAGGGACCGACGACCGGCGCTACGGCGCGTTGTCCGCCGCCCTGCAGCTGCGGCAGCCCCTCTTCCACCCCGAAGGGATGGCGCGCTACCGCCAGGGGGTCGCGCAGACCAAGGGCAGCGACGCGCAGTTCGCGGCCAAGAGCCAGGAGCTGATCGTGCGCGTGGCCTCGGCGTACACATTCGCCAAGTACGCGGAGGACCAGCTGGCGCTGGCGGTCGCGCAGCGCGAGGCGCTGGCGGAGCAGCGGCTGACCAACCAGCGCCTGTTCCTGCGCGGCGAAGGCACCCGCACCGACGTGGTGGAGACGCAGGCGCGCTTCGACCTCGCGGTGGCGCAGGTGCTGGAGGCCAACGACAACGTGACCAACGCGCGCAACGCGCTGGCGGCGATGATCGGACGCGACGTGACGCGGCTGGACGAGCTCAACGACGACTTCAACGTCGGCCAGCTGGTCCCGGGCAATTTCGAGGACTGGAGGAACATCGCGCTGTCGACCAATCCGGAGCTGCTGGCGCGCCGGCAGGCGGTCGAGGTCGCGCGGGAGGAAGCCAACCGCCAGCGCGCCGGGCACCTGCCCCGCGTGGACCTGGTGGCCAGCGTGGGGCGCACCGACTCGGACACGATCAACACCTTCAACCAGAAGGCGACGGTGCGAAGCGTCGGGGCGCAGCTGACGATGCCCATCTATTCCGGCGGCGCGGTCACGGCGGCGGTGTCGCAGGCCGAGGCGAACGCCGGGCGCATCCAGGCCGAGCTGGACGCGGCGACGGCCGAGACGACGGTCGAGCTGCGCAAGCAGTTCGACCTGACGGCGAGCAGCGCCGCCCGCCACGACGCGGCGCGCGCCTCGCGCGACTCCGCCCAGCTGCTGCTCGAGGCCACGCGCCGCAGCGTCGCGGGCGGCCAGCGCATCAACCTGGACGTGCTCCAGGCCCAGCAGCAACTGTTCGACTCCCGGCGTGCCCTCGCGCAGGCCCGCTACAACTACCTGCTCAGCCTGCTGCGCCTGCGCCTCGCAGCCGGCGTCCTGCAGATGTCGGACCTGGTCGACATGGCCCGCTACTTCAAGACCACGGGACCGGGCGGGTAAGCAGAACAGGACACCATGCGGAGAGCCGCCGAGCGCCATGGACATGCCCACCGCCACAGTTGCCAACGGTGTCCGCAACACCCTGATCGGCCTGCTCCCGCGCGAAGAAGGCCGGGAGCTGGAATCCCTGTGCCGGCCGGTGCTGCTGCAGGCGGGCGAGATCCTGCAGGAGGTGGACGCTCCCACGCGCCACGTGTACTTCCCCACCGACGCCCTGGTCAGCCTGTTCGTCACGCTGGACCACCGGCCCACGGTGCAGGTGTCAATGGTGGGCCACGAGGGACTGGTGGGCATCCAGCTCGCGCTGGGCGCGCGCTCGGCGCCGCTGATGGCGGTGGTGCAGGAAGGCGGCACCGCGCTGCGGGCGGATGCGGAGGACTTCTGCGACCGCTTCGACGCCGGCCTGGCGCTGCAGGCGGCGGTGCATCGCCATGCGCAGATCACGCTGCGCCAGCTGGCCGCCTCCACCGCCTGCCTGCACATGCACCAGCTCGCGCCGCGGCTCGCGCGCTGCCTGCTCATGACCCAGGACCGCATGGGCCCGCGCAGCATCCACGTCACGCAGCAGTTCCTGGCCGACATGCTGGGTGTGCGCCGCGTCGGCATCACCGCGGCCGCCAAGGAGATGCAGCGCAGCGGCCTGATCGACTACAGCCGCGGCACGCTCACCGTGCTGGACCGCCAGCGCCTGCGCGCCGCCTCGTGCGACTGCTACAAGATCGACCGCATGCTGTTCACCACGCTGCTCAAGCCGCCGCTGGTGCGGCAGCCCTCTGTGCAGGCGCGCTGACCCGCCTTCAGGCCACCACGTCGAATCGGCCCATCATCTGGTGGTCCTCGTGTTCCATGTTGTGGCAGTGGAAGACGAACGGGCCCTCGTAGTCCTCGAACTTCACGAAGACCTCCACCTCGCTGTTGGGCCCGAGCAGGATGGTGTCCTTGCGGGCCACGCCGTCGCGTTCCACGCTCTGGCCGGTATCGGGGCCGGTGCCGTCGAAAGGCAGGCGGCCGTTGCGCCGCAGCACCCGCATGAACTCGTGGTGCACGTGGATCGGGTGCCACCAGCCGCCGCCCTTATTGACCAGGCGCCAGACCTCGCCGACGCCGATCCGCGGCGTCGCATCGACCCGCGCCAGGTCGCCGGCCAGCCGGCCGTTGATCGCCCACTGGCCGTTGGTGCGCTCGAACTCGAAGGTGCGCCGGCGCGCCGCGGCGATGTCGGCTGCGGGGATGACCGG
Organism: Pseudomonadota bacterium; assembly: GCA_023390985.1. Classification (GTDB taxonomy): domain Bacteria; phylum Pseudomonadota; class Gammaproteobacteria; order Burkholderiales; family Burkholderiaceae_C; genus Ramlibacter. Next base: position 3,003 of record JAEWBU010000194.1, read on the forward strand.
GAACGGCCGCAGTTCGGCCGGCACCCGGCTCGGGTCGGGCACCGCTTCCTCCAGCACGAACTTCAGCATCCGCGTGCCGCGCGAGACCAGCTCGGGCCGCTCGAAGGTGCCATGCGGGCCCCGGCCGTCGTCCTGCCGCAGCCGGTTCTCGAGGTACAGCTCGCTGAGCTGCCGGAACGGGGTCTCGCCGAAATCGACCACCACCTCGATCCGCTCGGCCATGCCCAGCAGGACGCCGTTGCTGCGCCGCACCGGCCGCGACAGCAGGCCGCCTTCGGTGGCGATCTGCGTCATCGGCCAGGAGCGACCCTGGCCGTCGGTCAGGAACAACTGGTAGATGCGCGCGTTCGATCCGTTGAGGAACCGCAGCCGGTACTTGCGCCGCTTGACCGGCACGAAGGGCTGCACCATGCCGTTGACCAGGTAGTCGCGGCCGAGGAAGCCGTCGGTGTTGAACACGTCGTACACCAGCTGGCCGTTGGCATCGAAGGTCTTCTCCTGGAACACCAGTGGCAGGTCGAACGGGCCGCTGGGCAGCTGCAGCGCGAACGGCACGCCCGCCGCGTTGGTCTCGTCGCCCGTGTCGCGGGTTGCGTCGAGGATGCCGGCGCGGTTCGGATCGTCCGGATCGACATTCGGGTTGTCGAAGACCAGGAAGAAACCCGCCAGCCCGCGGTACACGTTCGGCGCCGTGAAGTCCAGCAGGTGGTCGTGGTACCACATCGTGGAGGCGCGCTCGACGTGGCGCCCGTGGTTGGCGGCATCGCTGAAGAAGCCGGGCTCGGTGAGGGGGTAGGCGTAGTCCATGTGCTCGCCGCGCTTGAACGTGACCTTGAACGGCGCGCCGTCGATGATGCTGTCCACCGGATAGCCGTCGAAGCGGGCCGGCTGGTGGCCGCCGTGCAGGTGCACCGTGTTGACCGGCTCGCCGAAGCCGCGGTGCTCCTCCAGCGAGGGCAGCTGGTTCTCGTGCCGGACGATGGTGCCGATGAAGCCGTTGTGGTTGGAGAGGAACCGCTTGAAGGTCGGACCCAGCGCGAAGTTCCACGGCCCGCTCGAGTTGCCGTCGCGGTAGCCCCAGATCTGGGTGGCGGGCAGTTCGGAATGGAACTTGACCGAGCGCACCTCGGACACCACCCGGTAGAACGTGGCCTTGCCCCGGGCCTGCGTCGGATCGACGAACGGGCGCGCGTCGGGATCGAGGTCGGCGAACGGCAGCTGGTTGGGCGCCCAGTCGATGGGCTGCGGTTCGGGCGGCACGGGCAGCCGGTCCATGAAGGGCGTCAACGGGCGCGCCTGCGCCTGCAGCGACGGCCAGGACACCAGGGCCCCCGCGGAGCCCAGCAAGCCAAGTTGGACGAGGTCGCGCCGGTTCATGGTTCGTCTCCTTTTCAGATCCAGCGGGTGAGGCCTTCGCAGATGCGCTGCGGGTCGGCCAGCGCCGACACGCGGCTCCAGCGGCCGCGCGCCTCGTTGCCGTACACCAGCATCCCGGTGTGCTGCGTCTTGTCCTGGTCCTTCACCGGGTCGCGGTCGAACACGCCGAGCCGGCGGCGAATCTGTTCGATGTCCCGGCGACGACCTGTGAGGAACCGCCAGCCGGGTTGCACGCCGAACCGCGCGGAATAGGCCTTCAGGATCTCCGGCGTGTCGTTCGCCGGGTCGATGCTGATCGAGGCGAACTTCACTTCGCGGCCCAGGCGCTCGCCCAGGAGCGGCTGCACCTTCGCGAGGTTGGCGATCGTGGACGGGCAGATGTCGGCGCACTGGGCGAAGACGAAGCTGATGGCCACGACGTGGTCACCGCGGACCAGGTCGTCGTAGAAGCGCACGGGCCGGCTGTCCTGGTCGAACAGCAGCGCGTTCGGGAACTCGGCGCGCCCGGGCGGCGACGCACTGGGCGCCGCCTTGACCCGGGCCTGCAGCACGCAGGCGGCCGCGAGGCCGGTGAGCAGGCTGCGCCGCTGGTGGAATCGAGGCTCCTCGGCGATGTTCGACATCACGACCTCCCTGGCGCAGTCAGCGTGTGGTCAGTTTTGGATTACCCGCGGCAAAGGAGCAAGGGGTGGCGTCCAAGCCGCGGCTCCTGTGTTCGAGGGATGGGCCTGTACGAACGCATGTGCGGCTCCCCACGCAATCGCCCCTGCCGGGTCCGTCGTGGCGGGGGCTCATCCGGCCGGACCCGCGTCGGTTCAGCGTGCCGATGCCGCGTGTCGGACAACACTGATGTGGAGCGCGCATGTCACGGTTGCTCTCGCCTGTTTGCGGTCGTCACCCGCTGGGCAGGGGCGGGACTCGAGGCGTCAGCATCGCGCGCCGAAGCGGGGCCGGTGCCGGACGTCGCCGTCGCCGCGAACGGCGTGCATTGATTGCAGCAGGCCGTCGGGCCGTAGCTGGCCGTAGAACGCGAGCAGTGCGGCCAGGGCCCACGCCGATGTGGGAAAGGACAGGCCCAGGGCTCCGCCCCATTTCGTCCTTGTCCAGGCCAAGCGATTGCAGGAACGGCACGGCCGGCCGGCATGCGCTGGCGTCTCGTTTTATCGGTTCGGTCGAACGAGCTGCTTGGTTCCCCCTGGGTGGGGCTGCCGCTTGGTCGCGCGATCACCGATCACGTCCAGTGGCAAGCGCCCCGGCGGGGATGGTGGTGCCGCTGCGGGTGCAGGTGCCGCAAATCGATCAGGTGCTGCGGTTGGTGGAATGCGGCGCGGGAGTCAGCACGTTGCCGCGGATGGCGGTGGCACGCAGCTCTCCTGTCGACGTGTCGATTCTCGAACTGGGCGAAGCATGAGGGCGGCGGGAATTGCTGCTCTGTGCCCTGCCGGGCGTGATGAAGCGCGGGCGGCTGTTCCCGGGCGACTTGGCGACGCGCTGCTCGAAGCGAACTGAGTTATTTCTCGACTTGCAGCGCGAGTTTTTTCGCCCCCCAAAAGCAAAAACCCCAGCATTGCTGCTGGGGTTTTTGGGGCTGTAAGAGCCTGACGATGTCCTACTTTCACACGGGAATCCGCACTATCATCGGCGCAGAGGCGTTTCACTGTCCTGTTCGGGATGG
>JAEWBU010000342.1 GCA_023390985.1 Pseudomonadota bacterium
GGCTTCATCACCGCCGAACAGGCCGAGGCCGCCAAGAAGCAGGAACTGAAGCTGCGCAGCGGCGGCTTCGATGTCGCCACCCATTCCGCCTGGGTGGCCGAAACCGTGCGCCAACTGGTCTACGCGCAGTACGGCGCCGAGACCTACACCCGCGGCCTGAACGTCACCACGACGGTCAAGGCGACGCAGCAGGAGGCGGCCTACCGGTCGCTCCGCAAGGGCATCATGGATTACGAGCGGCGCCAGATCTACCGTGGCCCCGAGCAGTTCGTGGACCTGCCCGCCGATCGCAAGGACCTCGATGACGCGGTCGACGACGCCCTGTCCGACCATCCTGACAACGGCGACGTGATGGCCGCCGTGGTGCTGGAGGCCCATCCCAAGCGGATCCTGGCGGTCCGAGGCAACGGCGAGCCCTTCGAGATCGTCGGCGAAGGCCTGCGGCCCGCGCAATCGGGCCTCTCGGACAAGGCTCCCCCCAAGATCAAGATCCGTCCCGGCGCCGTGATCCGCGTGGTGCGCACGCCCAAGAACACCTGGGAGATCACGCAGCTGCCCGAGGTCGAAGGCGCCTTCATCGCCCTCAACCCGAAGGACGGCTCCATCCAGGCGATGGTGGGCGGCTTCGATTTCCACAAGAACAAGTTCAACCACGTCACCCAGGCCTGGCGCCAGCCGGGTTCGGGCTTCAAGCCGTTCATCTATTCGGCGGCGCTGGAAAAGGGCTTCACCCCTTCCACCATCGTCAACGACGCGCCGCTGTTCTTCGACGCCGGCGTCACCGGCGGCCAGCCCTGGGAGCCCAAGAACTACGACGGCAAGTTCGAAGGCCCGATGCCGCTGCACACCGCGCTGGCCAAGTCCAAGAACATGGTGTCGATCCGCATCCTGCAGGCCGTGGGCACGCAGAACGCGCAGGACTGGGTCAGCCGCTTCGGCTTCGAGGCCGAGAAGCATCCGCCCTACCTCACGATGGCCCTGGGCGCCGGCTCGGTCACGCCGCTGCAGATGGCGACGGGCTACGCCGTGTTCGCCAACGGCGGCTACCGCGTCAATCCGTGGCTGGTCGGCCGCATCACCGACCATCGCGGCAAGGTGCTGGTCGAGACCCAGCCGCCGCTGCCGACCGAAGCCATGCGCGCCATCGACGCACGCAACGCCTTCATCATGAACCGGCTGCTGAACGAGATCGCGCGTTCCGGCACCGCCGCCCGCGCGCAGGCCACGCTCAAGCGGCCGGACCTGTACGGCAAGACCGGCACCACCAACGATTCGATCGACACCTGGTTCAACGGCTACCACCCGTCGCTGGTCGCGGTGGTCTGGATGGGCTACGACAACCCGCGTCCGCTGGGTGATCGCGAAACCGGCGGCAGCATGAGCCTGCCGGTCTGGATCAACTTCATGGAAGCCGCGCTCAAGGGCGTCCCTGAAGTCTCGCCGGTCGCTCCGCCCGGCGTGGTGAACGTCGGCGGCGAGTGGTACTACGAGGAATACGCACGCGGTGGCGGCGTCAGCAGCCTTGGCGTGACGATGGAACCCGTGAGCGCCGGCAGCTCCGAGCTGCAGACGCCTCGCGGCAGCTCAGGCCAGGGCACTCCCGGCGCGCCGGGCGACAAGAGCCTGATGAACTCCGACGGCATGCCGCCGGCTCCCGCGCCCAGGTCCGCGGAAGACACCCGCCGCAGCATCCTCGACCTGTTCCGCAACTGACGGGAACCGGCGGGGCGCGGCCCCGCCGCGGTCAGCCGAACTTCAACGGCTGCCCGGCCTGCTGCGTCGCCTGCCGGCTCAGGTTGTCGAAGAACTCACCCTGGCCCTTGGTGTCCATCCAGCGTGAGCCGTCGAACTTGTAGTGGTAGCCGCCGGCCCGCGCCGCCAGCCACACCTCGTGCAGCGGTTTCTGCAGGTTCACCACGATCTGGCTGCCGTTGCGGAAAGTGAGCGTGACCATGCCGCCGACGCGCTGGCTGTCCACGTCCGCATCGGTCTCGTCGTTGATGCGGTCGCAGCCCGTCTCCACCAGGCGCAGCAGCGACTCGGCGCGGTCCATGTACTCGGGGTCGGTCATTACAATTTCGCGATGTTGAATCTCCGGCGAATTCTATGCAGCGCCCTCTCGCGGCGCGTGCTGCCGGCCGCGATGGCCCTGACGGCATTGGCGGCCTGCGGCCAGAAGGGCGATCTGTTCCTGCCCACCGATCCGGCGGCCGCCAATCGGGCCACCCTTCCTCAAGTGCTCAACCCCACCCGCTCCGTCACTTCGCCCGCGCCGGCCGGGCAGTCGCGTGACGCCGACGGCGGCCAGGGCACGGGAACCGCCGCACCGGTGCGCCAGCCATGAGCACGCCCGGCCATCCCCACTTCGCCTGGCACGGCGGCGAGCTGCATGTCGAGCAACTGCGCGTGAGCGAGCTCGCCAAGCAGCACGGCACGCCGTTGTTCATCTACTCCAAGGCCTCGATGCTGGGCGCGCTGGCCGCGTACCGCCGCGGTTTCGCGGGACGCAAGTCGAAGATCTGCTACGCGATGAAGGCCAACTCGTCGCTGGGCGTGCTGCAGGTGTTCGCGCAGGCAGGCTGCGGCTTCGACATCGTGTCGGGTGGCGAGCTCGAGCGCGTGCTGGCCGTCGGCGCGCCGGCGCGCGACATCATCTTCTCGGGCGTGGGCAAGACCCGCGCGGAGATGGCGCGCGCGCTCGAGGCCGGCATCGGCTGCTTCAACGTGGAAAGCGAAGCCGAGCTGGAAGTACTGAGCGAAGTGGCCGCCGCGCACGGCCGCACGGCGCCGGTGAGCATCCGCGTCAATCCCAACGTCGATCCCAAGACGCATCCGTACATCTCCACCGGCCTCAAGGGCAACAAGTTCGGCATCGCGCACGAGCGCACGCTGGCGGCCTACCGCCGCGCCGCCGAACTGCCGGGCCTGCGCGTGGTCGGCATCGACTGCCACATCGGCTCGCAGATCACGGACAGCAGCCCCTACCTGGACGCGATGGACCGCGTGCTCGACCTGGTCGACGCGATCGAACGCGCAGGCATCCGCCTGCAGCACATCGACTTCGGCGGCGGACTCGGCATCGACTACCAGGGCGTGCTGCCGCCCGCGGCCGACCAGCTGTGGTCACAGCTGCTGGCCAAGCTGGACGCGCGCGGCTACGGCGATCGCGAGCTGATGATCGAACCCGGCCGCTCGCTGGTCGGCAATGCGGGCATCTGCGTCACCGAGGTGCTGTACCTCAAGCCCGGCGAGCAGAAGAACTTCTGCATCGTCGACGCGGCCATGAACGACCTGCCCCGCCCCGCGATGTACGAAGCCTTCCATGGCATCCAGCCCGTTTCGCCGCGCTCAGGCGCCGAGGTGAGCTACGACATCGTGGGTCCGGTGTGCGAGAGCGGCGACTGGCTCGGCCGCAACCGCGAGCTGGCTGTGCAGCCGGGCGACCTGCTCGCCGTGCTGTCGGCGGGTGCCTATTGCATGAGCATGTCGAGCAACTACAACACGCGGCCGCGCGCCGCCGAGCTGCTGGTGGACGGCGGCCAGGCGCACCTGATCCGCGAGCGCGAACAGGTCAGCGACCTGATGCGGGGCGAGCGGCTCGTGCGGTAGCGGGCGTGGAGGCGCCGCGCACGCGCCGCCACAGCCGCCAGCCGAGCAGCGCGGCCACGATCGCGCCATAGACCGCCACTTCGGCGAAGTCATTCTTCCCCGCGCGCATCCAGAAGAAGTGCAGAATCGCCAAGCCGGCGACCAGGTACACGGCGCGATGCAGGGCCTGCCAGCGCGACGCGCCCAGAGTGCGGATCGCACGGTTGAACGAGGTCGCCGCCAGCGGCGTCAGCAGCAGGAACGCCGCGAAGCCCACCAGGATGAACGGCCGCTTGGGGATGTCGTGCACGATATCCCCCGCGTCCAGTCCCATGTCGAACCAGGCGTAGCACAGCAGGTGGATGCAGGCATAGAAGTAGGTGAACAGGCCCAGCATGCGGCGGAAGCGCGCCAATGCGGGCTGCGACGCCATCACCCGCAGCGGCGTCACCAGCAGCGTCAGGCACAGGAAACGCAGCGTCCACTCGCCGGTGGAACGCGAAAGGTACTGAGCCGGATTGGCGCCCAGCTGGTCGGCCAGCGCGCCGTAGAAAAGCCAAGCGAAAGGCAGCAGAGAAGCGGCGAAGAGCGCCGGCTTGGCGGCCGGGTGCAGCCAGACGGGGCGCGACCGTGCGCGCGCGGCGGTGTGTTGTTGCATGGAGCTTCAGATTAGGATTTTGCGCACGAGCCACTACTTCCACCACGACAGCGTCGATCCGCTGGTCCACCCCAAGGTGACCGAAGCGCTGGGCCTATGCGGCGCCACCTGGACATGGACGTGATGTTCGTGTCGCAGTTCCGCGACCACAAGCGCACTTTCCGCGCTGCTTCAGCCATGCGGTGAAGAAGGACGTGACCGAGAAGGAACTGCGCCGCCTGCAGGCCGCCGCGAAGGTCCTGGGCGACGACCTGAGCCGCACTGCGCTGGGCGCCCAGCTGGAACTCGCACCGCTGGAACCGCCGACCCGGCCACGCTGATCAGTAGTTCTTCTTCAGGTCCAGGCCCGCATACAGCTGGCCGACCTGCGCCTCGTAGCCGTTGAACATCAGCGTCTTGCGCTTCTTGGCGAACAGCCCGTCCTCGCCGATGCGGCGCTCCGTGGCCTGGCTCCAGCGCGGGTGGTCCACGTTCGGGTTCACGTTGGAATAGAAGCCGTACTCGTTGGCGGCGGCCTTGTTCCAGGCGGTCTTGGGCTCCTGGTCGGTGAAGCGGATGCGCACGATGCTCTTGGCGCTCTTGAAGCCGTACTTCCAGGGCACGACCAGCCGCACCGGCGCGCCGTTCTGGTTGGGCAGCACCTCGCCGTACATGCCGAACGACAGCAGCGTCAGCGGATGCATGGCTTCGTCGAGCCGCAGGCCTTCGACGTAGGGCCAGGCCAGCACGCTGGAGCGGATGCCCGGCATGGTGGCGCGATCGGCCTGCGTGTGGAACTCGACGTACTTGGCGCTGCCCAGCGGCTCGACGCGCTTGACCAGTTCGGACAGCGAGTAGCCCACCCACGGGATCACCATCGACCAGCCTTCGACGCAGCGCAGCCGGTAGATGCGCTCTTCCTGCGCGGAGAGCTTCACGAGGTCTTCCAGCGCGAACTTGCCCGGCTTCCTGACCATGCCGTCGACCTCGACGGTCCACGGCGACGTCTTGAGCGTGTGGGCGTGCTTCGCCGGATCGTCCTTGTCGGTGCCGAACTCGTAGAAGTTGTTGTAGCTGGTCGCGTCCTTGTACTCGGTGACCTTCTCCATGGTCACCGCGCCGGGCACCTGGGACTTTGTGGCCTGCAGCGCCGCCAGCTTCCCCGGCCGCTGCGGCTGCCCCTGGGCCAGCGCCTCGCGGCCCGCCCACGAAGCCAGCGCGGCGCCTGCGGCACCGGTGGCCATGAGCTTGAGCAGCTCGCGCCGGTGGCGGTACACCGCCTCGGGCGTGATCTCGCTGGAGACCGGGTGGATGAATCCGTCGCTTCCTGACTTGATCAGCATGGAGATCCTTTCACGCGCCCCCGTTGGAGGAGCCAAGCGCCCGGAAGTTACACGGATTTGCGATCAGAGCGTGCCGTAGCTGTGCAAACCCGAGAGGAACATGTTGACGCCCAGGAAGGCGAAGGTCGTGACCGCCAGGCCCACCAGCGCCCACCAGGCCGAGACGGTACCGCGCAGCCCCTTCATCAGGCGCATGTGCAGCCAGGCCGCGTAGTTGAGCCAGACGATCAGAGCCCAGGTTTCCTTGGGGTCCCAGCTCCAGTAGCCGCCCCAGGCCTCCGCCGCCCACAGCGCGCCCAGCACGGTGGCGATGGTGAAGAACGCGAAGCCGACCGCGATGGATTTGTACATCACGTCGTCCAGCACCTCGAACGCGGGCAGGCGCTCGGCGATGCGCCGGCGGCCCCAGAGGATGCCCGCGACGATCAGCGCGGCGATGCCGAAGTACACGGCCCAGTAGCTGCCGCCGCCCTCGACGGTCTTGCGGAACACCACGGGCTCGAAGCACAGCACGACGCCCAGCATCCACAGGGGCGCCAGCTTCCACCAGCGGGTTTCGGTCGCCTGCTGCTTGATCAGGTAGGCGAACGCCACCATGGCCGCGAGCGCGAAGGTGCCGTAGCCGATGAAGTTGGCCGGCACGTGCAGCTTCATCCACCAGCTCTTGAGCGCGGGCACCAGCGGCTGGATCTCGTGGGCCTCACGCACCACCGTGTACCAGAGCAGGAAGCCGACCGCCGCGCTGACCACCAGCATCACGAAGGCGCCCAGCGCGCGGGTGGCGTAGTGCTGCTCGAAGTAGAGGTAGAAGATCGCGGTAAGCCAGCAGAACAGCACGAACACTTCGTACAGGTTGCTCACCGGGATGTGGCCGATGTCCGGCCCGATCAGGTAGCTCTCGTACCAGCGGACCATGGTGCCGATGAGGGCCATGGTGACCGCGACCCACGCGATGCGCGAACCGATGCGCTCCATCGCATCGGCCTGGCTGCGTCCGACCATGCCCAGCCAGTAGAACGCGGTGCTCATGAAGAACAGCACGCTCATCCAGAGGATGGCCGACTGGCTGGACAGGAAGTACTTGAGCCAGAACACCTCGTCCGCGCGCGCCAGCGAGCCCTGGTAGGAGAACACGCCCAGCAGCGAGAAGCCGGCCACCGCCGCCATCAGCGCCTGCAGCGGCCGCCAGAACCAGCCCAGCCAGATGGCGCTGGGGATCGCGCCGAGCAGGATGCCCTTCTCGTACACGTCCATGTGCTCGGCGTAGCGAGTGAAGGCGAACAGGCCGCCGGCGACGACGAGCAGGGCGAACACCCAGTCGAGCGGGCGGCGCTTGGCGAAGAAACCTTCGTCGAGGGTGATGGTCGGGGTGGCGGTGTTCATCGTGATCCGAGCAGTTGGGTGCGCAGGCGGTCGAACTCGCGGTCGACTTCCAGGGTCTGGCGGTTGCTGGACAGGGCCATCGACGCCTCGCTGCCGCCGGCCTCGGGGCGCAGCCACACCCACAGGCGGCGCTCGCGGACGTAGAGCATCGCAAAAATGCCAACGATCAGCAAAGCGCACCCGAGGTAGACGACATTGCGTCCGGGGGATCGTGTCACCTGGAAAACGCTGGCCTGCAGCTGCTGGAAATCCTTGAGCTGGAAGGCCATCGGCGCGGGATACAGGTGCACGTCGGACAGCGCCATCACAGCCTGCGCCATGAAGGCCTGGGTGCGCTCGCTGGGCACCAGCGGCGGCTGGCCGGCCTGCTGGCGCGAGAGCTGGGCCAGCTCGAACAGCACGCCGCCGAGGATGCGCACCACGACTTCGCCGGCGCGGCCGCGCTCGTCTTCCGGCACGCGCGTCTCGAGGAAATCGGATACGGCCGCCAGGCCCGCACCCTTGCCGCCCGCCGACGGATCGCCAGCGAACAGCGCCAGCGCCTGACCGGCCGAGCCGGCGAGTTGCTGCGCCAGTTGCGGCCGCGCGGGATCGGTGGCGGCCTTGGCGTAGCGCTGCACCGCCTGCTCGCGCAGCGCGGGATCGGCCAGCGCGGCGCGAAGGCGCACGAAACCGTCCATGCCGCCCTGCTCGTCGGCCGGCACGCGCAGGTAGCGGAAGTTCTCCGAAGGCGTGTCGCGCAGCCCCAGCAGGAAGAGCGGCACGCCCTCGCCCAGGTCCACCGGCAGCATGTAGTTGTTGAACTCGCGCGCCTGGCCCGAGGCGTCGCGCAGCTTGTAGCTGACCGAAGGACCGATGTTGCGCAGTTCCTTCTTGGTCGTCGTCTTGTTGGCCGCGCCCAGTCGCGCATCGAGCGACTGGCGCAGGTCCACCTTGCGCGGATCGGCGCCGCTGGCGCCGGCCTCGGACATGTTCTCCACGTTGATCACGCGCAGGCCGGTGAATTCGAGCGTGAGCTTGTCGGCGCCCTCGCCCTGCCCTCGCGTGAGCTGCGTGCTGCTGCCGATCGTGCCCTGGATCTCGAACGGCCTGGTCGCCCCGTTCATCGGCACCGACTGCAGCTTCACGGTGGATCCGCCGTCGTCGAAGCTGGACTGGTAGATCTCGATGCCGCGCCAGCGGGCCGGATGGTTCACCTCCACGCGCGCGGGCACCTGCTCGCCCGTCTCGCGGTCGTGGATCACGATGTCGCTGGCGAACAGCTTGGGCATGCCGGTGGAGTAGTACTCCACGATGAACTTCTTCAGCTCGATGGAGAACGGCAGCTCCTGCAGCAGGATGCCGTCGGACTGCGCCAGGATGGCCGTGCCGGATTGCGTGCCCTCGGACACCAGCAGGTTGCCGCGGAAGGTCGGATTGCTCGCCGGCAGGCGGTGCTTCGAAGGGACGTCGGCGATCATGCCGCCGCCGCTGTAGGTGGCCTTGCCGCCGAACCACATCTGCGCGCGCACGATCAGGTCGCCATCGAGCAGGCCGCCCAGGCACACCAGCACGATGGCGCTGTGCGCGGCGATATAGCCGATCTTGTTGGCGGCGCCCGCCTTGGCAGCCACCATCCAGCCCTCGCCCTGCGGCGTGTTCCGCTGCTGCAGCCGGACCTTCCAGCCGCCCTTGGCGAGCGCCTGCCCGATGCGGCGCGCCGCGGCCTCGGGCGTACCCTCGACCGGCGCCGTGGCGCGATGGTGGAAGGCCTTGAGGCTCTGCTCG
>JAEWBU010000354.1 GCA_023390985.1 Pseudomonadota bacterium
GCGTATTCATCCCGAATGGTTGCACCAACTGGGCGATGCAGACCGTGGCGTCTAACCAGACGGCCATCCTGAATGCCTCCGCCGCATTGTGGATCGCACTGCTCGCGACGCGCGGACGCCGCGCGCATGCGCTCGACCGGCGCACCCTCGCCGGCCTCGTCATTGGATTCGCCGGCACGCTGCTGCTGATCTGGCCGCGCGAATCGCTGCAGACCAGCCACTTCGGCATGCAGGCGCTGATCCTGTTCGCAGTGTTCGTCTGGGCGGCCACCACGGTCTACATCCGCAACCTGCACTCGAAGCTCGACCTGTTGCCGTTCTCCGCCATCCAGATGTTCCTCGGCGGCGTCTTCATGACGACTGCCGGCCTGGCGCGCAGCGAAGCGGGCCTGTGGCACTGGTCGGGCGCGGGACTCGGTGCCATGGTGTACCTGACCATCGCGAGCTCGTGCATCGCCTACACCGCGTATTCGTGGCTGGCGAAGAACACCACGCCCGCGATGGTGGGCACCTATTCGTACGTGAATCCGGCGATCGCCGCGGTGCTCGGCTGGTGGTTCCTGGGCGAGCAGTTAGGACCCAACCAGATCATCGGCATGGCGATCATGTTCGCCGGCGTCGCGCTGGTGAGCTGGCCGCAGAAGGAACAGAAGCGGCTGGACGAGGACCAGCAGAAGGATCCGTCTACCGCCGGCTGTGGGTAGAGATCATTCCCTGCGATGGCGGATGATTTCGACGCGGCCGCGCGAGCCGATGAACCACGACCCGACCCAGCTCACGATGCTCACGATCAGCGCGGCACCGACCGCGGACCAGAATCCCCCGGGGATGGTGAAGCCCGGCAGCATCGCCGCCACCAGCGCCAGCATCGCCGCATTGACCACGAGCAGGAACAATCCCAGCGACAGCAGCAGCGCCGGCAGCGACAACAGCAGCGCGAACGGGCGCACGACGGCATTGACCAGGCCTAACAACAGTCCGGCCAGTATCAGCGTGGTGGGCGTGTCGATGCGGATGCCGCTGAGCATCTCGGTGGCTGCCCAGAGTCCCAGGGCCGCGATGAGCCCGCGCAGAATGAACCCGGCCATTTCCTACCTCGCTACCTGTCAGGCTGGTCGAGGCCCTTCTCGAGGAACACCTTGAGACGGGCCAGCGCCAGTTCCCAGTAGCGGCGCTTGTTCAGATAGTACGTCACCCAGACCGGCGCCGCGGGCACTCCGCTCGACATGAGGCGCACCACGGTGCCGGCCTTGGCGCGCTCGAACAGGAAGTCCTCGACGATGACGGCCTCGGAGCTCGGCATCCCGGCGGTGGGCATCAGGATCAGGCGGATGCGCTGCGGCGTGGTGAGCACGTCGATGTGTGCGTCCAGTTCCACGTCGGACCCGAACACCAGATGCAGTCGGCCTTTTTCCCGGGGCGTGATCGAGGCTTCGGGCGCTGCCCAGCGCGCCAGGACCCGGCTGTCGGTGAAGGCCCGCCAGACGCGCTCGACCGGCACGTCGATGTCGACGCGATGGGCAAAGCTGCGGAATCCACCACCCATGCCGTCACCGGGGTTTCCGGATCGCCACCCAGGCCACGGGGATCAGCGACACCACGACGATGCCGATGGTCACCAGGCCGAAATTGTTCTTGATGGCGGGAATGTTGCCGAAGAAGTAGCCCGCCCAGATGAACAGCACCACCCAGCCCAGCCCGCCGAGCACGTTCGACAACTGGAACCGCCCGTACGGCATGCGCCCGACGCCCGCCACGAACGGCGCGCAGGTGCGGATGATGGGCGCGAAGCGCGACAGCACGATGGTCCACGAGCCCCACTTCTCGAAGAAGGCCTCGGTGCGGCGCAGGTAGTCCACCTTGAGCCAGCGGTACCGGCCGCTGAAGGCCGGCGGCCCTATCCACCGGCCGACGTGGTAGTTAGTCGTGTTGCCGGTCACCGCGGCAATCACCAGCAGCGCGGTGAGCGCCGGCGCGGAGAGCGTGCCGGAGGTGTCGATGGCCGCGAGCGCGCCGGCCGCGAACAGCAGCGAATCGCCGGGCAGGAAGGGCGTGACCACGAAGCCGGTTTCCGCGAACACGATGGCGAACAGGATCAGGTAGATCCACGCGCCGTACTGGCGCAGCAGCTCGACCAGGTGCACGTCGAGGTGCAGGACGATGTCGACGAAGTGCAGGAACAGGCCGGCGACCCAGTGGAGGAACTCCATGCGGTGTCAGTGCCGCGCCGCATTGCGCGCCGTCAGGCTCGCCGCGTCGGAGCGCGGCTTGTGACCCTTCAGCAGTTCGAGCGCGGCGCGCACCCCGGCGTCGTTCTGTACCAGGCCCTGCCACGCGGTCGGATCGTCGAGATCCAGCGGATCCGGATCATCCGCGGCAAAGGGCTGGTCCGGCTCGATGCCGCTGCCCTGGATGGAACGGCCCGACGGCGTGAAGTAGCGGGAAGTGGTGAGCTTGATGGCGCGCCCCGACGAGATCGGCATGACCGTCTGCACCAGGCCCTTGCCGAAGGTGCGTTTGCCCAGCAATACCGCGCGGTGGTGGTCTTGCAGTGCGCCGGCGAGGATTTCCGCTGCCGAAGCCGTCGTGCCGTTGACCAGCACCACCACCGGCATGCCGGACAGCACGTCTCCGGGTGTGGCGGACATGCTGAAGCGCGCGGCGGGCGTGCGGCCTTCGGCAGTGACGATCACGCCGCTGTCCAGCATCTGGTCGGCAACTTCCACCGCCGACTCGAGCACGCCGCCCGGGTTGTTGCGCAGGTCCAGCACGACGCCCTGCGGCCGCGTGCCGAGATCCCGGCGCAGGCGCGCGATGCCGACTGCGAAGTCCATGGCGGTGGTGTCGCTGAAGGTGACGATGCGTGCGTACATGAAGCCGCCGTCGAGCGGCACCATGGCGACGCTGTGCACGTCGACCTGGGCGCGCACCACCGAGAACTCCAGCGGCAGCGCCGAGCCCGCGCGCACAACCGCAAGCTTCACCGTAGAGCCACGCGGCCCGCGCATGCGCGACATGGCCGAGTCCAGGTCGTTGCCCACGGCCATGCCGTCGATGGCGGAGATCATGTCGCCGCTGAGAATGCCGGCCGCGGCGGCCGGCGAGTCGCGAAACGGCCGCACCACGCGCAGTGCGCGATCCGCGGTGGACACCTCGATGCCGATGCCCGCGTAAGTGCCGGCGGTGCTGACCCGCAGGTCAGCGTATTCCTCGGCGTCCAGGTAGGAAGAATAAGGGTCGAGCCGGCCCACCAGGCCGCGCAGCGCGTTGTCGACCAGGGTCGGATCGTCGACCTTGTCGACGTACTCGCGCTCCACGCGCTCGATGACTTCCGAGATCTTGGCCGCGTCGGCGGCAGACAGCGTCTGCTTCGCGGCGGGCGTGGGCGCCGCGACCCGCTGCTGCGGTGGATCGCGGTGCGCGAACACCGAGCCACCGAGTGCAATGAGCACCCCGAGCACGATTCCGAGCGCGAGCATCTTCATGGGCCGTGATCCTAACCCATTGGTTGGAAAGAGGCTTAGCCAGTATCGCGGGTGGCTTCGTCGACCAGGAAGGCGCCCGGCGTGGCGGCCGCCAGCACCGGCAACACGTCCAGCACCTCGCCCACGGGCACGGGCCGGGCGATGGCGAATCCCTGCCCGTAGTCCACGCCGAGGGCGCGGATGCGCGTGCGGATTTCCTCGGTCTCGACGTACTCGGCCACCGTGGTGATGTTCATGGCCCGGGCCAGCTGCGCGATGGCGCGCACCATCGACTCGGCGCGTTCATCGCGCAGGATGTCGCGCACGAAGCTGCCGTCGATCTTGAGTATGGAAACCGGCATGGAGCGCAGGTAGGACAGGGACGACAGGCCAGTGCCGAAATCGTCCAGCGCCACGCCGCAGCCCAGCTTGCGCAGGCGAAGCATGAGCTTCTCGGCATCGTTGATGCTGGCCACCGCCGCGCTCTCGGTGAGCTCGAAGCAGAACACCGCCGGGTTGATGCGGCTGTTCTCGATGCTGCGGATGACGTAGTCGGCGAACTCGTCATCGTGCAGCGACTGGCCGGAGAAGTTGATGGTGAAACACACCGGGGCGTTGGCGAGCAGCTCGCGGCGCGGACGCAGTAGTTCGATGACGCTCGAGATCACCCAGCGGTCGATGGTGGGCATCATCTGGTAGCGCAGCGCCGCGGACAGGAACCGGTCCGGCCCGATGGTATTGCCCTCGGGATCCAGCATGCGCAGCAGCATCTCGTAGTGCGGCCGGCTCTGGCCGTCGTCGACGAACGGCGCGATCAGCTGCGCCTCGAGGCGCAGGCGGTTCTCCGCGAGCGCGGCGCGCACGTCGGTGGCCACGTTGATGTCGGTGAAACGGCGGATGATGCTGACGTCGTTTTCCTGGAAGGTCTCGAGGCGATTGCGGCCGCGGTCCTTGGCGGCCTTGCAGGCGGTCTCGGCCTCGGCCAGCGAGCGGCCGAACTCCGCATCGTCGCGCCCGTTGAACGGCGTGACGCCGAGGCTGATCGACAGCCGGAAGCGCGCATCCATGCCGGCGGTAGATAGACGGGTCACGCCTTCGCGCAGGCCCTCGCCGAACATCGCGGCCTCGTCGATGTCCGAGGGCATGGCCACGGCGAAGCGGTCGCCGGAGATGCGCGCCGCGACGGAATTCGGTGGCAGGTGCTTGCGCAGCAGGTCGCCGATCTGCGCGATGGCCTGGTCGCCCACGTGCATGCCGAAGTTTTCGTTGATGACGTGCAGCTCGTCGATGTCCACGTACAGCAGGCTCCAGCGCCGCGCGCGCGCCTCGGCCTCGTTGAACACCAGCTTCAGCCGCTGTTCGAGCGCGGCGCGCGTCAGCAGTCCCGACAGCGTGTCGTAGCTGGTCTCGATGCTGGCGGCCACGCGGCGCGCCAGCAGGTCGGCAAGATGCACGTCGCGGCCGATGAATTCCGGTGCGTCGAGCTTGCGGAACAGCGCAAGCACGCCCGAGGTGCGGCCCGAACCCTGGCGCAGCGGGCAGGCGAGGATGCGGTACGGAATCGCGACCTGGCCGGCCTGCGTGGCGATCTTGTTGATCACCAGCGGGTCGCGCCGCGTCTGCGTGATGGCGAGGAGTTGTTTCTGCGTGCGCGTCAGGATGGTGGCGTCGCCACTTTCGGGCCAGGTGAGCGTCAGTCCCTTGTCGGGCACCACGATGCCGGCAAGCACGCACTTGAGATGGCCGGCGGCGTTCGCCAGCAGCGACTGCAGGTCGTCGGAGCCGCTCGCCTGCGGATGGCTGCCGGTCACGGACAGCAGCAGCTCGAGATCCTTGTCGCGCGCGCTCAGGTGCTCGTTGAGCTTCTCGATGTCGGCGCGCGCCAGGAGGTCGCGGCGCAACAGCTCCAGCGCGGGCCGCAGGTGATCGTAGACGTACGAAAACGGCAGCACGTTGCCGTCCTTCACCAGCCGGTTGCAGACCACGGCCACGACGGCGGCCAGCGTGCCGCGTTCGTCGCGCAGCCAGAATAGATAGGCAGGAGCTTCATCGGGCAGTGCGCAATGCTGGCCGATGCCGTCGCCCATCTCGCCAGACGGGGCGGCGTCGGCCTGTGCAATCGACTGCAGAACCAGCGCGAACAGCTCGGGGATGGTGCTGGGGACGCTCGACCACCGCAGCTTGCCGCCGGCGTCGAACAGGCACAGGGCCGTGGCGCGCGGCAGCAGCGAGCGCACCAGCTGGGCGTACGGCTCCATGGAAGCTTCGAAGGACATCAGCCGCGGAATTTGACCGAATGCAGTTGCTAGGGCGTTGATGCAGTTGGCGTTTCAGCCCTTAGGGGCCGTCAAAGCGCCGCTAGGGCGCGGCGGTCTTGAACCACGGACGGGGGTCGATGGGTTTGCCGGCCTTGCGGATCTCGAAGTACAGCCCGGGACTGGGCCGGCCGCCGGAATCGCCCAGCGTGGCGATGGTGTCGCCGGCCGTGACGCGCTCGCCCACTTCCTTGTAAAGGCGCTCGTTGTGGCCGTACAGGCTGAGGTAGCCGTCGCCGTGGTCGATGATGGTCAGCAGGCCCAGGCCCGCAAGCCAGTCCGCGAACACCACGCGGCCGTGGTAGACCGCGCGCACCGGCGTCCCCTGCGCACCGGCTAACAAAACGCCATCCCACTTCACGCCGCCGGCGCGCGTCTGGCCGTACGTGGCCACGAGCTTGCCGGCCACCGGCCACGCCAGCTTGCCCTTGAGCTTGGCAAATGCGTCCTTGCTGTCGGTGGGGAATTTCTCGATGCGTTCCAGCGCCCGCCGCAGTTCACGCACCAGCTTCTCGAGCCCGTCCTGCTGGTCCTTGAGCCGATCGAGCTCCTTCGCGCGGTTCTTCGACTCGGCGTCCAGCGTCACCAGCGCGCGACCGCGCCGTTCGCGGGCCGCCTGCAGCTTCGCGACTTCGCCCTTCTGCTGGTCTTCGAGCGTGGCGAGGCGTTGTTCTTCGGCCGCCAGTCCCTGGTCCAGCGTCGCGAGCTCGCCCAGGTGCGCGTCGATGGCAGCGATCTGGCTGGCGCGCGCGCGGCCGAAGTACTGGTAGTAGACCAGCACGCGGCCGGCTTGCCCCGGGTCGCGCTGGCTCAGCAGTAGTTTGAGCGGCTCCTGCCCGCCGATCATGGACGCGGCACGGATCTGTCCCGACAGCGCCTCGCGATCCCTGGCGAGCGCCGCTTCCTCGGTGTGCCGCTGCGCCGCGAGCTCCGCCCGGCGTGCGCTGTGCTCGGCGCGCTCGCGCCGCAGTTTCTCGAGCTCGCCGCGCGCCGTTCCGACGGTCTTTTCCGACTCCTCGAGTTCTTTCGTCAGCTGGTCACGCCGGCCGGCGTCGCGTTCCAGGTCGGCCTTCACCTTGTCGATCTGCGTGCGCACGGCCTTGAGG
>JAEWBU010000218.1 GCA_023390985.1 Pseudomonadota bacterium
GGGCGGGGGCGGGCGGCGGCGGCGCGGGCGGCGCTTCGACCAGCTTGGGCGCGGCCTGCTGCGGCGAGTTGGCCCAGAGCTCGGCCTCCGCCGTGACGGTGGGTTCGTCGCGCTTCCATTTCACGCCCCAGCTGAGCGCGAGCACCAGCACCGCGTGCGCCAGCACCGCCAATCCGATGGAGCGCGGCAGCCCGCCCTCGGAGGGCGGCATGAACTCGGGGCGTTCAGCGGCTCGCATCGATCCTCATCGGGACAGTTGCACCGACAGGCCGACGCGCTGCACGCCCGCGCGCTGCAGCGTGTCCATCACCATCACCACCGACTCGTACTTGACGCTGCGGTCGGCGCTGATGACGACGGCCACCGAATCGGGCGGCTGGCCGGACTGGGCGGCGACCACGGACGCGGCCAGTTCGGCGATGGAGAGCGTGCGCGACTCCTCGCCGGACTTGAGCACCAGCTTCTCGTCCTTGCCGATCACGACTTCGAGCTTGCGGTCCGGCGAGCGCTTGGCCTTGCCGACCGTGGGCAGGTCGATCAGGCTCGGCGTGATCAGCGGCGCGGTGACCATGAAGATGATCAGCAGCACCAGCATCACGTCGATGAAGGGCACCATGTTGATCTCGTTGATGGTGCGGCGGCCCCGGCCGCGGGATGCGACGGCCGGCATGTCAGAACTGCGAGTGCCCCGACGCGGCTGCGGTCGGATGCGCCCCGAGGTTGCGCTGCAGGATGTTGGAGAACTCCTCGATGAAGGTCTCCAGGCGGATCGCCACCCGGTCGATGTCGCGGGCGAACCGGTTGTAGGCCACCACCGCCGGGATGGCGGCGAACAGGCCGATGGCGGTGGCCACCAGCGCTTCGGCGATGCCGGGCGCCACGGTGGCGAGCGTCACCTGCTGCAGGCTGGCCAGGCCGGTGAAGGCGTGCATGATGCCCCACACGGTGCCGAACAGGCCCACGTACGGCGACACCGAGCCCACCGAGGCCAGGAACGACAGGTGCGATTCGACCGCGTCGACCTCGCGCTGGTAGCTGGCGCGCATGGCGCGGCGGGCGCCATCGAGCACGGTGCCGGGGTCCTGGATGCGGCGCTCGCGCAGCTTCTGGAATTCGCGCATGCCGCTGGCGAAGATGCGTTCCATCGGCCCGGCATTCTTGGCGTTCTGCGCGGCACTGGCGAATAGCTCGTTCAGGCTGGTGCCTGACCAGAATTCGCGCTCGAAGTCCTCGTTGAGCGACTTCACGCGCTTGAGCGAGAACAGCTTGCCGAAGATGGCGGCCCAGCTGGCCACCGAGACGGCGACGAGGAGCGCCATCACGAGTTGCACCACCCAGCTGGCGCCGAGCACCAGTTGGAGGATGGAGAGATCCTGGTTCATGTCTTGTTCAATGCCTCAAGGATGACTTGGGGGATTCTGGCAGGCCGCAGCGTGGCTGCGTCGACCCAGCCGATGCGGATGATGCCCTCGGCCAGCACGGTGCCGGCGGGGTGTTGTCGAGCTTGCTGCGAGATCGTCATCGAGGCGCGGCCCGCCTCTTTGAGCTCGGCCGTCACGCGGAGTTCATCGTCCAGGCGCGCCGGCTGCAGGTAGCGCACCGACGTGGCGGACACGATGAAGATGCCGCCGGTCTGCTCGCGCAGCCGGCCCTGTTCGATGCCCAGCGACCGCAGCCACTCGGTGCGCGCGCGCTCGAAGAACTTCAGGTAGTTGGCGTAGAACACGATGCCGCCGGCATCGGTGTCTTCCCAGTAGACGCGGACGGGATGGACAAACGCCATCAGGGCGCCATCTCCCGCAGGCGGTGCACCGCCTCCTGAAGGTGTTCCATGCTGCTCGCGGTGGAAAAGCGCACGAAGCGCTTCGTCTCCGCGCTGCCGAAGTCGCGGCCCGGCGTGACGGCCACGTGGGCGCGCTTCATCGCCTCGAACGCGAATTCCCAGCTGCCGGGCAGGCCCAGCGCTTCGCACCAGGCGGAGCAGTCGGCCCAGGCGTAGAAGGCGCCGTCGGGCGTCACCGGCACCGGCAGGCCCAGCTCGTTGAGCGCCGGGATGAACCAGTCGCGTCGCGCCTTGAACTGCGCGCGCCGCCGCTCGTACTCGGCGATGCTGTCCGGCTCGAAGCAGGCCAGGGCGGCGAACTGCGACACCGTGCTGGGGCAGATGAACAGGTTCTGCGCCAGGCGCTCGAGCACCGGCACCAGCTCCTGCGGCGCGACGATCCAGCCCAGGCGCCAGCCCGTCATGTTGAAGTACTTGGAGAAGCTGTTGATGCTGACGACCTGGTCGTCCAGCGCCAGCGCCGAGTGGCCGAAGCGCTCCTCGTAGCTCAGCCCCAGGTAGATCTCGTCCACGATCGTCACGCCCCCGCGCGCCCGCACCACGTCGTGGATGCGGCGCAGTTCCGCCGGATCGATGGAGGTGCCGGTGGGGTTGGAAGGCGAGGCCAGCAGCACGCCGCGCGTGCGTTCGTTCCAGTTCGCCTCGACCGTCGCCGCCGAGAGCTGGAACCGCTCGGCCGCGCCGGCCGGCACCAGCACCGCGGTGCCGTCGGCGGCGCTGACGAAATGCCGGTTGCACGGGTAGCTCGGGTCCGGCATCAGGATCTCGTCGCCGGCGTCGATCAGGGCCAGGCAGGCCAGCTGCAGCGCGGCCGACGCGCCGGCCGTGACCACGATGCGCGAAGCCGGCACCTCGAGGCCGAAGCGCTCGCGGTACCAGCCGCAGATCTTCTCGCGCAGCCGCTCCAGGCCGGTGGCATGGGTGTACTGCGTATGGCCGGCGCGCATCGCGCGCTCCGCGGCTTCGCGCACCAGCGGCGGCGCGGTGAAGTCCGGCTCGCCGATGTTC
>JAEWBU010000222.1 GCA_023390985.1 Pseudomonadota bacterium
AAGCCCAGCATCTTCGACACGCCGCGCGCAATGTCAGTATAGCCGGAAAAATCGCAATAGATCTGGATCGCGAACAGCCAGGTTCCCACCAGCACATCCAGCCCCGAGGGCGAGGGATTGGCATAGACAGCGTTCACGCTGGTGGCCACCCCGTCGGCGATGACGATCTTCTTGATCAAGCCCACGACGCATAGGACGGCACCGCGCGATAGACCGTCCCAGGTGATCTGGCGCGGGTTGGCAACCCTGGGCAGCAGATGCGTGGCCCGTTCGATGGGTCCGGCGACAAGCTGCGGGAAGAAGGCCACAAATAGCGCAAAGTTCACCAGGTTCTGTTCAGCCGGAAGCTCGCGCCGATACACGTCGATCGTGTAGCTGAGCGTTTGGAACGTATAGAACGAGATGCCGACCGGCAGGACGATGTTCAGGATCACCTGATCGGCGCCGATGCCGGCATGGTTCAGCAGTTCGGTGAAACTTTCGACGAAGAAGCCCAGATACTTGAAGATGGCCAGCATCCCCAGGTTGCCCGCCAGCGACACCATCAGCAGCATCTTGCGGCGCTGCTGCGACGGTTCGCGGTCCATCTTCAGGGCGATCA
Source organism: Pseudomonadota bacterium (assembly GCA_023390985.1). Taxonomy (GTDB): domain Bacteria; phylum Pseudomonadota; class Gammaproteobacteria; order Burkholderiales; family Burkholderiaceae_C; genus Ramlibacter. The sequence continues at coordinate 602 of JAEWBU010000222.1, forward strand.
GGTAATCCACCCCGGTGGACAGGAAGATCAGCCCCAGGAAACGCCAGTCCCAGGCCCCATAGAAAACATAGCTGGCCACCAGCAGCATCCGGTTCTGCCAACGGTGGGACAACACGACGTAAAGGGCAAAGACGACGGCAAAGAACAGCCAGAAATTCGCTTCCGAGAAAATCATCCCGATCGTTACCCGCTCTTCACCGCCTGCTTCCGGCAGGCCCGCTCATCTCATTCAAAACAGGGGTGAAGGCAAGAAATACTCTGACCCTGGAAGCTGCCCCTGGACAACGCACCATACCCGCACGCTGCTTGACCCCGTTCCCTTACGGCGTGATACCGCAACAGGCATCTTCTATCACACGAGCGTCACGATGGCCCGTATTGCTGTTATCATCGTTAATTACAATGCCGCCGACTTGGCTGTTGCGGCGGTGGAAAGCGTCCGGGCGCGATCCCATCCGGGCCACGAAGTCAGCATCCACCTGGTCGACAACGCCTCGCCCGCGGGGGATGGCGCGATCTTCGCCGAAACGGCGCGGATCCGCGGCTGGGGCGAAGGGGTGGCGCTTCATCTCGAATCCGAAAACCACGGTTTCGGGCGCGGCAACAATCTGGTGTTGCGCAAGTTGGCCGAAGGGGGCGATCCGCCCGATTACGTCTTCCTGCTGAACCCCGATGCGCGGCTTGAAAACGAGGCGATCGCGATCCTGGCCGATTTCCTGGACAGCCGTCCAAAGGCCGCCATGGCGGGGGCGCAGGCGCGCAATCCGGGGGGCAAGGTGCCGGTGCCCGCCGCCTTCCGTTTTCCGGGGGCGGCCAGCCATTTCGTGGCGTCGCTGAATTTCGGCCCGGTGGCGCGGCTGATGCGCGGATCGCAGGTGGCGCTTGGCGGCGATCTGGAAACCCGCCGGGTCGACTGGGTATCGGGCGCCGCTGTGCTGGCACGGTTCGACGTATGGCGCGAACTGGGATTTTTCGATCCTGTCTACTTCCTGTATTACGAGGAAGTCGATCTGATGCGCCGCGCGGCAAGGGCCGGCTGGGAATGCTGGCATGTGGCCGAGGCGCGCATCATCCATGTCGAGGGCGCCTCCACCGATGTGCGCAGCGCCAGGGCCGAGCGGGTCCGCCGCCCGGCCTATTGGTACGAATCCTGGTGTCATTACTTCCGCAGCAACCACGGCCGGGCAGGCGCCATCGCGGTGGCCCTGGCCTGGCTGGCAGGGGCGGGGCTGAATGTGCCCTTGTCGCGTATCAGGGGGCAGAAACCGGCTGCGCCCCTGAATTTCTTTGGCGATTTCTGGGCCCTTTCCCTGCGGCCCCTGCTGGGACTGCGGCCCGGCCAAAGGCGATAGGCGCTCAGCTCAACCCGGAAACCCCTTTGGCCGAGGTGTTGGTCGCCCAGATCCGGCGCACGCGCAGATCGCTTGGTTTGGCCATGTTGATGGCCTTGGTTAAGGATCGGCAGAGCTGCCATATCACTGGGCTGGATGGTAAAATGGTGCTGGCAGGAGCAGTCAGTCTGGCCGCCATGCCGAAAAACCAGAAGGAAGAGGCCGGTAGCATCCTCACCATCCCCTGCACCTCGCGCAGCAACAGGGCCGGCACCAGCGTCAGCAGGGTCCCCGCCTCGTTGAAAAGCAGCGGGTACAAGTTGTGCCCGACTGTCGACGGTAGGGGGTGGAAGATCTGCAGCTCCAGAAGAAGGATAGTTCTAGAACCGCCACGACGTGATGCAGGCCCACAAGGCCCGGCTGCTGTCATTGCAGACCAGATGGGGCCAGTCCGACCACAGTGAAAGTCGATGCCATGCTTGAAGGCCAGTCCATCAGCAGGAACTGGAACGACGGTATCCATCACGCTTATGGCACATACCCAACAGGCAGCCGCAACAGATCGCGAAACTGCAAACAGAGTTTCATCCCGGCGGTCAGGACCACGGTCAATGTCGGACCATGCTCCGCGCGTCCTCCATCAAATCCAGGGTTTTCAGGATGCTGGTGGCGCTTGCCCGGTATCCCTCCCCCTCCCTTGGGCAGACGAGATATCCGAAGCGACCGCCAAAAGCGTTCGCCAGCCCCCTGTGCACAAATGTCGTGCGGTCGTCGGGCATCAAAACGCACAGGTCAAAGCCGCGGGGCGCCAGAAAATGGACATGGTTGACGTGGCTTCCCTCCACTGTGACGACGGTGCGCGCGTGCCGCAGGCTGTCGGCAAGAGCCTGCAGATCCAAGCCGTCCATGTCCACGATGCGAAAACCCCGGGCGGCCAGCGTCTCAGTAAGCGCATCCTCTCGGGCAAGAAGCCGCGCCTTGCCCCCTCCTCCGCGCCTGAGGAAGACCCGTTCCGTCGCAGAGCCTGTCGGGCCGAACCGTTCCGCGATCCTGGTGCGCATCTCATCATAGCGCGCGCGTTTGTTCGACCCTTGGCCGTGATCGCGAAGGATCGTCAACCGTCTGACAAGACGTGGCAGAGGCGGCGCGGGAGCCAGGCGGAAAACATCAGCATATTGGGCGGCATGGGGCCAGGCCGGGTTGATGTCCAGAAGCAGGGCCTGTTCTTCCGATGCCAGCAGTGCCTTGGGGCAGGAATCAGTCAGGAAATGGCCGAAATAGGTATGCGACACCGTCGACATACAATAATGCGCCGAACTTTCCTCGGTCAGCGGGGCGACCTGCATGTCGGCTCTGCGTAGCCTGCGCTTGCGCATCGAACCGGCCAGGAATTCAACCCCATGATCCGCGACCACGCAGTCCCTGATCGTATATTTCGTCAATGCTGCGTGATGAAAGACAGTCTGCTTGGCCAGGGCGACCTGATGGGCCAGCGTGTCATGGCTGGTGACGCCCCTGACAAGATCCAGTTGCCCTGGAAGGCTGACCGCAGGCGGGACTTCCTCTGTTTCCTCGGGCTGCAGGACCTCGATCCGGGTGGCGGCCCTTTCAAGGCTCTGCTCGATCCCGAGGCGCTTGAGAACCACATTCCAGAGAGGCAGGCTGCGATAGATTTGCGTTCGAAAGGGCATCTGGATGTCGGCCTGGCTCAGCCATGCGTCTCGGCATCGACCTTGCCCTCGCCGTGGCGGTATCCGTTCAGGACCACGCCCAGGACATTGGTGTACTCCCCCACCTCGCGTTCGCAGCTGTCGAAGTCGCCGTATCGGGTCTGGTCGGCGCGTGCCAGGATCAGGGCGCAGTCCACATGCTGCAGAAAGGCCCGCGCATCGTCGCCGATCAGGATCGAAGGCAGGTCGAAGATCATGATGTCGGGCGCATAATCTTCCTGGATCCGCGCCAGGGTGTCGCGGGTGGTGTCGGCCATCAGCAGCCGGGTTGGGTCGGTTTCGGGAGTGCCTGACAGGGCCAAGGCCAGATTGGCGCCGATCCGCCTCCCATGATCGGCAAAACCTCGTTCCCCGCGCAGCAGGGGCATGATCGAGGGAGGATTTTCCAGCCCCAGCAAGGTCGCGACCGAAGGTGCGCGCAGGTCGAAGTCGAACAGCATGGACCGCAGTTCCGGCTGGCGGCCAAGCGCAAGGGCCAGGTTCACCGCCGTGGTGGTCTTGCCGCATTTCGGCAGGGGCGAGGTGACAGCCAGCCGCCGCCAGCCGTTCTGGCGCATCTGGTACAGAATTTTGGTGCGCAGCACGTCGAAGGGCGTCGATTCTTGAGACGCGTTCTGCGACAGGATGCGCGCGTGGACCAAGGATGCATGGTCAAGCCCGACCTGGGGTAGGGCCTGCCACAGGGCATTCGTGCCGCCATCGGCGCCCACAGCAGCGGCAGCGGGGGCAGGCGGGACTGCGCGGTCGGCCTGCGCCGATGCGGCGGAGGGTGGGGGGGTGTCGCCGCGCTCGGCTTCGCGCTTGCGGCGGGCGATCTCGATAGCGGCTTGCAGCTTTTCCATGACCGGACCTTCCTTCGTCTCAGCCCAGACCCAGCTGGGTGAGGATCTTCTGCGCCAGGATGTCCAGCGGCATGTATTGGGTATGAATGGCCCATAGACCCAAGGGGATCACGATCACCACCGCCAGAATGGCCAACAGCCGGATGGCTTGGCGGCGACGACGTTCGGCACGGCCCTCGATATAGGGAATAACTGCCAGGGGGGTGATCTGGAAGCGGGATCGTAATTCGGCCGGACGGCGGATGGCGTTGTTCAAAAGCTCCATCAACACGAAGAACCCGCCCGCCAGACCCAGGCCCAAGCCGATGCCCGCCAGGGCGATCTTCTTGCGGTTCGGTCCCGATGGCTGGCTGGGCACGCTTGCGGCCTCGATCACGCTAATACGTTGCCCCTGGGCCGAGGTTTCCACCCTCTCGACCTGGCGGGCCTGGTCCAGACTGACCACGGCCGCATTGTAGCGGGCTTGAATGTTCTGCTGGTCGCGTTCAAGCGCCCCAAGCGCGATGGCATTGGCGGCCGTCGCACTAGTCGAGGCAGCCAAGCTTTCCAGTTCGGAATTGGCCTGCAGGCGTTCGTTTTCCAGCATAGTCACGCGGCTGTCGATCTGGGACAGGTTCATATCCAGCAGCGAATTGCCGGTATTGCCGGTATTGCCAGGAACGACCTGTGCCTCAACCGCGCGTTCAGCATTGGCAATGCGGTTCCGCAAGGCGCGCACGCGGGGACTGTCTTCCGCATAAACGCCAAGCACACTGTTCAGTTCAGCTCGCAAGGCCGCCAGTTGCTGCTGTTCGGGGGACTGCGGTGCCGTCTGTGCGGAGATATTGCCGGTCTGTTCAAATAGCCGCACCATCTCTGCCCGCTGCGCCTGCAGGACAGCCAAATCGCTTTCCAGCCGTGCCACCCGTTCCTGGAGCAGCGACTGGCGGTCTTGGCGATATTGTAAGTTCTCAGGCAGGGCGTCGGCGTTCTCGCGCTTGAATTCTAGGATCCGGGCGTTCTGCCGGTCCAGATCCTGGCTCAGCCGCTCGACCTCCTGCTGGAAGAAGGCCAGACGGTTCTCGGCCAGGCCGACGCGGTTGCGGGTGTTGGTGCCCAGGATCAGGGTGGTGTATTCGTTGACGACCGCCGCGGCGGTCCGCGGGTTCTGCGAGGTGAAGCTGACCAGCATCATCGTCGCCGCGTCGCGCCCGCCGGAGCGGCGGATGCTGGTGTCGGTGCGCATCCGATCCAGCTTCTCGTCTACGCTTAGCGTGCTGCTCTGGCCAAAGACATTCAGCTTGTTGGCCACGTCAATCAGGTTGGCGCGGGTCATCAGTTGCTGTTCAATCACCTGCAGCATCTCGGCTTCATCGCTGCTCGTGTCTCGGCTGTCCAGGATGCGCGGGTTTTCCACCAGAAGCCGGGCCGAGGCCGAATAGGTCGACGGCGCACGGATCGCCCAGGCTGCACCGAAGGCCGAACAGATGATCAGCAGCGCCAGCATCACCGGCAGGCGCCGCATCAAGAGGGACCAGTAAAATCGCAGGTCGATCATGTCGCGTCCCGTTTGACCTCTTGCTCATGGGCCAGAACCAGCCTGGTGGGGCGTTCGGGCAGGGTGGGTT
>JAEWBU010000015.1 GCA_023390985.1 Pseudomonadota bacterium
GCCCCGGCCCCCGCGCCCGCCCCCGGCGAATGCGCGGCGCCCAACAGCGGCAATGTGGCGGACGCCTCGCTGCAGGCCGCGGCCAACGGCGTCTACACGGTGACCGCCGAGAGCGACGTGGTGATCACCCTTCCCGCCAACGACTGCCTGCAGGCCGGCGACCGCGTGCGCGTCACCGGCCAGGGCGCGGCCGGCTGGCGCCTCGCGCAGAACGCGCTGCAGTGGGTCGACACGGTCGGGGTGCCCGGCAACGTCACGCCCGGCACGGTGTGGACGCCGCGCACCGTCGATGCTTCCGCGCCCAACCAGAACTGGTACGCGACGGCTTCCTCGTCCAGCGGCAACCGCATCGCCGCCGTGGCCAACCCGGGCCAGATCTACCTGTCGCAGGACGGCGGCGCGACCTGGTCGCGCAGCAGCGCCCCGCGCGCCAACTGGACCTGGATCACGATGAGCGAGGACGGCAGCCGTCTCGCCGCGGTGGCCACCAACCTGGCCATCCACGTCTCGACCGACTACGGCCAGACCTGGACCGCAACCAACAGCGCGGCCGTGGGCTGGACCGGCGTTCACCTCTCCGAGGACGGCAGCCGCATCGTGGCCACCGCGATCGACCGCGGCATCTACCGCTCCGTCGACGGCGGCGCCACCTTCGCCGTGGTGCCGGGCACGGCCGGCGGCGACTGGCGCGCGGTCTCGGGCTCGCGCGACGGCCAGCGCCTGGTGGCGGCGGCGTCGTTCTACGCGAGCGCGCCGGCCCTGCAGGGCGTGCACGTCTCCACCGACGGCGGCGCGACCTGGACGCGACGCATGGGCGATGGCAACTGGGCCTTCGCTTCGTCGAGCGCGGACGGCCAGCGCATGGCCGCCATCGACAACGGCGGCCACCCGTGGATCAGCGACGACGGCGGCGCCAACTGGACGATCCGCTTCAGCTACAGCAACTGGTCGGGCCTGGCGGTGTCGGGCAACGGCCAGGTGGTCAGCGCGCTCGAGCCGCGCGACGACAGCCGCAACTACACCGGCTACACGTTCGTCAGCCCCGACGGCGGCCGCGACACCTGGAACTGGTGGGGCGAGAACCGCTGGTACCGCGCCACCAGCCTCTCGTTCGACGGCCACTGGATGGTGGTCGGCGACACCGGCCCCAACGGTTCAGGCGGCCTGCTCTACACCTCGCAGGGCAACCGCACGGCGGCGGGCACGCTGGGCTCCATCGCCGGCGGCCGGGGCCAGGAGCTCGAGCTCACGTATCAAGGTAACGGCCGGTTCACGGTCAGCCACCACTCAGGCGGCGCGTTCACGATCCGATAGCTGTCACGCCACGGAGATCAGGGAAGAAGATCAACGATCAGGGAAAGCGAAAGGGAGCTTTGAGCCGGGCCCCGAGCCCGGCTTTTTTTCATTCCGCTACTGGAAGATCTTGATCAGCCGGTCCACCACGTCGTTGACCATCTTCTCCAGCGGAGCGCGCTCGGGCTCCTTCGGCTTGGGCCGCGGCCGGGGGATCTCCCACTCGGCGCGCGCGTCCACCCACTTGTTGCGCACCGACTGCGCGAACCAGTCGCCGACGATGGGCAGCGCGCTGCGCGCGCCCGGCCCCCACGCGTCGGGCATGGTGATCGAGGGATCGTTGAAGCCCACCCACGCGCCCGCCACCAGGTGCGGATGCATCAGGATGAACCAGCCGTCGGCGTTGTCCTGCGTGGTGCCGGTCTTGCCGGCCACGTCGGCCTGGATGCCGTAGCGGGTGCGGATGGCCGCGCCGGTGCCCTCGTCCACCACGCCGCGCAGCGTGTCCACCAGCATCAGCGCCTTGGCCTTGGGCATGGCCTCGGACGAGCGCGGCGGCACGAAACCTTCCAGCACCTTGCCTTCGGAGTCCTCGATGCGCAGCACGAGCAGCGGCTCGACCCAGCGGCCGTTGTTGGCGATGGTGCCGTAGGCCGACACCATCTCCCGCAGCGTCACCGGACTCGTGCCCAGCGCGAGCGAAGGCACGGCCTCGAGGCGGCTTTCGCGCACGCCCATCGCCTGCGCGAGCCTGGCGACCTTCTGCGGGCCGACGCGGTCCATCAGCTGGGCGGTGATCGAGTTGCGCGAAAAGATGAGGCCCGCGCGCAGGGTCCAGGGGCTGTTGGTGGGTGGCGTGTCGTCGCGCGGCTTCCAGACCTCGCCGTGCTCGCCGCGCAGCGCCACGGGCTGGTCGACGAGGGTGTCGCCCGGATTCATGCCATCGATGAAGGCCTGGCCGTAGACGAAGGGCTTGAAGGTGGAGCCGGGCTGGCGCCGCGCCTGGCTGACGTGGTCGAACTGGTCCACCGCGAAATCGCTGCTGCCGACCCAGGCCAGGACGTGGCCGGTGCGCGGGTCCTGCGCGAGGAAGCCGGCCTGCAGCAGGGCCCGGTCCTGCCCCGCCTTGCGCCGCTTGTCCGCCAGCGGCTGGAGCTGGTTCAGCTGGCGCGCGACGGCCTCGTTGGCGGCGCGCTGCAGCCTCGTGTGGATGGTCGTGCGGATCACCAGGCCGTCGGAGTGGATGTCGTAGCCGTTGCGGTCGGCCCAGGCGATCAGCCATTTGCGCACGTGCTGCGCCACGTGGGGCGCCGGACCCAGCGGTTCCGGCTGGCGCTCGAAGTCGATCTTCAGCGGCCGTTTGGCCAGCTCGGTGGCGCGCTCGGCGGGCAGCGCGCCGTGCTTGGCCATCTGCGACAGCACGACGTTGCGGCGCTCGCGCGCGCGCTCCGGGTTGAGCACCGGGTTGTAGTAGCTCGTGCCCTTGAGCATGCCGATCAGCGTGGCGCTCTCCAGCAGGTCGAGCTCGCTGGCCGACTTGTCGAAGTACGTGCGCGCGGCCATCTCGATGCCGAACGCGTTGTAGAGGAACGGCACCGTGTTCAGGTACGTCTCCAGGATCTCCTTCTTGCTGTAGACCGCCTCGATCTTCAGCGCGGTGATCGCCTCCTTGACCTTGCGATGGATGCTCACCGATCGGCCGATCTCCTCGGGGTACAGGTTGCGCGCGAGCTGCTGCGTGAGCGTCGAGCCGCCCTGGCGCCGTCCGCGCAGCGTGTGCCACGCGCTCGACGCGGTGCGGTACAGGTCGATGCCGTGGTGCGACCAGAAGCGGTGGTCCTCGGTGGCGATCAGCGCGGCCACCACGCCGGGCGCGACCTTGTCCAACGGCACCCATTCGCGGTGCACGCGCTTGTAGCTGGCCAGCACCACGTTGTCGGCCGAGACCAGCAGCGCGGGCTTTTCCAGCTTGGCCTTGCGCAGGTTGTCGATGCTCGGCGTGAACGGCAGCAGCACCAGCAGGTAGAGCAGCACCAGCGCGGGCGGCAGCGCGAGCAGGCGCCAGGGATGGCGGCGCGCAAGGTCGAGCAGGCGCCCCCATCGTGTCCGCGTCGCGTCCAGCAGGCGCGCCATGGCTGGGTTCATCGGCATGGTTCTAGTGTCCTCTTTCGTGATGTTTCGTGGGTGGCGGGCAGGCCTGGCTTGGCGGTTCCGTCCGACACGCATCCGTGCGCACGGCCACCAGAATCGCCGGAACCACCACAACAACCCGAAGAACCATGGCGCTCCAAGATCCCCGCGCCGGCCAGGCTGCCGGCGAGAACGTCCTGCCTGCCAGTCCGCTGACCTCCGGGCCGTTGCGGGATCGCCTCGAGTTCCTGCGCGGGTTCCTGCGCCATCCGGCCCAGGTGGGTTCGGTGGTGCCCAGCTCGCACCGGCTGGAGCAGCGCCTGGTGCGCAGCGCCGCGATCGCGCAGGCGCGCACCGTGGTCGAGCTGGGTCCGGGTACGGGAGGCACCACGGCCGCCCTGCTGCAGGCGATGTCGCCTTCGGCGCGGCTGCTGGCGGTCGAGCTCGATCCGACCTTCCACCAGCATCTGCAGCAGCAACTGCGCGATCCGCGACTGTTGCTGGAACTGGCCAGCGCGGAGCGCCTGGCCGACCTGCTGGCCGCTCGTCGATTGCCGGCGCCGGACGCCATCGTCTCGGGCATCCCCTTCTCGACGATGCCGGCGCAGGTGTCCGACCGCATCGCCGCGCTGGTGGCGCAGGTGTTGCGGCCGGGCGGCCGCTTCGTCGCGTACCAGGTGCGTGCCCATGTCGCCCACTTCGTCGCGCCCTACCTGGGCGAGCCGGAGAAGCGCTGGGAGGTGGTGAACATCCCGCCCGTGCGGGTGTTCACCTGGGTCAAGCCGGGCGATCCTTCGCAACCGAACGCCTGAGGGGCTGGCCGAAGAACTGGGGATAGTGGCGCTGCACCAGCGCACCCTGTTGATCCCACGCGATGCACCGGCCCAGGTGGTAGGGCGGCTCGGTGCTCTGCCCCGGCAGCACGCCGGCTTCGCGCCGCTCGCGCTCGCGCCAGGGGAACACCGTCTGGTAGGCCGCGGTGGCCATGTTGAACAGCAGCTCGCGCAGGTGCGTGCAGCCGCGCACGCCGCCCAGCGCCTTCTCGATCGCCTGGCGCCAGCCCGGACCGAGGCGCACGCCCACCATCTGCTGCATCGGGTCGTTGCCCTGCCGGCATTCGCCGAAGGGCGTGCTGTCCATCGAGGTGGCGATGGCGCGGATGACCATGTCCTCGTCGACCGTGAGGCGGATGGCCATGTGGTGGACCGGGTCGCCCGGCGACATCTCGCGCCCGTCGGAATGCTGGAAGCCGTAGGTCTTGACGTCGGACATCTCGCCTTCGATGTCCCAGAGGCCGTCTTCGCGCAGGAAGCCGCGGTAGGTGACGGCGCGGGTATGCAGGTGCCGCCGTTCGGCGGGCTCGGGAAGAGGCATGCTCAGGCGGCCAGCTTGGCCATGGCTTCGCGCTTGCCCATCTTGCGCAGGCCCGAGATGGCTTCGAGCTGGCGCGCGCGCGGACGCGTCTTGCCGCTTTCCCACTTGTAGACCGACAACGCCGACACCCCCAGGATCTTGGCGACCGAAGCGGCCGACAGGCCCAGGCGCTTGCGTTGCGCCGCGAGACCCTTGGCCGAGAAGCGCAGTTGCGGCCCTTCGTCGTCTTCCGCCTGCACGGGCGCGGCGCTGCGACCGCCGCCGCGGCCCTGGCGGCGCATCTGCTGCTCCAGCGTCTGAAGGCGCCGCTTGAGCTGGGCGATCTGGCCGCGGTACTGCGCCACGGTCTTCTTCAATTGCTGCAGTTCGCCTTTCTGCTCCTTGCGCGCGATCCGGGCGATTTCCTGTTTCAGGACGGTGCCGATGTTGGGCATGTTCGTTTCTATACCTCGGTTGACCGCTGCGGCCCGGTTCGTGCGCCGGGTTTCACCGCGGGTCTGATGCGCTCCCACGGGCCGCATCTTAGCCGCAGGGTCGTAACCGGAAGTTTGCAGCCCCTCCGGGTGCGGGAGGCGGCTATCGATACACCGAGTGCAAGAAGCGCGCGATCAACTCACGCGCCGCGCCGACGGGCCCGGGGTGCGGGCGTCGAAATAGCCCTGGTGGAGATGGCGCATGAAGCGGGTGCTCCAGCCTTCGAGGGGATAGAAGGCGGCGGCGGCGGGAGATCGCACGGAGATGGTTCCGTCGGGCAGCACAGAAGCGGAAAAGCCCCAGGGATCGCGGCCCTGCACCACCACCAGCTGCCGCAGCAGCTGCGTCTCGACCGGCGAGAGCTGGCGTGGGAAAACCGAGAGCGCGCGCTGAGAAGCCTGCATGTTCGACTCCGTCCCATGGGGCCGGCCATCTTAGGCGGGGAACGGGACAGTCGTCCAACGTTCCGGCGTTCTTCAGCGCGGCTGTCGCGGGCGGCGGCGCCACCAGATCAGCGCGGCAGCGGCCACGGCCATCGCGGCCACCGCCGGCAGCAGCCAGCCTTGCCAGCTCTGCAGTGAGGCGACGATGTCCTGCCAGCGCCCGCCCACGTAGCGCACCGCCCAGACCAGCAGCGGCAGCTCGACCGCGGAGGCGGCGCCGTCGAAGATGAACAGGTGCCGGTAGCGGATCCGCATCGAGCCCGCCGCGAACAGCATCGCGGTGCGCAGCCCCGGCATGAAGCGCACCAGGAAGATGAAGCCCGGCCCCCAGCGCTGCATGTGCCGCTCCATCGCGTGCAGCCGGTGGGCGGGCAGCGCGCGGGCGGCGATGCGATGCCGCAACAGCCGGGTGCCGAACCGCCGCCCCCAATGGAAGATCAGTGCGTCCGCGCACAGAACGCCGCACCAGGCCACCGCCACCAGCGGCACCGGCTCCATCACGCCCCGCAGGGTCAGCGCCGCGGCCACCAGCAGCAGGATGTCCTCGTTCACCGGCAGCCCGAAGCCGCTGCCCAGCAGCAGGCCGAACAGCAGCAGGTAGGCCGGCCACCCCTGCAGCGCCTGCAGCATGGCCAGCATCGATTCCATGAAGCTCATGGCGCGGTTGTGTCCGTCATCCGCGCCGATTCTGCGCGCTTGCCTTACACGGACAAAGGCTGGGCTTGGTTAGCGTGGCGGCATGAATCCCGGCTGGTGGACCGTCCTTGCGCTCGCCACGGCGGTGGTCGTGCTCTCGCTCGTGCTCTGGTCCGCGCGGCGGCACCGCAGCCCGAAGCTGCAGCTCGAATGCGACGCGCCGATCGACAAGCTCCTGCCCTCGCTGGCCGGGCTGTCGCTGGGCACGCTGATCGAAGGCAACGAGGTCGAGCTGCTGGGCAACGGCCACTACTTCGACGTGCTGATCGACCGCATCGGCCAGGCGCGCAAGACCGTCCACTTCGAGACCTTCCTGTGGAAGCCGGGTGAACTCGGCCGCCGCGTGGCGACCGCGCTGGCCGAACGCGCGCGCGCCGGCGTGAAGGTGCGCCTGCTGCTGGACTACACGGGAAGCCGCCGCATCTCGCCCGACGAGCGCCAGCTGATGGAACAGGCCGGGGTGCGGTTCAAGTTCTTCCACCGGAACTCGATCTACAACCTGGGCGTGCTGACCGACCGCGACCACCGCAAGATCGTGGTGCTGGACGGCGTCGAGGCCTTCGTCGGCGGCCACTGCGTCACCGACGACTGGCTGGGCGACGCCGAGGACCACGTGCACTTCGCCGACCTGAGCCTGCGCCTGCGCGGGCCCATCGTCCACACCATCCAGTCGGCCTTCAGCGAGAACTGGGCGGGCGAGACCGGCGAGCTGTTCGTCGGCGAGGACGTGTTCCCCAGGCTGGAGCCGGCGGGCGAAGTGACGATCCATGCGGCCTTCGTCAAGCCCGAGAACTCGGCGCCCGCCGTCAAGATCCTGCACCACGCTGTGCTGTGCATGGCGCGCGAGCGCATCTGGATCCAGAACCCGTACTTCCTGCCCGAGCCGGAGGCGATCGACGCGCTCGGCCACGCGGTCAAGCGCGGCGTCGACGTGCGGGTGCTCATGCCTTCCCCCGACGGCACCGACAACCCGCTGGTGCAGCACGCCAGCCACCGCAACTTCGAGAAGCTGCTGCGCTGCGGCGTGCGCCTCTTCGAGTACCCGCACACGCTGCTGCACCAGAAGGTGCTGACGGTCGACGGCAAGTGGTGCGCAGTGGGCTCCACCAACTTCGACGACCGCTCGTTCGACACCAACGACGAGATCACGCTGGGCCTGCTGGATGCGAAGCTCGCCCATGAACTGGACGCGATCTTCGAGCGCTACGCCGCCCGCGCCAACGAGATCCGGCTGGAAACCTGGCACCGAAGCGCGCGCCACAAGCTGCTGGACAACACCGTGTACCTCTTCCACGAGGTGCTTTGACCTCAGGCCGAGCGCCGCAGCAGCGGCCGCATCATCCACAGGCCCGCCAGCGGCCCGAGCGCCAGCCAGGGCAGTACGCGCGCAAGCGGCCAGGCATGCGAGGCGGCGACGAACAGCTCGATGCTCACCACCGAGATCGCGAAGCCTATGCAGTTGGTGAAGGTGAGCACGCTGCCCACCACGGCTGGCGGCGCGTTCTGGCCGGTGAGCGCCGAGAACTGCGGCGAATCGCCCGAGACGGTGGCGCCCCACAGGAGCAGCCAGGCGACGAACAGCGGCAGCGACGCCATCAGCATCAGCGGCGCCAGGAGGCAGCACAGCGCGCTGGTGGCGAGCTGGGCCTGCGCGACCCAGGCGCTCCCGAAGCGCCGCACCGCCATCCCGCCCGCGACGCAGCCGAAGAAGCCGGCGCCGATCGCGCAGAACGACAGCGCGCTCACCGCGCCGGTGCCCGCGAAGCGCGTGGCCACGATGGCGGGCACCAGCACGATCATCGCGTACAGCTCCCACATGTGGCCGAAGTAGCCGAACACCGAGGCGCGCAGGCGCCGGTCGCTCCAGATCCTG
>JAEWBU010000034.1 GCA_023390985.1 Pseudomonadota bacterium
GTGCTGGCCGAGCCCGTGGCCTCACTGGTCGGTACGCTCGGCGAACTGCTCACCGGCATGCAGCGCCGTGAAAGCATCCCGCAGATTGAGGTGTCGCTGTCCGACGGCGAGCGCGTGCTGGTGCTGCGCGTGCTCGACGAGCTGCCGGAGTCCGACCTCGTGAAGCTGCGTGCGTTCGAGCAGCAGCATGGGCTGCGCGTGCTGCTGCAGCCGGGGGGTCTCGACACCGTGGGGCCACTGACGCCCGGGCCCGTCGACCTGCATTACCGGCTGGACGACTTCGGCCTGCAGCTCGACTTCGGCCCCACCGACTTCGTGCAGGTCAATGCGGCCATCAACACCGCCATGGTGGCCCGTGCCATCGAACTACTGGAGGTCGGGCCCGGCGACCGGGTGCTCGACCTGTACTGCGGCCTGGGCAACTTCACCCTGCCGCTGGCCCGCAAGGCGGCCGCGGTAGTTGGGGTGGAGGGCGAGGCCGGGCTCATCGAGCGGGCCCGGGCCAATGCCCGGCGCAACGGCATCGAGAACGCCAATTTCCACGTGGCCGATCTGTCCGTGGAGCCCGACCGGACCATCCCGTGGCTGCGCGGGGGGTTCGACAAGGTCCTGTTAGACCCGCCGCGGGTGGGGGCACGCGAGGTTTTGAGCGCCGTCGCACATATTGCGCCGCGCAGGGTGGTGTATATCTCCTGCCATACGGGTTCGCTTGCGCGTGACCTGGGGCTGCTCACCCAGACCCATGGCTTTCGCTTACGCGCCGCCGGCGTACTTGATATGTTTCCGCACACCAATCACGTGGAGTCCATGGCTGTGCTGGAAAAGGTGTAGCAGGGCTCCGGATACAGGATTGCACCGTGACCCTGGGCCCATTGATGGTCGATGTCGCCGGCCTCGAGCTCACGCCCGAGGACCGCGAGATATTGCGTCATCCCCTGGTCGGCAGTGTGATCCTGTTCACACGCAACTACGCCTCCTCCGACCAGCTGCGCCGTCTGGTGGCCGACATCCACGCCGTCCGGAACCCCGCGCTCATCGTGGCGGTCGACCAGGAAGGCGGCCGGGTGCAGCGCTTCCGACCCGAATTCTCGCTGCTGCCGGCGCCGCGCCGCATCGGCCATGCCTATGATCTCGACACCCGGCAGGGGCTGACGCTGGCCCGTTCCATGGGCTGGCTCATGGCCGCCGAGCTGCGCGCCCACGGCGTGGACCTGTCATTCGCCCCCTGCGTGGACCTCGACTACGGAGTGAGCGAGGTCATCGGTGACCGCGCCTTCCATTCGAAGCCGGCCGTGGTCGCCGAGCTGGCGCTGGCCTACGTGGCCGGCATGAAGGACGCCGGCATGGCCGCCACCGCCAAGCATTTCCCCGGGCACGGCGCCGTCATCGCCGATTCGCACAAGTCCCTGCCGGTAGATAGGCGCGGCTGGAGCGAACTGGGCGACGACCTGCTGCCGTACCGGCGGCTGATCGCCAACGGCCTGCCGGGAGTGATGGTCGCCCACGTGCTGTTCCCCGCCGTCGCACCCGAGCCCGCCAGCCTGTCGCGCCGCTGGGTGCAGAACGCGCTGCGCGAGGAACTGCGCTTCGAGGGCGCGGTGTTCACCGACGATCTCTCCATGGGCGGCGCCGCCGAATACGGCGACATCGTGGCCCGCGCCACCGCTGCCCTCGACGCCGGCTGCGACGTGCTGCCCGTGTGCAACGACCGCGCCTCCGTGGCCCAACTACTCGACGGGCTGCGCTTCGAGCCGCAGCCGAGCTCGCACCTGCGCCTGGTGCGCATGCGCGGCCGGGCGGCGCCCGAACGCGACGAGCTGCATGCCGGTGACGCGTGGCGTGCCAGCCAGGAGCTGCTGGCCATCTCGGCCGCCGCGCCCAAGCTGAATCTCACGGCGGGCAACGCATGAACGGTAACGGCTTCAACGGGGATTTTCTGCGCGGCGCTCTCGACGTCGCCCCCGAAGGTGTCGTCATCTGCGAGGCCGGCGGTGATCACCTGGTGGTCTACGCGAATCCCGCGTTCTGCCGCCTGACCGGTTATGAAGTGCCCGAACTGCTCGGCAAGAATCTGCGCATGCTGCAGGGCTCGGATCGCGAGCAGCCCGAGCTGGCCAGCCTGCGCGACGCCCTGCGCCATTCCGAGCCCACGCGCGCGCTGCTGCGCAACGTGCGCAAGGACGGCACGGTGTACGTCAACGACATGCAGATCCACCCGCTCAAGAACGCGAACGGGCAGGTCACGCATTTCATCGGCTATCACCGCGAAGGCGGTACGCGCCACAAGGCCCTGGGAGAATCCGGCATCCGCGGCCTGCCCAACTGGGTGCGCGAGGACCGTCTCACCGGCCTGGCCTCACGCTTCTACTTCGAGGACGTGCTGAAGCGCGACTTCGCGCTCGCCCAGCGCGACAAGAGCGACATCGCGCTGCTGCTCTTCGACATCGACCAGCTGGGTCCGTACAACGAAATTTTCGACCGCTCCGGCGGCGACGCCGTCGTCAAGCGCGTGGCACGCGCCATCGCCGGCTCCTTCCGCCGCGGCAGCGACGTGGTGGGTCGCTGGGACGGCGCCAGCGTCATCGTGCTCATGCACGGCACGCCGTCGGATCACGTGATCCAGCATGCCACGACCGTGGCGCACCGCGTGCGCGAGCAGCAGATTCATCATCCGCGCTCGACCCAGAAGTACGTGACCGTGAGCGGCGGCGTGGCCATCCACACCGCGCGCCCTGAAGACACCGCCGAGAAATTCCTGCACGCCGTTGAAACCGCCGTGGCGCGCGCCAAGGAGCAGGGACGCAACCGCATCATCGTCGCCGAGGAAACCGACTTCCGCTGACGCAATGAGGAAGGGTGCCCGCTACCGTCCGCCCGTCGAGGGCTTCGACGGCGTCACCAGCGCGATCACGCCGAACGCCGGGTGATCGTAGTAGTTGCGCTCGAAGTACTTCACGCGCCGCGATTCGCGCATGTTGAACGACTGGCCTGGCGTGGCGCCCAGGCTGTCGGGCGGGCTCGCGGCCTGATAGTCGAGCGCCATGCCGAGATGCAGGTAAGTGCCCTTTTCCAGGTAGATAGTCCCGGAGAGGCCCTGCACGTTGCCGCCCAGCTTCGCGACGGTGAAGCCGGCGCGTGAGCCCCAGGAGCTGGCGGTCTGTTGCCAGGCGAAATGGGCGATCGGCGGATAGTTGGCGGTATTGCGCAGGCGGGCTTCGATGTCGTTGAGCTGGAATTCGGAGACGGGCAGGGAGCGGACGAAGCGGCCGGTGACGGGTGCATCCGGCGTATCCGGGCCGCGCGCCACGGCCTTGGCGCCCCAGTCTTCCTGGCCGCCGGAACCGCTGGTGTTGCGGAATACGATGACCTCGACGGTGTAGACCGTCTGGTTGGCGTCGGGATTGGTCTGGGCGCGCGCCGCGGGCAGCGGGGCCAGGGCGCAGGCGAGCAGGACCAGGACGGCGAGTGACTTCATGGGGCGAAAGTATAGCGGGTCGCTCATGAGGGTTTGCGCGCTCCGGCCTTCGGGGCGGACTTCGCTGGCGCGCCGCGCAATTCCGCGAGGAACTTTTCGGCGAACTCGAAGCGCTCCGCATCGTCCTCGGACTCCACGTAAATGCGCAGTTTCAGCGCGCCTTCGAGCTTGTAGTCGCGGTCGGGATGCTGCACCAGCCGTATGACCGCGCGGGGGTCCACCTGGTTCGTTTCCTCGAACAGCGCATATCCGCCCTGCGGCCCGAGGTCGAGGCGGCGGATTCCGATGGCGCGCGCCGTGAGCTTGAGCCTGGCGACGCGCAACAGATTCGTGGCCGGCGGCGGCAGCGGGCCGAAGCGGTCGACGATCTCCTCGGTCAGCAGGTCGATGGCCGCGTTGTCGGGCGCGGCGGCCAGGCGCTTGTACATCGCCAGCCGCACCGGCACGTCGGCGACGTAGTCCACCGGCAGCAGCGCCGGCAGCCGCAATTCCACCTCGGCGGTGGCCGCGAGCGGCCGGTCGAGCACGGGCTCGCGGCCTTCCTTCAGCGCCTTCACGGCCTGCTCGAGCAGGTCGAGGTACAGCGTGAGGCCGACCTCGGTGAGCTCGCCGCTCTGCGATTCGCCTAACAACTCGCCGGCGCCGCGGATCTCCAGGTCGTGCGTGGCGAGCACGAAGCCGGCGCCCAGGTCCTCGAGCGACTCGATGGCTTCCAGGCGCTTGACGGCATCGCCGGTCAGCGCCTTGCGCGGCGGCGTCAGAAGATAGGCGTAGGCGCGGTGATGCGAGCGCCCGACGCGGCCGCGCAGCTGGTGCAGCTGCGCCAGCCCCAGCCGGTCGGCGCGGTCGATCATGATGGTATTGGCGGTGGGCACGTCGATGCCGCTTTCGATGATCGTGGTGCAGACCAGCAGGTTGAAGCGCCGGTGGTAGAAATCCACCATCAGCTGCTCGAGATCCCGCTCGCGCATCTGCCCGTGGCCCACGCGCACTTCGGCTTCGGGAATGAGCTTCGCGATCTCGGCCGCGGTCTTCTCGATGGTCTCGACGACGTTGTGCACGAAGTACACCTGGCCACCGCGGCGGAACTCGCGCAGCGCGGCCTCGCGCAGCGTGGGCGCGTGCCACTCGGTCACGAAAGTCTTGATGGCGAGACGCTCGGCTGGCGGGGTGGTGATGAGCGACAGGTCGCGCAGGCCGCCCAGCGCCATGTTCAGCGTGCGCGGGATGGGCGTGGCGGTCAGCGTCAGCACGTGCACCTCGGCGCGCAGCGTCTTGAGGCGCTCCTTGTCGCGCACACCGAAGCGATGCTCTTCGTCGACGATCACCAGGCCCAGTTCCTTGAAGCGCACATTGGCGTGCAGCAGCCGGTGCGTGGCGATGACGATGTCGACGGTGCCTTTCTCGATGCCCTCGAGCACCGCGTTCGATTCCTTGCCGGAACGGAAGCGCGACAGCGTCTCGACGCGCACCGGCCAGTCGGCGAAGCGGTCGCGGAAATTGTTGGTGTGCTGCTCGGCCAGCAGCGTGGTGGGCACGAGTACCGCCACCTGCTTGCCGGCTTGCGCGGCGATGAACGCGGCGCGCATCGCCACCTCGGTCTTGCCGAAGCCCACGTCGCCGCAGACCACGCGGTCCATGGGTTTCTCGCTCTGCAGGTCCTGCATGACCTGGCGGATGGCCTCGGCCTGGTCGGCGGTTTCCTCGAACGGGAAGCTGGAGGCGAACGCCTGGTACTCGAGCTCGCGCGTGGGCAGCGACGGGCCGCGGCGCGCCTGGCGCTGGGCGTAGAGGTCGAGTAGTTCGGCGGCCACGTCGCGGATCTGGGCGGCGGCGCGCTTGCGCGCCTTGGCCCACTGGTCCGTGCCCAGTTTGTGCAGCGGCGCGCTCTCCGGCGCGGCGCCGGAATAGCGCGAGACCAGGTGCAGCTGCTGCACCGGTACGTACAACTTGTCGCTGCCGGCATATTCGATGACGACGAACTCGCCGTCCTGGCCGGCGACCTGCATGACCTGCAGCCCGACGTAGCGGCCGACACCATATTCTTCGTGGACCACCGGTGAGCCCGGGGCGAGGGCGGTGAGATCGCGCAGGATGGCCTGCGGATCCGAGGCCGCGCGGCGGCGACGGCGCTCCTGGCGCGCGCGCTGGCCGAAGAGCTGCGCTTCGCCGAGCACCGCGATGGGCGGCGTGACGACGTGCAATCCTGCCATCTCCGGTGCCACCGTGATGGCGAAGTGCGCGTCGCTGTCCACGAATTCGTGCCAGCCGGCGACCCCGGCGGGCGTGAGACCGGTGGGGCGCAGCATCTCGAGCAGCACCTCGCGCCGCCCGGCCGAGTCGGCGGCCAGCAGCACGCGGCCCGGATAGTCGCGCACGAAGCCGGCGAGCGGCGCCAGCGGCTTCTCGGCGCGCAGGTCGATGCGCCACTCCTGCGGCGCCGCGGTGGGGAAGTTGTGCGCGTCCGCCTGCGGTGCGAGCTCCTGCTCGACCTTGAAACTCTGGTAGTCGATGCGAGTGAAGTCGGCGAGCCGTGACTCGAGCTCGGCGGGCGAGAGATACAACTCCTCCGGCGCGAGCACCGGCCGCTCGATATCGTGGCGGCGCTCCTCGAACCGCTCGGCGACCACCTGCGCCGCGCGCTCCACGGCGCCGGCAATGTCGGCGGAGGCGCACACCACGGTCTCCGCCGGTAGATAGTCCAGCAGCGTGTCGGTGGTGTCGAAGAACAGCGGCAGGTAGAACTCGATGCCGGGCGGTGCCAGCCCGTCGCTGACGCCGCGATAGATGATGCTGCGGGTCGGATCGCCCTCGAACCGCTTGCGGTAGCGCAGCCGGAATGCCTTGACCGAGTCGGCGTCCAGCGGCAACTCGCGCCCCGGCAGCAGGCGCACGGACTTCAGCGACTTGCCCGAGCGCTGGGTCTCCGGGTCGAACTCGCGGATGACTTCGATCTCGTCGTCGAACAGGTCCACGCGCAGCGGCGTGTCCGTGCCCATGGGGTACACGTCGAACAGCGAGCCGCGCAGTGCGAACTCGCCGGGCGCGGTCACCTGGTGCACCGAGGCGTAGCCGCTCTCGACCAGCCGCGCGCGCAGCGGCTCGAGCGGCAGGCGATCTTTCACCGCCAGGTTGAACGTGCGCCCATCCACGTAGCCGCGCGGCGCCAGCCGCTGGCCCAGCGTGTCCGCGGCCGCCAGCAACACCGCGGATTTCAGCCGCGGCAGCTCGGCCAGGGCGGCGAGGCGCTCGGAGATGATGTCCGGGTGCGGCGAGAACACGTCGTACGGCAGTACTTCCCAGTCGGGCAGCGCGTGGATGGCGCGCGTGCCGCCCAGGAAGAAGCCGAGTTCCGCACGCAGCTGATCGAGCTCGCGCGCATCCCGCGCGATGACCAGGTAGGGCCGCGTGTCGGATTCCACCGCCTCGGCGATGGCCAGGCTGCGCGCGGAGCCGTAGAGCTGGTGCCAGCGCTGGCGCGCATGGGCCGGCGGAACAGGGGGCTTGAGCAGGGATGGCATTGCGAAAGCGCGGCAGCTTACCTGCGGACAAGACCGGTGCCTATGCCCATACTAGCGGCATGTTGCGCCAGACCGTGCTGATCCTGCTCGGCAGCCTGCCGGTCTTCCCGGCGCTCGCCGACCCGCCCGCATGCATCGACGCGGTGGTACGGGCGAAGATCCTCGCCTATCACCCTCAGCCCCTCGGTCCCCTCGCCGACGACGAAATCGTCATGAGCTGGACCTGGGACGTCGACATCGAGGTGCTCGACGTCTACCTGGGCGACATCAAGCCGGGGAAACTAACTATCGGCGCGACCCTGCACACGGAGTTCGACCACCGGCTGCATCAGCCGGTGTTTTTCCTGTCGCGGAGGTTCGGCAGGTGGGACCTCTCGTACATCGAATTCGCCGCACGTGCCGCGGGCGGCGGCTATGTCATCCCGGTTTTCGATGCGCCAGGAAAGGAAGAGATTTCGCCTTCCGGCTGGCTGCCGTCGGACTACGCGCGCTGGCTGCATCCCGTGAGCTACCGCAATTCGGACGTCGAATCCTTTTCGGAGCCCTACCTGAACGAGAAACGTGGCGCTCCCTGGGTGATGACCGACGGGGGGCGAGTCATCGCCCGTCGCGGCTACGCAATCACCGATGTGCCGGCGATGCTGGCAGAACGCCGCTCGCTGGACTGCGTCCGCGACGAGGAACCCTGAAAATATCCGGCGGGCTGGGTCAGCCGGCGGGCTGCGCTGCGGGCGCGGACGGCGGCGGCGCTTCACCGACCACCACCGCGTGCAGCACCTTGTCGTTCTCGAACACCACCACGAAGTTCGGATAGAACCACTTGGTGATGGCCGGCTTGCCGACCGGGCCGCTCTTGTTGGACGGCGCGCCGAACTTGGCTTCCACGGCGGCCATGGTCGAGCCGCGCTGCGGCGTTTCGACGCCGGCGGGCTTGATCGCGAGCTGGCCGTCGACGGCCAGCGTTTCGCCGAAGGAGGGCACGGCCAGGGCCAGCCCGATGGCGACCAGTGACATCTTCATCGTACGAGCAAGCATGGCTTTCTCCTGACGGTCTGCGACTCGACCGTGGCGGCAATATACGCCGCGCTATGGCAAAGTCAGCCGCTGTCGCCGCTTGCCGACTATGTCTAACAGCGCTTTTGTGATGTCCGTCAGGTTTTTCGCCCACAATCCGCCGCGATGCTGAATTCCCTGCCCCTGTTCGTCGGGCTGCGCTACGTGCGCGCCCGCTCCCACAAGTTCTTCGTCTCCTTCATCACCTGGGTGTCGCTGCTGTGCGTGTGCCTGGGTGTCACCGCGCTCATCGTCATCCTCTCCGTGATGAACGGCCTGGAGGGCGACCTGCGCGAGCGACTGCTGGCGATCTCTGCACACGCGCGAATCTATGTGCCGCCCGGTTCGAACGCGGTGCCCGACTGGCAGGCGCTGTCGAAGCGCGTCCGGGCAGCGCCGAATGTCACGGGTGCGGCGCCGTTCATCGAAATCGAGGCGCTGGCCCTGCACAAGCCGGAGATGATGCCGGTGCGCCTGCGCGGCATCGATCCCACGCGCGAACAGGAAGTGGAGAAACTCGCCGGTGCCATCATCGACGGCAAGCTCCAGGATCTCGAACCGGGTTCGGACCGGGTCATCGTCAGCCAGGGCTTTGCGCAGCTGATGGGCCTCGACACCGGCGACACGGTCACCCTGCTCATCCCGACCGCAGACGCGAACGGCGTGCCGCAACCGAAGCTGCGCGAATTGCACGTGGCGGGCGTGCTGACCGCAGAAATGCAGGAGGACGATGCGCTGCTCGTCGCCGCGCTGGACGACGTGCGTGCCTTGCTGCCCGAGCCCAATGCCCGCATGTCGCTGCACGTCAATTTCCGCGACGCACTGGGTGCACCCGCGTACGCCGCGCAGCTGGCCAAACTGCTGCCCGCCGGTGTCGAGATC
>JAEWBU010000044.1 GCA_023390985.1 Pseudomonadota bacterium
TCAGTTCAAAAGTTTGGGGTTTGATTATGCTTGACCGGGACGGCTTCAGGCCCAACGTCGGCATCATCCTGCTCAACCAGAAAAACCAGGTGTTCTGGGGCAAGCGAATCCGCACCCACAGCTGGCAGTTTCCGCAAGGCGGGATCGATCGCGGAGAGACGCCCGAACAGGCGATGTTCCGCGAGTTGCACGAAGAGATCGGGCTCATGCCCGAACACGTGCGCATCATCGCCCGCACGCGCGACTGGTTGCGCTACGAAGTGCCGGACCGCTACATCCGGCGCGATGCACGCGGTCACTACAAGGGCCAGAAACAGATCTGGTACCTGCTGCAGCTCACGGGCCAGGACTGGAACCTGAACCTGCGGGCCACCAACCACCCCGAGTTCGACGCCTGGCGCTGGAACGACTACTGGGTGCCGCTGGACGTGGTGGTCGAATTCAAGCGCGGCGTGTACGAGATGGCGCTCACCGAGCTGGCCCGCTTCGTGCCGCGCCATGACCACCGCAACCGCTACTTGCGCGGCGGCATGCGTTCCCGCGATCCGGGACCGCACGAGCCGCACCCCGACCAGATGCCCGGCGCGGGTTTCGAACTGCCGCCCGGTGCCACCTTCGAACCCGATCCGCAAGCCGCGATCAAGAACGCCCAGGACCACCGTGCCTCTTGAGCGAACGATGCGCCGCGTGCGCGCCGCGCTGCTCGCGTCGGCCTTCTGCAGTCTGACCGTCCACGCGCAGCTAGTGGATGCCGATCCCGACTGGAAGGAAGTGGAAGCCCCACCGCCGCCGGCGCTGCGCAGGGACGGCCTGGTGCCTATCGACATGAGCGGCTCGACGCTGCGCTGGGGCGTGGATCCGGCGTCCATCACCATCGCCAGTGATCGCGTCGTGCGCTACGTCGTCGTCGCCCAGGGCCAAGGCGGCGCCGTCAACGCGCTCTACGAGGGCCTGCGCTGCGGCACGGGCGAGGTGAAGGTCTACGCGCGGAATTCCGGCGACAAGTGGGTGCCCGCCACCGGCTCCGACTGGAAGCCGCTGGACAACAACAACGCCGCCATCCGGCACAGCCTGGTGATCGCCCGCAACGGCGTCTGCATCGCGAGCGGCACCAACCGCTCGCCCGTCGAGATCGCCCGCGACCTGGGCCGCGGCGCGAACGACAAGTTCCGGCCCGAGTACCGCTGACCGCCCCGCCCTTCAGCGGGTGAGGACCAGGTTGGTGCGGTGGATCATCTCGGGCTCGGCCATGTAGCCCAGGAGCTTCTCGATCTCTGCCGAAGGCCTGCGGCACAGCAGGCGCGCTTCGGCGCTGGCGTAGTTGGCCAGGCCGCGAGCGATCTCGCCCCCCGACACGTCGCGCACCGCGATCACCTCGCCGCGCGAGAACTCGCCTTCCACCGCCGTCATGCCGATCGGCAGCAGGCTCTTGCCTTCGCGCACGAGCTTGGCGACGGCGCCCTCGTCGACCAGCACGGCGCCGCGAAGTTGCAGGTGATCGGCCATCCAGCGCTTGCGCGCCTGGCTCTTCTGCGTGGGCGCGACCAGCAGCGTGCCGATCGGCTCGCCGGATGCGAGGCGCAGCAGGGCGTCGCGCTCGCGGCCCCAGGCGATGACCGTCGACGCGCCGGAGCGAGCGGCACGCTTGGCCGCCAGGATCTTGGTGATCATCCCGCCCTTGCCGATGCTGGATCCGGCGCCGCCTGCCATGGCTTCGAGCGCGGGATCGCCGGCATCGGCGACGTGGATGAAGCGGGCCTGCGGGTCCTTGCGCGGGTCGGCGCTGTAGAGGCCGCGCTGGTCGGTGAGGATGACCAGCACGTCGGCCTCGACCAGGTTGGCGACCAGCGCGCCCAGCGTGTCGTTGTCGCCGAACTTGATCTCGTCGTTGACGACGGTGTCGTTCTCGTTGATCACGGGCAGCACGCGCAGGCCGAGCAGCGTGAGCAGCGTGGAGCGCGCGTTGAGGTAGCGCTCGCGATCGGCCAGGTCGGCGTGCGTGAGCAGCACCTGCGCGGACCTCATTCCGTTCTCGCGCAGCTTGGTCTCGTACATCTGGGCCAGGCCCATCTGGCCGACCGCGGCCGCGGCCTGCAGCTCGTTGAGCTCATGCGGACGCGTCGTCCAGCCGAGGCGCTTCATGCCTTCGGCGATGGCGCCGCTCGACACCATGATGACTTCGCGGCCCTGGCCGGCCAGCGCCGCGAGCTGGCGGCACCACTCGCCGATGGCGGCTTCGTCCAGGCCACGGCCTTCGTTCGTGACCAGGCTGGAGCCGACCTTCACGACGATGCGCCTGGCACCACGCAGCAGGTCCTGGTGCTCCGGGCTCACCGCTTCCGGCGTGGCGCTCATGCGCGGTCCTTCCCGTCCTGCTCCTGCACGCCCGGGGCGAACCGCGGGTCGACCTCGACCGGCTCGTTCTCCTGCACCTGCTGGGTCTTGACGTGCTGGTACACGGCCTTGACCAGTTCATCGCAACCTTCGCGCGTCAACGCGGAGATGCGGAACACCGGGCCCTTGTAGCGCATGCGCTTGATGAAGTCCTTCACCCGCGCCTCGCGCTCGTCGGCCGGGATCATGTCGATCTTGTTCAGCACCAGCCAGCGCGGCTTGTCGTAGAGGGTCTGGTCGTACTTCTTCAGCTCGGCGACGATGGCCTTGGCCTGCGCGACGGGATCCACGCCCTCGTCGAAGGGAGCCAGATCCACGAGGTGCAGCAGCAGGCGCGTTCGCTGCAGGTGCCGCAGGAACTGATGACCCAGGCCGGCGCCTTCGGCCGCGCCCTCGATCAGGCCCGGCACGTCGGCCACGACGAAGCTCTGCTCGGGACCCACGCGCACCACACCCAGGTTGGGATGCAACGTCGTGAACGGGTAGTCGGCGATCTTGGGGCGCGCGTTCGACACCGCGGAAATCAGCGTCGACTTGCCCGCGTTGGGCATGCCCAGCAGGCCGACGTCGGCCAGCACCTTGAGCTCGAGCTTCAGGTTCTTCTTCTCGCCGGGCCAGCCGGGCGTCTTCTGCCGGGGCGCGCGGTTGATCGAGCTCTTGAACCGCATGTTGCCGAAGCCGCCGTCGCCGCCCTTGGCCAGCACGATGGTCTCGCCGGGCGTGAGCAGCTCGTACAGCACTTCGCCGGTTTCGGCGTCGGTGATGATGGTGCCCACGGGCATCTTGAGCGTGATGTCCGAGCCGGCGGCGCCGAACATGTCGGAGCCCATGCCGTGCTCGCCACGCTTGGCCTCGTGCCGGCGCGAGAACCGGTAGTCCACCAGCGTGTTGAGGTTGGGATCGGCGACGGCGAACACATGGCCGCCGCGGCCGCCGTCACCGCCGTTGGGGCCGCCGAATTCCTTGTACTTCTCGTGCCGGAACGAGACGCAGCCGTTCCCGCCGTCGCCGGCGGCGACGTCGATGAAGGCTTCGTCGACGAATTTCATGATGGGATGAAGGGAGAAAAAACAAAGCCCCGACAAGTCGGGGCTTTGTCCTTGCCGGAAGGCCCGAGGTTAACTCAGGCCGCCGGGACGATGCTGACCGTGTGCTTGTTCAGCGAGCCCTTGACCGCGAACTGGACGTGGCCGTCCACCAGCGCGAACAGGGTGTGGTCCTTGCCGATGCCGACATTGCTGCCCGCGTGGAACTTGGTGCCACGCTGGCGCACGATGATGGAGCCGGCGCTGATCAGCTCGCCGCCGAACGCCTTGACGCCGAGCATCTTGGGCTGGGAATCCCGCCCGTTGCGCGTAGAGCCGCCGCCTTTTTTCTGTGCCATGTCTGCTGCTCCTGTTTAGAGGGCGATGGCGCCGATCTGCAGCTCGGTGAACTGCTGGCGATGCCCCTGGCGCTTCTGGTAGTGCTTGCGACGACGCATCTTGAAGATGCGCACCTTGTCGTGCTTGCCGTGGGCCACGATCGTGGCCTTGACGGTGGCGCCGGACACCAGGGGAGTGCCGATCTTCAGGTCGCCGCCGTTACCGACAGCCAGCACCTGATCGAGCACGATTTCCTGGCCTACGTCCGCAGCAATCTGTTCTACTTTGATCTTCTCGCCGGAAGCAACGCGATACTGCTTGCCACCGGTTTTTATGACCGCGTACATGTGAGACCTCTCGAATGGGAAGTACCCCGGGACGGATTTCCCGGAGAGCCTTCGACTATAGCATAGTTTGCGGTTACTCACCAAGCGGCTGGCCGCGCCACAGAAGCACGCGCGGGGCGCTTCCTATAATTCCCCCGCCCCAACCGTCGTACCGCCTTGACCTCCCCTTCCACCAGCACCGGCCAGGTGCTCTCCCTGATCGCCGATGACATGCTCGAGGTGGATGCTGTCATCGCCCGCCGCCTGGATTCCGGCGTGCCGCTGGTGGGACAGGTCTCCCGCTACATCATCTCCGCCGGCGGAAAACGGCTGCGGCCGGTGCTGCTGCTGCTGGTGAGCGCCGCGCTCGGCTACCGGAGCGACCAGCGCTTCAATCTCGCCGCGGTGGTGGAGTTCATCCACACCGCCACGCTGCTGCACGACGACGTGGTGGACGAGTCCACGCTTCGCCGCGGCCGCGCGACCGCCAACGAAAGCTTCGGCAATCCGGCCAGCGTGCTGGTGGGCGACTTTCTGTATTCCCGCGCCTTCCAGATGATGCTGGAGGCGGACGACATGCGCGTGATGGCCATCCTGGCCGATGCCACCAACGTCATCGCCGAAGGCGAAGTGCTGCAGTTGATGAACATGCACGACGCCTCGCTCGACGAAGCGGGTTACCTGCGCGTGATCCGCTCCAAGACCGCCAAGCTGTTCGAAGCGAGTTCGCGCCTGGGCGCCGTGCTCGCCAAGGCGCCGCCCGAACTCGAAGAAGCCTGCGCCGCCTACGGTCGCGCGCTGGGCACCGCGTTCCAGGTGATCGACGACGTCCTCGACTACGACGGCGACGCGCATGAAATGGGCAAGAACATCGGCGACGACCTGCGCGAGGGCAAGGCCACGCTGCCGCTGATCGCCGCGATGCAGCGCGGCACCCCTGAACAGCGCGATCTGATTCGGCACGCGATCGAGCACGGCGCGGTGGAGGAACTCGATGCGATCGTCGCCGTCGTGCGCCAGAGCGGCGCGTTGGAAGTGACTCGCGCGGCCGCCGCCGCGGAAGCCCAACGCGCGATCGAATGCGCGCGACAGCTTCCAGTCAACGAGTACTCCGAAGGTTTGGTACAATTGGCGGCTCAGCTGCTTGAGCGTCGCAACTGATCGCAAGATCAGACCGCGGCGAGCACGAAGAGCGGCAATCGGGGTGTAGCTTAGCCTGGTAGAGCGCTACGTTCGGGACGTAGAGGCCGGAGGTTCGAATCCTCTCACCCCGACCAGATTCCTCCCCCAACCCGTGACATCCTGCCCAGTGGGCGGGCGCCATTCGCGCGCCATACCACACGTCAGATTTACACCGGTTGGGCTTTCGGCGATGATCAGCTGGCTCTTGTCCGGCTTGCCGGCGAGTGCCTGATGTCCGTCAAACCTCGAATGGCCGCCGCCGATCCCGCCCTGTCCGACTCCACGTCCCTGGCCCTGCCCGGCTTGGCGCGCGCGCTGGTGTCCGCCGGCAAGCTCGGGCAGAAATCGGCCGAGGAGCTTTACGGCAAGGCCCAGGCCAGTCGCAGCAGCTTTATCGCCGAGCTGACCGGATCCGGCGCAGTCTCCGCCTTCGATCTGGCGCACACCATGTCGGCCGCGTTCGGCGCACCGCTGCTCGACCTTGATGCCGTCGATGTGCAGCGCCTGCCCAAGAACCTGCTCGATCCCAAGCTGTGCCAGGCGTATCGGGTGGTGGTGCTGTCCAAGCGCAACAACCGCCTGATCGTCGCCACGGCCGATCCTTCGGACCAGCAGACCGCCGACAAGATCAAGTTCGCCACGCAGATGGGCGTGGACTGGGTCATCGCCGAGTACGACAAGCTGACCCGGATGGTCGAAGCGGGTGCCACCAGTGCCACGCAGGCGATGGAAAGCATCGTCGGCGAAGACTTCGAGTTCGATGAGTCGACGATGGACGACTCCGTCGTCGACGAGGAAGACAAAGGCGCGGCCAGTTCCGAAGTCGAGGACGCGCCGGTCGTCAAGTTCCTGCACAAGATGCTGCTCGATGCTTTCAGCATGCGGGCATCGGACCTGCACTTCGAGCCGTACGAGCACAACTACCGCGTGCGCTTCCGCATCGACGGCGAGTTGCGCGAGATCGCCTCGCCGCCCATCGCCATCAAGGACAAGCTGGCATCGCGCATCAAGGTGATCTCGCGGATGGACATCTCCGAGAAGCGCGTGCCCCAGGACGGGCGCATGAAGCTCAAGGTGGGTCCCGATCGCGTGATCGACTTCCGCGTCAGCACCTTGCCCACCCTGTTCGGCGAGAAGATCGTCATCCGTATCCTGGACCCCAGCAGCGCCAAGCTGGGCATCGACGCCCTCGGCTACGAGGCCGAGGAGAAGGAGCGGCTGCTCAATGCGGTGAGCCGCCCGTACGGCATGGTGCTGGTCACCGGCCCCACCGGCTCGGGCAAGACCGTGTCGCTGTACACCTGCCTGAACATCCTGAACAAGCCGGGGGTGAACATCTCCACGGCGGAGGACCCGTCCGAAATCAACCTGCCGGGCGTGAACCAGGTCAACGTGAACGAAAAGGCCGGGCTCACGTTCGCCGCGGCCCTCAAGTCGTTCCTGCGCCAGGATCCGGACGTCATCATGGTCGGCGAAATCCGCGACCTCGAAACCGCCGACATCGCCATCAAGGCCGCGCAGACCGGCCACCTGGTGCTGTCCACGCTGCACACGAACGACGCGCCCACCACGCTCACGCGGATGCGCAACATGGGCATCGCGCCGTTCAACATCGCGTCCAGCGTGATCCTGATCACCGCGCAGCGTCTGGCGCGCCGGCTGTGCGCCACCTGCAAGCAGCCGGCTGACATCCCGCACGAGACGCTGCTGGAGGCCGGCTTCAACGAAGAAGAAGTCGACGGCACCTGGACGCCCTACCGCCCGGTGGGCTGCAATGCCTGCAACAACGGCTACAAGGGGCGGGTCGGCATCTACCAGGTGATGCCGATCAGCGACGAGATCCAGCGCATCATCCTGCGCGACGGAAGTTCGATGGAAATCGCAGCGCAGGCCCGGAGCGAAGGCGTCAAGAGCCTGCGCCAGTCGGGCCTGCACAAGGTCAAGCTGGGCGTCACCTCGCTCGAGGAAGTGCTCGGCTGCACCAACGAGTAGCCGTCGGCAAGGGAAAAAAAGAGGAGTAGCGCTTCATGGCAACCGCAACAGCAGGCAAGGTCACCGAATTCGTCTTCGAGTGGGAAGGCCGGGACCGCAACGGCAAGTCCGTGCGCGGGGAAACCCGGGCAGCTGGCGAGAACCAGGTGCAGGCCGCTCTGCGCCGCCAGGGCGTCACTCCGCTGAAGGTAAAGAAGCGCCGGATGCGTTCCGGGCAGAAGATCAAGCCCAAGGACATCGCCATCTTCACCCGCCAGCTGGCCACGATGATGAAGGCCGGCGTCCCGCTGCTGCAGGCGTTCGACATCGTCGGACGCGGCAACGCCAATCCCAGCGTGGCCAAGCTGCTCAACGACATCCGCACCGACGTCGAGACCGGCACCTCCCTCTCGGCCGCGTTCCGCAAGTTCCCGCTGTACTTCGACAACCTGTACTGCAACCTCGTCGAGGCTGGCGAAGCCGCCGGTATCCTGGAAGCACTGCTGGACCGCCTGGCCGTCTACATGGAGAAGACCGAGGCCATCAAGTCGAAGATCAAGTCGGCGCTGATGTACCCGATCTCGGTGGTCGTCGTCGCCTTCGTGGTGGTCTCCGTCATCATGATCTTCGTGATTCCGGCCTTCAAGGAGGTGTTCACGTCCTTCGGCGCCGACCTGCCGGCACCCACGCTGTTCGTGATGGGCGTCAGCGAGTACTTCGTCAAGTACTGGTACATCATCTTCGGCGGCGTCGGCGGCGGCTTCTACTTCTTCATGCAGGCCTGGAAGCGCAACGAGAAGGTCCAGATGTTCATGGACCGGCTGATGCTCAAGATGCCGGTGTTCGGCGACCTGGTCTACAAGTCGGTCATCGCCCGCTGGACCCGCACGCTGTCCACCATGTTCGCCGCGGGCGTTCCGCTGGTTGAGGCGCTGGACTCGGTCGGCGGCGCCGCCGGCAACTCGGTGTATGCGATCGCCACGGAGAAGATCCAGCAGGAGGTGTCCACCGGCACCAGTCTCACGGCGGCGATGACGAACGCCAACGTGTTTCCCAGCATGGTCCTGCAGATGTGCGCCATCGGCGAGGAGTCCGGGTCCATCGACCACATGCTGGGCAAGGCCGCCGACTTCTACGAGGCCGAGGTGGATGACATGGTGGCCGGCCTGTCCAGCCTGATGGAGCCGATCATCATCGTGTTCCTGGGCACGTTGATCGGCGGCATCGTGGTTTCGATGTACCTGCCCATCTTCAAGCTCGGCCAGGTCGTCTGATGTTCTCGCCGGGACTGGACGCCGGGTTGCTCGGCGTCCTCGGGCTGCTTGTCGGCAGCTTTCTCAACGTCGTCATCTATCGCCTGCCGAAGATGCTGGAGCGGCAGTGGGCCGCCGAATGTGCCGAGCTGGCGGGGCAGGAGCCTCCCGCCGCCGAGCCGTTCGATCTCGTGCGTCCGCGTTCGCGCTGCCGCCAGTGCGGACACGTCATCCGCTGGTACGAAAACATCCCGGTGCTGAGCTACCTGGCCTTGCGTGGGAAGTGCTCGGCCTGCGGCACTTCGATCGGTCTGCGCTATCCCCTGGTCGAGATCGCCACGGGTGCCCTGTTCGCGTTCTGCGGATGGAAATGGGGCGCGAGCTGGACCGCGCTGTCGTGGTGCGGGTTTTCCGCGGCGCTCCTCGCTCTTGCTCTGATCGACTGGGACACCACCCTGCTGCCGGACGACATCACGCTCCCGCTGGTCTGGGCCGGGATCATCGTCGCCGCGCTTGGCGTGACGAACCTTCCGCTCCGGCAGGCTGTTTGGGGCGCCGTGGCGGGCTATCTCTCGCTGTGGCTGATCTACCAGGCCTTCAAGCTGCTCACGGGCAAGGAAGGCATGGGCTACGGCGACTTCAAGCTCTTCGCCGCCCTGGGCGCCTGGTTCGGCTGGCAGGCGCTGGTGCCCATGATCCTGATGGCGTCCGTCATCGGTGCCATCATCGGCATCGCCATGAAATTCTCGGACAACCTGCGCGAGGGCGGCGCCATTCCGTTCGGCCCCTTCCTCGCCGGCGCCGGCCTGACGGCGCTGCTGTTCGGCCCCGCCTCCATCCTGGAAGTCATCGGACTCTGACGTGTCCGCGCTGCGCATTGGCCTGACCGGAGGCATCGGCAGCGGCAAGAGCACCGTCCTGCAGATGCTCGCGCAGCGAGGCGCATCCGTCATCGACGCCGACGCCATTTCGCGCTCGACCACCGCGGCCGGCGGCAGCGCGATTCCCGCCATCGCGAAGCGCTTCGGCCCCGACTTCGTCACCCCCGATGGCGCGCTCGATCGCGATCGCATGCGCGCAGCCGCCTATGCCGATCCGCAAGCGCGCCGAGACCTCGAAGCCATCGTCCACCCGCTGGTGGGCGCCGAAAGCACCCGCCAAGTCGAGATGGCCCTGCAGGCAGGCTCGCGCTGCATCGTCTTCGACATCCCGCTGCTCGTGGAATCGGGCCGCTGGCGCCAGCAGGTGGACCGCGTGCTGGTCGTCGACTGCCCGGCAGCGACTCAGATCGAGCGCGTGGTCGCGCGCAGCGCACTGCAACCGGCGCAAGTCGAGGCGATCATCGCCGCGCAGGCGCCGCGCGCGCTGCGGCTGGCCGCCGCGGACATCGTGATCTACAACGAGGGCCTCTCGCTCGAACAGCTGAGAGCGCAAGTGGAGCAAGTGGCAAGAGGCTTCGGGCTATGATGACGCGCTCGCGCAACATCGCTCCTGCCCTTCAGCGTGATCCTCTACGAATACCCGTTCAACGAACGCATCCGTACCTACCTGCGCCTGGAGCATCTGTTCCGGCGCCTCGGTGAACTGGTCCCGCGCGATCACCCGCTGGATCACCACTACGCCCTCGCCACCATCTTCGAGGTGATGGACGTGGCGGCGCGCGCCGATCTCAAGTCCGACGTGATGAAGGACCTGGAAAAGCAGAAAGGCGTTCTCAACGGCTACCGCGGCAACCCCGCCATCGCCGAAAGCGTGCTCGACGAGGTGGTGGGCAAGCTCGACGCCTGCTTCAACGCGCTGAACAACCAGCCCGGCAAGGCCGGCCAGTCACTCACCGACAACGAGTGGCTGATGAGCATCCGCAGCCGCATCGGCATCCCCGGCGGCACCTGCGAGTTCGACCTGCCGGCCTACTACGCCTGGCAGCAGCTCGACGCCGAAACGCGGCGGACCGATCTCGGCCGCTGGACCCGCACGCTGGGCACCCTGGCCGAGTCGGTGCACCTGCTGCTCAAGCTGCTGCGCGACTCGGGCACGCCGCAGAAGGTGATGGCGGTGGACGGCCACTTCCAGCAGACGCTGCCGCAAGGCCGCACCTTCCAGCTGCTGCGCCTGCGCATCGACCCGGCGCTGCAGCTGGTGCCGGAGATCAGCGGCAACCGCCTGATGGTGTCGGTGCGGCTGATGCGCCAGGAAGGCAGCGACCGGCTGCACGCCAGCAATGAAAGCGCCGAGCTTGAACTCACGCTCTGCTCCTGAATCCAGCGGACATGGAAGTCGATCGGAAGAAGGCCCGGGTGGTCACCTGCCCGCAATGCGGAGGCGAGAGCCTGTATGCGCCCGAGAACCGCTGGCGCCCTTTCTGCAGCGAGCGCTGCAAGAACCTGGACCTCGGCGCCTGGGCCAGCGAGAGCTTCCGCGTGCCTGACGAGACGCCGCCGGACGACCAGCCGTTCGGCGACCCCAAACAGCAGCACTGAAGACAACTCAGAAGGGCGCGTGCGTCGCGCCCGTGAAGCCGCGCTCCTGCGCGAACCAGTCCAGCACGGGCACCGTGCCCGGCAGCACCGGTTTCGATTGCACCGGCAGCGTCTCCCACGCGAAGCTCTGCCCTTCGTGCATGTGCAGCTCGCCCTGCCAGTCGAACACCTTGCAGAAATTCAGCCGCACCAGCGCGTGCGGATAGTCCACCACTTCCACGCGCCAGGGATGCACGTCGCCGATGGCGACGCCGATCTCCTCGATCAGTTCGCGGCGCAGCGCCTGCTCGACCGTCTCTCCCGGCTCGACCTTGCCGCCCGGGAATTCCCAGTAGCCGGCGTAGACCTTGCCGGGCGGCCGGCTGGTGAGCAGGAAGCGTCCGTCCGGCCGCACCAGCACGCCGACCGCGACCGCCACTTCCTTGCGATCGGGCCCGCCTTCACGCGGCCGCTCGCCGTCGGCGACCAGCACGCCCATCAGCCCGGATGCCGTCCGGCCCAGTCGCGCGCGAACTGGTAGGCCACTCGGCCGCTGCGCGAGCCGCGCTCCAGCGCCCACACCAGCGCTTCGGGGCGCGCGGCTTCGATGTCCGCAGCCGACACGCCGAACGAGGAGAGCCACTGCGCCGTGATGGCCAGGTACTCCTCCTGCGAGAACGGATAGAAGCTCACCCAGAGGCCGAACCGCTCGGACAGCGAGATCTTCTCCTCCACCACTTCGCCGGGATGGACCTCGCCGTCCTCGGTGTGGGTGTAGGTGAGGTTCTCCTTCATGTACTCGGGCAGCAGATGCCGGCGGTTGCTGGTGGAATAGATCAGCACGTTCGGCGTGGCCGCGGCCACCGAGCCGTCGAGGATGGACTTGAGCGCCTTGTAGCCGGGCTCGCCCTCCTCGAAGCTGAGGTCGTCGCAGAACACCATGAACTTCTCCGGCCGTCCCGCCACCACCTCGATGATGTCGGGCAGGTCCACCAGGTCGGCCTTGTCCACCTCGATCAACCGCAATCCTTGCGGTGCGTACTCGTTCAGGCAGGCCTTGATCAGCGACGACTTGCCGGTGCCGCGCGCGCCGGTCAGCAGCACGTTGTTGGCCGGCTGGCCCGCGACGAACTGCTGGGTGTTGCGCTGGATCTTCTCCTTCTGCGGTTCGATCTCCTTCAGGTCGGACAGGCGGATGCCCGCGACATGCCGCACCGGATCGAGCGTGCCGTGGCCCGACGAACGCTTGCGGTAGCGCCACGCGATGGAGGCTTTCCAGTCGGGCGCGGACAGCGGCTGCGGCAGCACGGCTTCGAGGCGGTCGAGCACTTGCAGCGCGCGCTCGAGCAGACGTTCCAGAGACTCGCTCATGACCGGTAATCCGCGTTGATGCTCACGTAGTCGTGGCTGAAATCGCAAGTCCAGACCGTGTCCTCGGCCTGTCCGCGGCCCAGGCCCACGCGCACCGTGATCTCGGACTGCTTCATCACGCGCTGGCCGTCTTCCTCGCGATACGCGGGATTGCGGCCGCCGCGCGTCGCGACATGCACGTCGTCGAGCCAGAGGTCGATGCCCGCCTGGTCGAGATCGTCTATGCCGGCGTATCCCACGGCGGCCAGGATGCGGCCGAGGTTCGGATCGCTGGCGAAGAAAGCGGTTTTCACCAGCGGCGAATGCGCGATCGCGTAGGCGACCTGCCGGCATTCCTGCGCGGTGCGACCACCTTCGACCCGCACCGCGATGAACTTGGTGGCGCCCTCGCCGTCGCGCACGATGGCCTGCGCGAGCTGGCGCGACACGTCCGCCGCCGCCCGCTTCAACGCCCGGCCCTCGGCGCTGTCGAGCGAAGTGATCGGCGCATGCCCGGCCTTGTTGGTGGCGATGACGATGAACGAGTCGTTGGTCGAGGTGTCGCCGTCGACCGTCACGCGGTTGAACGAGCCCTCGGCCAGTTCCAGCGCCAGCTGCTGCATCAGCGGCTGCGCGATGCAGGCGTCGGTGGCCAGGAAGCCGAGCATGGTCGCCATGTTGGGCCGGATCATTCCGGCGCCCTTGCTGATGCCCGTGATCGCGACGTCCTGACCGGCGATGCGCGCCGTGGCGCTGAACGCCTTGGCCACGGTGTCGGTCGTCATGATTCCCTCGGCAGCGCGCAGCCAGTGGTCCGGCCGCGCATCCGCCAGCGCGGCGGGCAGGCCGGCCTCGATGCGCTCGACCGGCAGCGGTTCCATGATCACCCCGGTGGAGAACGGCAGCACCTGCTGCGGCGCCAGGTTCAGCTGGCGCGCCAGCGCGATGCAGGTGGAGCGCGCGCGCACCAAGCCGTCCTCGCCCGTGCCGGCGTTCGCGTTGCCCGTGTTCACCACCAGCGCGCGAATGTCGCCGGCGGCCAGGTGTTCACGGCAGACCTGCACCGGCGCGGCGCAGAAGCGGTTGCGGGTGAACACGCCGCCGACACTCGCGCCCGGCTCGAGCAGGAAGACGGTGAGGTCCTTGCGGTTGGCCTTGCGCACGCCCGCCTCGGCTACGCCGATGGACAGGCCGCGCACGGGCCGGAGGTCGCCCGCTTTCGGGGCGGAGAGATTCACTGCCATGTTTTCTTCGGGAAAGAGGATCAGTTCTGCCGCCAGGGCAGGCCGCGCAGGCGCCAGCCGCCCTTATGGCCGCGGTGGCCATTCTCGTCCTTGTCGCCTTCGAAGCCTTCGAGGATGTTCCAGGCCTCGAGGCCCAGCTCCGTGGCACGCTTGGCCGCGGCGACGGAGCGCACGCCGCTTCGGCAGAGCAGGACGACCTTCTTGCCCGCCGGGACCGCCGCGCGCAGCGCGTCGTCGAAGGCGGGATTGACCGACGTGTCGGGCCACTGCTTCCAGGCCAGGCCGACGGCGCCGGGGACGAAGCCGACCCATTCGCGCTCGGCGTCGCTTCGCACGTCGACCAGCACGGCGTCGCCCGTGCGCCACCACTCATAGGCGAGCTGCGGAGCCACGTCGCCCGCATACCCCTGCGCGGGGCGCGTGCCCTCGGGGCCTTGGGACAGCTTTGGATCGACCGTCATGGCAACGATTTTGCCAGCCTCTCCCCGTGCACCAGGACCGAGCACCGCCGGGATGGGCTTCGCAGTGAATGCGACGACGCGCCCTTTTCAAGGTGAGCAGCGGCCTGTCTCGTACATGCATCCCCTAAGCCCTGAAAGCTGGCAGAAGGCTGACAGTGCATCAAGCCTGCGAACAGCATCACGCTGTGGAGAGCGTTCGCATGCTAGGCGCGGTTGGTGTAAACCCTCTTACCGCATGAGCGAGCGGACTCCAAAGATAGTGTGCTAACCACAGCGAACCCTACAGGAGACCGAAGCGATGAATACAACCAGCACCCCTCGCCGCCGCAGCCTGCTCAAGGGCGCCGCGGTCGCCGCCGGCGCGTCGTTGAGCGCGCCGATGGTGATGGCGCAGGCCGCACCGACCACTTTCCGGTTCCAGAGCACCTGGCCCGCCAAGGACATCTTCCACGAGTTCGCCAACGACTTCGCCAAGAAGGTCAACGACATGGCGGGCAACCGCCTGAAGATCGAAGTGCTGCCCTCGGGCGCCGTGGTGCCGGCGTTCCAGCTGCTCGAAGCGGTGAACAAGGGCACGCTGGACGGCGGCCACGGCGTGGTGGCCTACCACTACGGCAAGAACTCCGCGCTGGCGCTGTGGGGCTCGGGCCCGGCCTTCGGCATGGATCCCAACATGGTGCTGGCCTGGCACTACTACGGCGGCGGCAAGGCCCTGCTGGAGGAGATCTACAAGTCCATCAACATGGACGTGGTGTCCTACCTGTACGGCCCGATGCCCACCCAGCCGCTCGGCTGGTTCAAGAAGCCGGTGTCCAACGTTTCGCAGATGAAGGGCCTGAAGTTCCGCACCGTGGGCCTGGCCGTCGACCTGTTCGCCGACCTCGGCGCCGCGGTCAACCCGCTGCCCGGCGGTGAGATCGTGCCGGCGCTCGACCGCGGCCTGATCGACGCGGCGGAATTCAACAACGCTTCGTCCGACCGCGCCCTGGGCTTCCAGGACGTCGCCAAGAACTGCATGCTGCAAAGCTTCCACCAGTCCGGCGAGCAGTTCGAGATCCTGTTCAACAAGGCCAAGTACAACGCGCTGTCGGCCGACCTCAAGTCGATCATCGACTACGCCGTGCAGGCCGCCTCGGCCGACTTCTCCTGGAAGGCGATCGACCGCAACTCCAAGGACTACATCGAGCTGAAGACCAAGGACAAGGTCCAGTTCTACAAGACGCCGGACAGCATCCTGCGCGCGCAGCTCGACTCCTGGGACAAGGTCACCGCCAAGAAGGCCGGCGAGAACCCGTTCTTCAAGAAGGTGCTGGATTCGCAGCGCGCCTTCGCGGAGCGCGCCGGCCAGTGGCAGGGCGACTACATGGTCGACTTCAAGGTTGCCTGGAACCGCTACTTCGCCAAGGGCCAGACCAAGAAGACCTGACCCGCGGACGCATCAGCGCCGGGCCAGCGGGGCACCCTCCCCGGCTGGCCTTTTTTGCAACAAGAGGGTCGTGAACTAGCCCATGACAATCGAGAAAATGCTCCAAGGCGTGGACGCGTTCAGCACCTGGATCGGAAAGGCGTTCGCCTGGCTGATCGTGGCGCTGATGCTGCTGGTCGTCGTCGAGGTCTTCAAGCGCTACATCCTGAACATGCCCACCGCCTGGGTGTTCGACGTGAGCAACATGCTCTACGGAACGCTCTTCATGATGTGCGGCGCCTACGCCCTGGCGCATGACGCCCACGTGCGCGGCGACTTCCTCTACGGCAGCATGCCGCCGAGGCGCCAGGCCTTCCTGGACCTGATCCTGTACGTGGTGTTCTTCCTGCCCGGCATCATCGCGCTCACCTGGGCCGGCTGGGTCTATTTCGGCGAGTCGCTGAGCATGCGGGAGACCACGTTCAACGCGACGCCGCTGCCCATCTATCCCTTCAAGTTCATGATCCCGATCGCCGGCGCGGTGGTGCTGGTGCAAGGCTTGTCGGAAATGGTCCGCTGCGTGGTGTGCCTGCGCACCGGCGAATGGACGCCGCGCCTCAAGGACGCCGAGGAGATCGACGTGGTCGAGCAGCAGCTCGCCGGCAGCACCTACGTGGACGAGAAGGCCAAGCAGGACGCCATCGCCAGGGCCAAGAACATCGACGAAATGGCGCGGCAGCGCATGGAGCAGGACTGATGAGCGCGCTGTTTCCCTTCATCAGCAATTCGGCCCTGGGGCTGACGATGCTGGCGCTCATCGTGGTCGTGATCCTGATGGGCTTCCCCACCGCCTTCACCCTGATGGGGCTGGGCATCATGTTCGGCTGGGTGGCGTTCTACGACCCCAACACCCACTTCTGGAGCAACAAGATCTTCGACCTGATGGTGCAGCGCGCCTTCGGGGCGATGAACAACGACACGCTGATCTCCATCCCGCTGTTCGTGCTCATGGGCTACGTGATGGAGCGCGGCGCTCTGGTGGACAAGATGTTCCACAGCGTGCGGCTCGCCTTCCGCTCGGTGCCGGGATCGCTGGCGGTCACCACCCTGATCATCTGCACCTTCTGGGGCATCGCCTCGGGCCTGGTGGGCGCGGTCGTGGTGCTGATGGGCGTGATCGCGATGCGGCCGATGCTGAACGCGGGCTACGACGTGCGCCTGGCCTCGGGCGTCATCACCGCCGGGGGCACGCTGGGCATCCTGATCCCGCCGTCGGTGATGATCATCGTGTACGCGGCCGTCGCCGGGCAGTCGGTGGTGAAGCTCTACGCGGCCGCCATGTTCCCCGGCTTCTTCCTGTCGCTGCTCTACCTGATCTACATCATCGGCTGGGTGCTGATCAACCCGAAGGTGGCGCCCAGGCTGCCGGCTGAAGAGCAGCAGGTGGAGATTCCGCCGTGGCTGCAGCACGTGTCGAACACCTACTCGCGCCGCATCCTGCCCGCGCTGCTGGCGGCGATGTTCGCTCCGCGGCGTGCGCTCGCGGGCGCCGGGGCCGACATGTCGCTTCGCTGGTCCACGCTGCTGCGCGCCCTGGGCACGGCACTCATTCCCGTGATCCTGACGGTCGTCACGCTGGGCACGACATGGTGGTACGTGGTCATCTACTCGCAGAAGACCGATGCGCCCCCGCCCGTCTCCGCTCCGGCGGCCACGCCCGCGCCGGCCGGCGGCGGCCTCGCCGAGCCGCCCGCCAACGACGTCAAGGAGCAGACCTCCGCTTCTTCCGGCGGCCTGCAGGAGCCGCCCGCTGAGAGCACCGGAGGCGGTGGCGGCGGTGGCCTCCAGGAGCCTCCCGGCACCGACAGCGGCGGCGGCAGCAGCGGAAGTGGCGTGCAGGAGCCTCCCGGCGCCGGCAGCGACGGCGGCATGCGCAGCCTGAACACGGTCACCAACGAAGGCCCGCCGCCGGTTCCGGCGTCGTTCTACATCGGGTTCTGGATCACCTGCGCTCTCGCCCTGCTGGCGCTCGCCTGGTACTACCTGCGCTTCGATGCCGAGCAGTTCGAGATCCTGCGGTTGCTGGCCACCTCGGTGATGCCGCTGGCGATCCTGACGTTCGTGGTACTGGCGGTCATCCTGTTCGGCATCACCACGGCGACGGAGTCGGCGGCCGTCGGCGCGGCCGGCGCCTTCCTCATGGCCTGGCAATCACGCTCGCTCACCTGGCAGAAGATCAAGGAAGCCGTCTTTCTGACCGCCAAGACGACGGCGATGGTGTGCTGGCTGTTCGTGGGCTCGGCCATCTTCTCGGCCGTGTTCGCCATTCTCGGCGGCCAGAGCCTGGTCGAGCAGTGGGTTCTGAGCCTGGACCTCTCGCCGGTGCAGTTCCTGCTGCTGTCGCAGGCCATCATCTTCGTGCTGGGATGGCCGCTGGAGTGGACCGAGATCATCGTGATCTTCGTGCCCATCTTCCTGCCGCTGCTGCAGCACTTCAACATCGATCCGATGCTCTGGGGCGTGCTGGTGTTCGTCAACCTGCAGGCGGCCTTCCTGTCGCCGCCGGTCGCGATGTCGGCCTTCTACCTGAAGGGCGTGTCGCCGCCGCACGTGACGATCAACCAGATCTTCGCGGGGATGATGCCGTACATGCTCATCGTCATCGTCTGCATGGTGCTGATGTACATCTGGCCGCAGCTGACGCTCTGGCTCCCGAACTACCTCTACGGTTGAGCCGCAGCCCCGTCGCATGAAGAAAACAGGCGCCTCCGGGCGCCTGTTTTGCTTCGCGGGCCAACCGGCGGCTTGATTGACGTTGACGTAAACGTCAATTAAGCTGCTGCGCGGAGACTTGAGCATCGGGCCCGCCGGTGCGCCCGCCAGAAAGCATTCCCATGACCGACCTTTCCGCCGAGTTCAAGGCGCTCGCCAGCTACCGCCCCACCCAGAAGGTCCGCTTCGTCACCGCCGCCAGCCTGTTCGACGGGCACGACGCCGCCATCAACATCATGCGGCGCATCTTGCAGGGCATGGGCGCCGAGGTGATCCACCTGGGCCACAACCGCAGCGTCGACGAGGTCGTGACCGCCGCGCTGCAGGAAGACGTTCAGGGCATCGCCATCAGCTCCTACCAGGGCGGCCACGTCGAGTACTTCAAGTACATGGTGGACCTGCTGCGCCAGCGCGGCGGCGCGCACGTCCAGGTGTTCGGCGGCGGCGGCGGCGTCATCGTGCCGGCCGAGATCCGCGAGCTTCAGGACTACGGCGTCACCCGCATCTACAGCCCGGAGGACGGCCAGCGCATGGGCCTGCAGGGAATGATCGGCGAGATGGTCATGCGCTGCGACCAGGACCTGTCGTCGTACGCGCCCAAGGACGGCAAGGCGATCCAGGGCCACGGCGACGCCGCCTGGCGCTCGCTCGCGCAGCTGATCACCGCGCTGGAGAACGGCTCGGCCGACGCATCGCTGATCTCCTCGATCCGCCAGCAGGCCGATCTCGCCAAGGTTCCCGTGGTCGGCATCACCGGCACCGGCGGCGCGGGCAAGTCCTCGCTCACGGACGAACTGATCCGCCGCCTGCGCCTGGACCAGGACGACCAGCTGCGCGTGGCCGTGATCTCCATCGACCCGTCGCGCCGCAAGAGCGGCGGCGCCCTGCTGGGCGACCGCATCCGCATGAACGCCATCGGGCCATGGCGCCAGGGTCCGCGCGTGTTCATGCGCTCGCTGGCCACGCGCGACTTCGGCAGCGAGATCTCCGCGGCCCTGCCCGACGTGGTGGCGGCCTGCAAGGCGGCCGGCTTCGACCTGGTGGTGGTCGAGACCTCGGGCATCGGCCAGGGCGACGCCGCGATCGTGCCGCTGGTGGATGTGCCCATGTACGTGATGACGCCGGAGTTCGGCGCGGCCAGCCAGCTCGAGAAGATCGACATGCTCGACTTCGCCGAGTTCATCGCGATCAACAAGTTCGACCGCAAAGGCGCGCAGGACGCGCTGCGCGACGTCGCCAAGCAGGTGCAGCGCAACAAGGAAGCCTGGGGCAAGCGGCCGGAGGAGATGCCGGTGTTCGGCACCATGGCCGCGCGCTTCAACGACGACGGCGTCACCGCGCTGTACCAGGCGCTCAAGCCGCGCCTGCAGGAGCTCGGCCTGCCGCTGAAGGACGGCCGACTGCCCGCCGTGGCGGTGCGCCACAGCACCAACCAGACGCCGATCGTGCCGTCCGCGCGCACGCGCTACCTGGCCGAGATCAGCGACACGGTGCGCGGCTACAAGAAGCACGCGCGTGAACAGGCGAAGCTCGCGCGCGAGGTGCAGCAGCTGCAGGAAGCGGCGCGCATGCTGAAGGTGGACAAGCCCGACCGCGCGCCCGCCGCCGAAGCCGCGCTCGACCTGGCCGGCAAGCGCAAGTCGCGCATGGACCGCGACGCGCTGCACCTGCTTCAGCAGTGGCCCGACATGCACAAGGCCTACGCGGGCGAAGAGTACGTGGTGAAGATCCGCGACAAGGAGATCCGCACCGCGCTCACCACCAGGTCGCTGTCGGGCACCACCATCCGCAAGGTGGCCCTGCCGCAATTCGAGGACCACGGGGAGATCCTCAAGTGGCTGATGCTGGACAACGTGCCCGGCAGCTTCCCGTACACCGCGGGCACCTTCGCGTTCAAGCGCGAGAACGAGGACCCCACCCGCATGTTCGCGGGCGAAGGCGACGCCTTCCGCACCAATCGGCGCTTCAAGCTGCTGTCCGAGGGCATGCCGGCCAAGCGCCTGTCCACCGCGTTCGACTCGGTCACGCTGTACGGCAACGATCCCGACCCGCGGCCGGACATCTACGGCAAGGTGGGCAACTCCGGCGTGTCCATCGCGACGCTGGAGG
>JAEWBU010000052.1 GCA_023390985.1 Pseudomonadota bacterium
GGTCAAGGGCTTCAAGGTCGGCAATGGCTTCGAGGAAGGCGTGGTGCAGGGCCCGCTGATCGAGCCGGCCGCGCTGGACAAGGTGCAGCGCCACGTCGAGGACGCGCGGAAGAAGGGCGGCAAGGTGGTGGTGGGCGGTTCGCGGCTGCAGGGCCAGTTCTTCCAGCCGACCGTGATCGCCGATGCCACGGGCGACATGCTCTGCGCGAAGGAAGAGACGTTCGGGCCGCTGGCGCCGGTCTTCAAGTTCAAGACCGAGCAGGAAGCCGTGCAGGCGGCCAACGACACCGAGTTCGGCCTGGCCAGCTACTTCTACAGCCGCGACGTGGGCCGCATCTTCCGGGTGAGCGAAGCTCTGGAGTACGGCATGGTCGGGATCAACGTCGGGATCATCGCGACCGAGCACGTGCCGTTCGGCGGCGTCAAGCAGTCGGGGCTGGGACGCGAGGGATCGCACCACGGGATGGACGAGTACCTGGAGATCAAGTACCTCTGTCTGGGTGACGTGCTGAAGTAGGCGGAAGCCCTGGATTCCCGCCTTCGCGGGAATGACGAGGTGGGTGGGAACGGCTGGGGCAACGGAGCCTCAGCCGTCTTTTCTTTGTGAAGCGCCCTCCTACATCACGCGCTGACCTGCGCCGACGATGGCTCTTTCGGGCCAGGCAGACAGTCGGGCGCATCGTTCACTTTGCGTTTTACCGGAGCGCCCCATGCCCACAGCCATCTCTGACTGGAGCGCCGCGATGATGACATCGCTGGCAGCCGCCATGGCCATGTTCCTCTCGGCCATACCCAAGATCATCGGCTTCGCCGTCATCCTCATCGTCGGCTGGCTGCTCGCCTCGCTGGTCGAGAAGGCCGTCGCCGCGGTGCTGCGCGCCGTGCGCTTCAACGACCTCGCGGCCAAGTCGGGCCTCGCGGGCTTCGTCAACAAGATGAATGCCGGCGGCGGTTCGATGGCGACCACGCAAGGCTCGCACCACCATCGCGCCGGCGCGCTCGATCCCGCGGGGATGATCGGCCTCATCGCCAAGTGGTTCGTCCGCCTGATCGCGGCCGTGGTGGCGTTCGACGCGCTGGGCCTGCCCGCCGTGTCCGAGGTGCTGCGCGACCTGCTGCTGTGGCTGCCCAACGTGATCGTGGCGCTGGTGGTGCTGGTGATCGGCGGCCTGGCCGCGCGCGCGCTGAGCAACCTGGTGCGCGGCGCCGCGAGCGAAGCGGACCTCTCCAACGCCAACCTGCTGGCCAAGGTCGCCTCGGCGCTGGTGTGGGCCTTCGCCATCGTGGTGGCGGTCAACCAGATCGGCATCGCGACCGAGCTGGTGAACACGCTGTTCATGGCCTTCGTGGGCGCCATCGCGCTCGGCCTCGGCCTGGCGTTCGGCCTGGGCGGCCGCGAAACCGCCGGCCGCATCCTGAGCAAGTGGTACGACCGCGCGCAGGAGAAGGGTCCGCAGCTGGCGCACGC
Source organism: Pseudomonadota bacterium (assembly GCA_023390985.1). Taxonomy (GTDB): domain Bacteria; phylum Pseudomonadota; class Gammaproteobacteria; order Burkholderiales; family Burkholderiaceae_C; genus Ramlibacter. Next base: position 1,469 of record JAEWBU010000052.1, read on the forward strand.
GGCGCAGGTCGGCGGCGAGATGGCGCGCGACAAGGCATCGAGCATGGCCAGCAGCTACCAGGGCGGCAGCGTAGGCGGCGGTGGCGGCTACCAGGGCGGCGGTTCGCAAGGCGGCGGTGGCTACGGCGGCGGCAGCAGCGGTGGCGGTTACGGCGGCGGCTCGCAAGGCGGTGGCGGCTATCCCGGCCCCGGCGGTGGTTACTCGGGTGGTGCGGGCAGCCGCGCCGCGGGTGCGCAGTACCCGACCGACGACGGCCCGCGCACGACGGGCACGGGTGGCGGCTCGCAGGAGCGCGACCAGATGTACCCGACGCCCTCGGCCCCGCGGCATCGCAGCGAAGGCAACTGAGCAAGCGCTCGACCTCCCATGAAGAACGGCGCCTTCGGGCGCCGTTCCTGTTTCTGGGACGCGCAGGCGCTCAGCGGCTGCTGCATCTGCCGCACACCAGCGTGCACGATTGACACCGCTGATGCGCGCGCGCACCACTACCCAAATGGGGGATGGATGCGTCGCGCGCTTTTCACGATCCTTGCGACCCGGCGAAACGACCAGTTACGCCAACCAACCTTCCGCAAAGCAGCGGTGAGGCGAAGTAATGAACGCAAGGATCGAAATGAATCTGAAAGCTCTAGGTTTGACGGCAGGGGCCGTCGCGGCCGCGGCCCTGGTGGCCGCTTGCGGTGGTGGCGGCGGTGGCGGCAGCACCGCCGCGAGCTCCGGCGTGCAGCTCTCCGGCGTGGCCGCAACGGGCCTGGCGATGGCCAACAGCGCCGTGCAGGTGAAGTGCGAAGTCGGCACCGGCACGGCCACCACCAACGAGTCCGGCGGCTACACCGTCACGGTCGAGAACGGCGCCCTGCCCTGCATCGTGAAGGTGAGCGGCACCGTCAACGGCACCGAAGTGACGCTGCACTCGCTGGCCCTGGGCAGCGGCTCGAGCGCGATCGCCCACGTCACGCCGCTGACCGAGATGGTCCTGGCGCGCGCCGCAGGCACGCTGCCGTCCGACCTGTTCACCAACTTCGGCCAGGGCGTGCTGAGCGGCACCGCCGTCACGCAGGCCACCACCGACGTGCTGGCCGCGCTGAGCACCGCCGCGGGCGTGGACCTGACGGCGATCGACCCGTTCAAGACCAGCCTGGTGGCGGCGACCTCCGCCAACCCGAGCGGCGGCAACAACTACGACAAGCTGCTCGACCAGCTGGGCACCGTGGTGACCCCCGCGACGCTGCCGCAGGTGGTGAGCCAGATCGCCAGCACCACCGCTGGCACCGCGCCGGTGACGCTGAACGAAGTGGTGGCCAACGTTTCCAAGGGCACGCTGGAAAACTGCCCGCAGGCCCTGAGCGGCAAGTACCGCGTCGTCGACTACGTCGGCGCCTCGGACATCGTGGACATCGACTTCAAGGCCGGCCTGGTCAACGGCCAGTTCCAGATCTCGCCCTCCAGCCAGGCCTGCGAGTTCGACGTGCTGGGGGACGTTCCGACCACCGTCATGATCGGCCCGTCCGGCGCCGGCGTCACGCGCGACGCGGAGCGCGCGGGCTTCATCTTCCCGGTGCAGTCGCACACCCTCGCCTCGGTGACGGGCAAGTGGGAGTTCCTGGAGAGCGGCGTCGAGGAGGCGTCGCTCAACAACCGTCCGCGCCACTGGATCGGCGAGATGAACATCGCCGCCGACGGCACGACCGCCGTGTGCGACTACAAGGTTCCGGAGAACGACTTCGGCGCGGGCTGCATTCCCGACACGGACGAAGCCGCGAAGATCGCGGCCCAGGCCGACGGCACCTTCAAGTTGCAGTACGGCGATGCCGCGACCGAGGTCTACGGTTTCCGTTCGCCCAGCGGCGAACTGACGCTGTTCGGCACCAACAACCCGGGCGGCAGCCTGGCCCCCGAAGTGCTGAAGACCAGCTTCGTGCTCACCCGTCCGCAGGCGCCCAAGCCCCCGGCCGTCGGCACCATCACGAAGTACTGGGACGTCGTGCAGAACGTCGCCGTGACGTCGACCGGCGCGATCGCCCTCGACAGCAACAACCAGATCGTCTTCAGCACCGGCGTGCCGGCTCGCAACCAGACCGTCGTCACGGCCGCGACCGAGAACACGCTCACGCGCAAACTGACGAGCACGGGCAGCGACAACGGCCGCACCGACACGCTGACGTTCGACAGCCCGATCCAGGGCATGCGTTCGCGGCCGCAAGGCGCGGACACCACCGTGACGCCCAACATCCCGTACAGCGCCGTGTTCATCCGCGCGCTGCCGGGCGCGGGCATCTCCGTCGCCCTGGACAACCGCGTGCAGTCGCACTTCATGTCCTACAGCGTGGCCCGTCCGTAAGGACCCTCACCGCCGAGAAAGGCCCCGCGTAGCGGGGCCTTTCCCTTTATGCGTGCCGCGCAACGCAAGGCACGACTGCTCCCGCATGCTGTGCGAGCCTCCTCCTACACCGCACCGCAGCCATCGGCGCTAGCTTGTCCTTCCAAAGCGCTGGAGGACGCCGCGATCACCGCCGCGAACCAACGCGGCAGTACCCCATGAAGATCGCCCAAGTCGCCCCCCTCTATGAAAGCGTCCCGCCACGCGCCTATGGAGGCACGGAGCGGGTGGTCCACTACCTCACGGAGGCGTTGATCGACCTCGGCCACGACGTCACGCTGTTCGCCAGCGGCGACTCGCACACGCGGGCCCGGCTCGTGCCGGTGGTCGACCGCGCGCTGCGCCTGCACCCCGGCAAGCCCGACCCGGTGATCTGGCACACGCTCATGGTCGACCGGGTGGCCGAGCTCAGCCCGAATTTCGACGTCATCCATTTCCACATCGACGCGATGCACCTGCCGATCGCCGTGCGCTGCCCGACGCCGAGCCTGACCACGCTGCACGGCCGGCTCGACTGGCCGGACTCGCAGCCGCTGTTCAGGCACTTCCGCCAGCATCCGCTGGTGTCGATCTCGCGGGCGCAGCGCGCGCCCCTGCCCTGGGCCAACTGGCTGGCCACGGTCCACCACGGCCTGCCGCTGGACCTGTACAGCTTCCAGCCCCACCCCAAGGACTACTTCGCCTTCGTCGGCCGCATCTCGCCCGAGAAGCGCTGCGACCGCGCGATCGAGATCGCGCTGGCCTGCGACACGCCGCTGCACATCGCGGCCAAGGTGGACAACGCCGACCGCCGCTACTGGGACGAGCACATCGAGCCCATGCTCGACCATCCGCTCATCACCTTCGTCGGCGAGATCGGCGACCGGCAGAAGAACGACTTCATCGGCAGCGCCCGCGCGCTGATCACGCCGATCGACTGGCCGGAGCCGTTCGGCCTGGTCATCATCGAGGCACTGGCGTGCGGCACGCCCGTCATCGCCTACGGCCACGGCTCCGTGCCCGAGCTGCTCGAGCACGGGGTCACCGGCTTCATCGTCAACAACCAGGCCGAGGCGATCGCGGCCGCGCGCCGCGTGCACCAGATCGACCGGCGCACCTGCCGCGAGCACTTCGAGCGGCACTTCGCCGCGCCCGTCATGGCCTCGACCTACGCCGCGCTGTACCGCGGCCTTATCCACGAACAGCGCATCGCCGCGGCCTGACGGCCGGGAAGCAAGCAACAAGAGGAGCCCGCTGATGGCGGAACGCAAGATCCAGATCGACGATCGCTGGTACGTGCTGGCGACCTTCGCGCGGCCGGAAGAGCAGCCGCAGACCCTCAAGAGCGACCACGCCTTCGCGATGTTCGACCGCTCCGGCGACATCTCGGTGCTGGCGCCGGGCCAGGAAGGCCTGTACCACGAGGACACGCGCTACCTCTCCTACCAGGAGCTCACGATCAACGGCGCGCGCCCGCTGTACCTGGGCTCCTCGGTGCAGGAGGCCAACAGCCTGCTGGCCATCGACCTGATGAACCCCGACCTCACCGAGCGCGGCGAGGTCGTGCTGCCCAAGGGCGAGCTGCACCTGTTCCGCGCCAAGCTGCTGTGGCAGGGCGCGTGCTACGAGCACCTGCGCGTCAACCACCACGGCACGCGGCCGCTGCAGGTGCGCATCGAGATGGCCTTCGACGCCGACTTCGTCGACCTGTTCGAGGTGCGCGGCATGGAACGCAAGCGCCGCGGCGAGCGGCTGGCGCCGCACGTGGACCCGGCCGAGATCGTGCTGCCCTACCATGGCCTGGACGCCACGCAGCGCCGCACGCGCATCCGCTTCGATCCGCCGCCGCAGGCGATGGAGGCGCACCGCGTGCGCTACGACGTGCGGCTGGCGCCGGGCGAGGAGCGCCACTTCTACTTCACCATCGCGTGCGAGCGCGAAGGCGAACCGGCGCCGCAGATGATCGGCTACCTGGACGCCTTCCACGCCAACAACGCGGCGCGCAAGCAGGTCAGCCTCTCCGCCTGCCAGGTGCGGTCGTCCAACCCGCTGGTGAACCTGTGGCTGGACCGCTCGGTGTCGGACCTGGCGATGCTCACCACGCGGCTGCCCACCGGGCCCTACCCGTTCGCGGGCGTGCCCTGGTACTCCACCACCTTCGGGCGCGACGGCATCCTGACCGCGCTGGAATACCTGTGGATCGACCCGACGCCCGCGCGCGGCGTGCTGGAGTTCCTGGCCGAGACGCAGGCCACCGGCTTCGACGCGCCGCGCGACGCCGAGCCCGGCAAGATCCTGCACGAGGCGCGCTCCAGCGAAATGGCGCGCACGCGCGAGATCCCGTTCGGCCGCTACTACGGCACGGTGGACGCCACGCCGCTGTTCCTGGTGCTGGCGGGCGCCTACTGGCGCCGCACCGGCGACACGGCCACCGTCAAGCGCCTGTGGCCCAACCTGATGGCCGCCCTGAAGTGGATCGACACCCACGGCGACCCCGACGGCGACGGCTTCGTCGAGTACGCGCGCAAGAGCGCCGACGGCCTCACGCAGCAGGGCTGGAAGGACTCGCAGGATTCGGTGTTCCACCGCGACGGCCACCTGGCCGACGCGCCCATCGCGCTGTGCGAGGTGCAGGGCTACGTCTACCAGGGCAAGCTGGCGCTGGCCGACATGGCGCGGGCCTTCGGCGAGAACGAACTGGCGGATCGCCTGGACCAGGACGCGCAGGACCTGCGGGTGCGGTTCCAGTCGGCCTTCTGGTCCGACAAGCTGGGCACCTACGCGCTGGCGCTCGACGGCGCCAAGCGCCGCTGCGAGGTGCTGGCCTCCAACGTCGGGCACTGCCTGTGGAGCGGCATCGCCGCGGACCCCCACGCGCAGCGCATCGCCGACGTGCTGCTCGGCCCCGCGTTCTTCAGCGGCTGGGGCGTGCGGACCATCGCCGAGGGCGAGCCGCGCTACAACCCGATGTCGTACCACAACGGCTCGATCTGGCCGCACGACAACGCCATCGCGGCCATGGGCCTGGCGCGCTACGGCCGCACCGAGGAAGCGATGCGGCTGATGGCCGCGATGTTCGAGTCCAGCCTGCACTTCGACCTGCACCGGCTGCCCGAGCTGTTCTGCGGTTTCCCGCGCCGGCACGACGCCGGCCCCACGCTCTACCCTGTCGCCTGCGCGCCGCAGGCCTGGGCCGCGGCCGCGCCCTTTGCGGTGCTGCAGGCCTGCCTGGGGCTGGAGGTGGACGGCGCGACCAAGGACGTCTCTCTTCGCGCACCGCGCCTGCCGGACTTCATCGACTGGCTGCGCATCGAGCGGCTGGGCCTGCCCGGGGCCGGCTGCGATCTGCTGCTCACGCGTCACGAAAGAAGCGTGGGCGTGGAGGTGCTGCGCAAGGACCCGGGCGTGACCGTCAAGGTCGTGGCCTAGCAAAGGAGCTCCAGATGATCAGGCCCATGAACGGCATCGCCCTCACCCTCGCGGGCGTCGCCACCGCCGTCGCCCTCGCCGCCTGCGGCAAGGGCGAATCGCCGACGTCGCCACCGACGCCGAGCACCAGCTCGGGATCGAGCGCCACCACGCCGCCGCCGACGTCGAGCTCGAGCACCTCGCCCGCGCCCGGCGCGAGCGCCTCGGCGTCGCCCTCGCCCACCGCGGCCGCTTCGGC
>JAEWBU010000078.1 GCA_023390985.1 Pseudomonadota bacterium
GAAGCGGCGGCGGGCGCAGCAGCGGCGGGCGCCGCCGCGGCGGGAGCGGACGCTGCATCAGCCGCGGCCGGTGCCTGGGCGCGCTGGGGTTCTTCGAACTTGGCGCCGCCGGCGTTGGCCAGGAAGGCCACGGCGCGGGCGATCTCGACATCCTCGTGGTCGCCGCCGCCTTGCGGGGGCATGCCGCCCTTGCCTTTCAGCGCCGAGGCGACGAGCGCGTCGAAGCCCGTCTTGATGCGCGGTCCCCAGGCGCCCGCGTCGCCGATCTTCGGCGCGCCTGCGGCGCCCGTCTCGTGGCAAGCCGCGCACTGCGCCTTGAAGACTTCGGCGCCGGGCTTGAGCGGACGGTTGGCGTCGCGGATCTCCACGGTGCCGACCTTGCGGATGCGCTCGGTCACGCCGCGCTGCATGTCCTGCGCCGACACGCCGCCAAGGGCGTAGGTCTCGGCCTGGGTCGTGCCGGCGGGCTTGTTCTCGGACGTCACGTAGGCCACGAAGCCCATGATGATCAGCACCGGGATCACGAACGACAGGAACACCGCCAACAGCAGCTGCTTGGGCGTCTTGATCGGGCCGGTGTGGGCTTCTTCCTGCGTGCTGTCGCTCATGGCGTCCTCAAGAAAATTTCTGGTGCTTGACGTGTCAAAACAACCTTCGATTATAGCTGTCGGCCCCCGGCGCTCCTGAGCCACCGGCCGGGGTTCGCCGCGATGGGCGATAATGCGCGTCTGTCCCCGTGCGGCTGTAGCTCAGTGGATAGAGTATTGGCCTCCGAAGCCAAGGGTCGTGGGTTCGATCCCCGCCAGCCGCGCCACTCCCCCCTCATCACGCAAGCGATCGCGCCCAGCCCGTGCGCGCGAGATCCGGCCGTCAGCGCAAGGTGGCCGTTGCGTCCATCGTCAGCCAGCCCTCGTGGTCCTGCGCCCATAGGCGCACCGTGCGCCCATCGGGCGACGGCAATCCGTTCAGCTGGAACGGATGCAGGTCGAACGTGGGCCGCACCGCGCGGAACTGGAAGGTGGCGACTTCGGCGTCGGGCCGTTCGCGCCGCAGCAGGTCCATCAGCAGCGTGGCGATCAGCGGACCGTGCACGATCAGCCCCGGATAGCCTTCCACTTCGGTGACGTAGCGGCGGTCGTAGTGGATGCGATGGCCGTTGAAGGTGAGCGCCGAGTAGCGGAACAGCAGCACGTCGTCGGGCACGATCTCGCGCCGCCACTCGGGCACGAGCTCGGGCTTCTGCGGCGGCGACACCGGATCGCCGGGCTTGGGCGCGTCGCGATAGACGATGTCGTGGTGCTCGACCAGCGCGGCATCGGCGGCGCCGTTGCAGAACACCTCGTGCCGGACCGTGACGAAGACCAGCTGGCCGGTGCGGCCGCTCTTGCTCGTCACGTTCTCGATGGTGGAGCGGCGCTCGACCGCGTCACCCACGCGGATCGGCGAGCGGAACTCGAATCGCCCGGCCGCCCACATGCGGCGCGGCAACGGCACCGGCGGCAGGAAGCTGCCGCGCCTGGCGTGGCCGTCATCGCCGATCTCCGACTGGCGATGGCGCGGCAGGAAGTAGAGCCAGTGCCACAGCGGCGGCAGCGGCGACCCGGTCTCGGCCAGGGGCTCGCGGTCGAGCGTCGCGTTGAGCGCCATCACCGGCGTGGGATAGATGGCGTCGAGGAGGGTCTCGGTGCGGCCGATCCATTCACGCCAACGCTGCTGCTCGTCGTCTGCTGCCATGCCAGTCTCCTGCGCAGGACTTTATCGCTTCAGCCCGTGCGCGTGCGGCGGCCCCGCAGGAGGACGACGACCGTCAGCACCAGCATCGCGCCCTGGGCCAGCAGGCCCTGCACGTTGGGATGCACGCCCAGCATCGGCACCGCAATGAAGTGCACGGGCGTCGCCCCGAGCAGCCCAGCTTCCTGCAGGGCCGCGATGCCGTGGCCCACGAAGATGACGGCCATCACGACCAGCAGCCAGGACGTGGCGGCGAAGAACGGGCCGATCGGCAGCCGCGCGCTGTACTTGAGGATCAAACCGCCCAGCAGCGCCAGCAGCACCGCGCCGACGCCGATGCCCGCCAGCACGGCCGGCTGCTGCGCGGGCCCCGCCTGCGCCCAGAGCGTTTCGTAGAACAGGATGACTTCGAACAGCTCGCGGTAGATCGCCAGGAAGGAGATGCCCGCCATCGCCCACAGGGTGCGCCTGGCCAGCGCACCGGTGACCTGCTCGCGGATGAACGCCTGCCAGGCCTGGGCGTGAGAGCGGTTGTGCAGCCACAGGCCCACGTACAGCAGCATGACGGCCGCGAGCAGCGCGGAGAAGCCTTCGGTCAGCTCGCGGCTCGCGCCCGAAATCGCGATGAAACGGTTCGCCACGAACCACGTGGCCGCGCCCAGCGCCACCGCGGCGATCCATCCGATGTGGATGTAGGGCAGCGCGTCGCGCCGGCCCGTCTTGCGCACGAAGGCGACGATGGCCGCCAGCACCAGGATGGCTTCGAGTCCCTCGCGCAGCAGGATCAGCAGCGAGCTGGTGAACGCCGTGGCGGACGACATCTCGCCTTCGGAGAGCTTGCTCTCGGCCTCGCCGAGCAGCGAGCCCAGCTCCCGTACGCGCGCTTCGACCTGCCCGGCGGGGCGGCCCGCGTCGATGTCGGAGCGCAGGGCCATCATGGCCTCCTCGACCTTGTGGCGCAGGGCCGCGTCCACGTTGTCCAGCGCGCTTTCGATCAGCTCGAAGCCTTCCAGGTACGCGCCGACGGCATGCTGGCGAGCCCCGGCACGATCGCCGGAGCGGTAGGCCGCGAGCGACTGGTCCAGGCGGGCGCGCGCCAGCGCCAGCGGCGCAGGCCCCGCCGAAGCCATCTCCGCGGGATGCGCGACCAGGTAGGCGCGCACCGCGTCCAGCTCGCCACCGGCGGGCGACAGCTCGCCCGGCATCGTGGTGACCAGCTTGCGGAGATCGCCCAGCTCCGCCTTGCCGGTGCCCTTGCGCCAGAGCGCCTCGCCCTGCTCGACCTGCCGCGGCGAGCTGCGCATGCCGCCGGCGAAAAAGGCCAGCGCCCAGCGGTCGGCTTCCGACAGCTCGGTGAAGGCGCGCATCGGCGTGCCGGCGACGCCCAGCGTGATGGTGCTGTACAGGCTGTGGACGCTGCGCTTGTCCATGCGCGCGGCGTCATGGAAGTTGCTCGGCGCCGGATCCATGCCATTCGATGCCGGCCCATCGCCGCGGCCTTGCGCGCCGTGGCAGGCGGCGCACTGCGCCTGGAAGAGCGCGGCGGCCTTGGCCAGGTCGGGCGCCTGCCGGGGCGCCACCACGAGCTGGTAGCGCTGGACCACTTCGGCGGCCAGTTGGCGCGCGGCCGCGGCCACCTCCTGGCCGGGAGCCTTGGCCTCGATGCGGCCGACCAGCGCGCGGGCCTTCTCCACCAGGCCCTCCTTGCCGGGCACGGCGGGCAGCTGCTGCAGCAACGCCAGCACCTGGGTCGCGAACTCGTGCTGCTCCTTGTACTCGGTCGCGTCGCGCACCTGGCCGTCCTGCACGGTCTCGGGATAGTCGACGCTGACGTAGTCGAGCATGTGGATGGCGGTCTGGGCCTTCTCGTCGCCTGCGGTGGCCGCGGCGGCGTTGAGGCTCGCCACGAGGAAGACCAGCGCGAGCAAGGGGCGGAGCAGGAAGATCATGGGAGACGTTTCGATTGTTCTTGCCGGCGGCTGGGCTTCGCGCACCACGCGGTGACGGCCATGGGAGAGCCCAGGGCCAGCCAGGACCACGCGTCGCCCCAACCGTCCGACACGAGCGCGCTGGCGAGGCCGCTGGCGCTCAGGACGGCGATGAGCAGGGGCCAGCCCCACACGCGCAGGAATGCGGGGTTCATTTCGCGCCTTCGGGGATGACGCCGGCTTCGGCCTCGAGCGGGCGCGTCGACCCGCGGGCCAGCCAGAGGTAGAGGCCGCTGCCCAGCACGATGATGCTGACGATGTCGAGCGCGGCCCAGATGATCTTCATCGGCATGCCGCCGTAGTCGCCGAAGTGCAGCGGGCGCGAGACCTGCAGCGCGATCAGGTACCAGGGCAGGCGCGCCGCCGCGGTCACCTTCGCGCTGCCGGCGTCCACCAGCACGGGTTGCGGCAGGCGCGAGGTGAGCGGCTCGTTGCCGCGCAGGTAGAAAGTGAGATGGCGCGGACTCGAGAACGTCGTGCCCGGGAAGGCGATGAATGTCACCTTGGTGCCCGGCACATGGCTCAGCGCCGCTTCCATCGCGCGCTGGGCGGACGCCCGTTCGGCATGGGGGATCACGGGCTGGTCGCGGTACGGGCCCAGCAGGCCGGCGAGCTCGGTCGACTGCCAGCGCTGCTGCAGCAGCTCGGCCCAGGTGTTGAGCACGCCCGTGGCGCCGACCACCAGCAGCCAGGCCAGCGTGACGATGCCCAGCAGGTTGTGCAGGTCCAGCCAGCGGATGCGGCGCGACCGGTGCTGCCGCACCTCGCCGAACGCCAGCTTGCGCATGAAGGGCGCGTAGAGCACGACGCCGCTGACGATGGAGGCGAGCAGAAGCAGCCCCATGGCGCCCAGGAACAGCTTGCCGGGCTGCCCGGCGAACAGGTCCACGTGCAGCTTGTCCATCACCCACATGAAGCCCTGGTGCAGCGGCGGGCGCGGCAGGACGGCGCCCGTGCGCGCGTCGACCGGCACCTGCTGGAAGTCGCCGGTGGGCGCCGGCGTGGGCGTCATCGTCACGTACCAGACGTCGTCGCTGTCCTCCTCCTGCGAGGCGAACTGCACGATGCGGTCGGGGTACTGGACGCGCGCGATCTCCAGCACGCGGTCGAGGCTGATGCGGGGCGAATCCGGCGGCATCTCCGGCGCCTCGACCTCGGTGCCGAGCGCATGGCCGATCTCGTGGTGGAAGATCAGGGGCAGGCCGGTGAGGCACAGCATCAGCATGAAGACGGTGCAGATCAGGCTGCTCCACTTGTGGACGGCCGACCAGCCCCGGATGGCGCGCGCGGTGAGCATTTCTGTTTTCAGAAGTCGACGCTGGCGCTCAGCGTGAACGTGCGGGGCGCGCCGACGACGAGGTAGCCCGCGCCCGGGAAGCCGCCGACGGAGGCCCAGTAGGCGCGATCCGTGACGTTGTCGATCCGTCCGCGCAGCGTGACCAGGCGGCCCGCGAGCTCGGTCAGGTAGCGCGCGCCGATGTCGAGCCGGTTCCAGCCCGCCACTTTCAGCGTGTTGGCATCGTCGGCATAGCGGCTTCCGGTGTGGACGATGCGCGCGTCCAGCGCGAGGCCCGTCACGGCCGGGACGTCCCATTCGGCGCCCAGCGTGGCCTGGAACTCGGGGACGCCGATCACGCGGCGACCGTCGGTGGCGCCCGATCCGGTGCTGCGTTGCTCTGCACGCAGCCAGGTGGCGCCGCCGAGCAGCTTCAGGCCGCGGGTCGGCGTGCCGTAGACGGTGAGCTCCAGCCCGTCGTGGCGATCCTCGCCGGCCGCGCTGAACAGCTGCGACGCGTCGACGAAAGCGCGCGGCCGCGAGGTGCTGAAGACCGCCGCACCCGCGCCGATGCCGTCGGCCTCGTACTTCACGCCGGCTTCCTTCTGCTTGGAGACGAACGGAGCGAGCGCTTGACCGGCGTTGGCGACCGGTGCGCCGCCCGAGCTGGCCGGCGCGGTCTGGCCCTGCGTGAGGCCCTCGATGTAGTTCGCATAGACCGACAGCTGCTTCGTCGCCCGCCAGGTCGCGCCCACGGCGGGGCTGGTGCGGCCGGCGCTGTATTGGCTCTGGACCGCGCCGGTGCCGGCGGCGAAGCTTCCGATGTCCAGCTTCTGGTGGCGCAGGCCCAGCGTGACGCGCAGGCGGTCGTCGGCCAGTGAGAGCGTGTCGCCGAGGGCGTAGCTGGTCAGGCGCGTGAGGCCGGTGCGACTCGGCGAGTCCAGCGCTCCGCCGACGAAGGTCGCGGCGCTGAAGTCCGGCCGCGGATGGAAGGTCGGGTTGTAGAGGTTGCTGGGCAGGCTGTTGGCGAAGTCGAACGCGAAGGCGCTGCGCAGGTCCAGGCGGAACCAGTTGGCGGCGGCCACCCATTCATGGCCGATGCTTCCCGCGCGCAGCTTGCCGCGCAGGCCCAGCTCGCCGGTGTCGACCTTGTCCTTGCGCGTGTTGTCGAATCGGGCGACGTTGCCTGCGCCGCTGGCCGCGTCCGTGACGGTGAGGTTGGCCAGCGAGTTCTCCTCCTTGCTGCGGCGCAGGCCGTAGGCGGCCCAGGCGGTGGCGGCGGACGAGATGTCCCATTCGCCGCGCAGGGTTCCGAACAGGTCGCGCTCGTTGGAGAAGGTCCACGGCTGGGCGAAATTGGTGGCCGGATCGGGCGGGGTCGGCACCGAGGTGACGCCCGTTCCGAGCGTGACGTTGGGACGTGTGCGATCGAGGCGGTTGTCCTGGTAGCCGAGGTCGCCGGACAGGCGCACGTCGCGGCTGCGCCAGTCGAGGCCGACGGACGCCAGGCCGAGCTTCGCTTTCTCGTGGTCCACGGCCGTGCCGCCTCCGCGCAGGGCGGTGTTGATCCGCACGCCCGTCGCGCCGTCGGGCCCGAAGCGGCGGGCGAGGTCGGCGGCGACGCTGGCGTGGCCACCGCTGCCGGCTTCCAGGGTGACGCGGTTCAGCGGATCGTTGGGCGCACGCTTGGGCAGCAGGTTGATCGCGCCCCCAAGACCACCGCCGCCGGGATTCGCGCCGTTCAGGAAGGCGGACGCGCCGCGCAGGACCTCGACGCGCTCGAACAGCTCGGTGGCGATGTACTGGCGCGGCAGCAGGCTGTAGAGGCCGTTGTAGGCCACGTCGTCGGAGTTCAGGATGAAGCCGCGGATGAAGTACGACTCCTGGAAGTTGCCGAAGCCGCGGGCCACGCGGACGGTCGGGTCGTTCTGCAGCACCTCGCCGACGCTGCGCGCCTGGCGGTCCTGGATCAGGTCGTTGGTGTAGCTCGTGATGGAGAACGGCGTCTCCAGGTTGTCACGCGTGCCCAGGATGCCGGCGCGGCCGCCTCGTGCCACCTGGCCGCCGGGATAGGCGGGCGACAGGCCTTGCGCCGAAGCGTCGGCGCTGGCGTTCACGGTCACCGTGGAAAGGGTGGGGGCCGGCGCCTGCTGCGCCTGCGCGGCGGCTGCATGGGCCAGGAGGAGGGCGGCGGACGCCAACGGGGTGAGCTTCATCGAGAGCCTTCTTGTCTGCTGGTCTGTGCCAACTCGTTGGCGGGACGATCTAGTATATGCGAATCATTCGCATTTAGATTACCCGCACCAACGACAAGAAGATCCGAGAAGCGCTTCAGGTCCCGTGAGTCGGGCCCGGAAACGAAAAACCCGCCGTGCACCTGTTCGATGCATCCGGCGGGTCTACGGATTTGGTTGCGCGGGCAAGATTTGAACTTGCGACCTTTGGGTTATGAGCCCAACGAGCTACCAGGCTGCTCCACCGCGCGTCAGAGAGGTGAGATTGTACGCTATTTACGAGGCGGTCTGTTCGCCTTCGCCCTCGACGGGCTCAGGGCGATCCACCAGTTCGACCAGCGCCATCGGCGCGTTGTCGCCGACGCGGAAGCCCATTTTCAGGATGCGGGTGTAGCCGCCCGGACGAGCCTTGTAGCGCGGACCCAGTTCGCCGAACAGCTTGGTGACCATGTCGCGATTGCGCAGGCGGTCGAACGCCAGGCGCTTGTTGGCGAGCGTGGGCTCCTTGCCGAGGGTGATCATGGGCTCGACGACGCGGCGCAGTTCCTTCGCCTTCGGCACGGTGGTCTTGATCACCTCGTGCTCGATGAGCGAATTCATCATGTTGCGCAGCATCGCGAGGCGGTGCTCGCTGGTGCGATTGAGTTTGCGAAGGCCGTGGCCGTGACGCATGGTGCTTTCCTTTCCTTATCGATCCGGCCAGCCGTGTCAGGTACTGGCCGTTGCACTTGCGGTTGATTAACGCTTGTCCAGGCCGGCCGGGGGCCAGCTCTCCAGCTTCATGCCGAGCGTGAGCCCGCGCGAAGCCAGGACTTCCTTGATCTCGTTGAGCGACTTGCGGCCCAGGTTGGGGGTCTTGAGCAGCTCGTTCTCGGTACGCTGGATCAGGTCGCCGATGTAGTAGATGTTCTCGGCCTTCAGGCAGTTGGCCGAGCGGACGGTCAGCTCCAGCTCGTCCACCGGACGCAGCAGGATCGGATCGAACTGCTGCGAGCTGCGCTGCACCGGCTGGTCGAAAGCGGCCAGTTCGCTGCCTTCCAGCTGCGCGAACACGGCGAGCTGCTCGACCAGGATCTTGGCCGAGGCACGCACCGCGTCTTCGGCGGTGATGGCGCCGTTGGTTTCGATCTCGACGACCAGCTTGTCCAGGTCGGTGCGCTGCTCCACGCGGGCGCTCTCGACCGTGTAGCTCACGCGCTTGACCGGCGAGAACGACGCGTCCAGCACGATGCGGCCGATGGACTTGGTCGGCTCGTCGGCGTAGCGGCGCATGGTGCCGGGCACGTAGCCGCGGCCCTTCTCGACCTTGATCTGCATGTCGATCTTGCCGCCCTGGGACAGGTGGGCGATGACATGGTCGGGATTGATGATCTCGACGTCGTGCGGGGTCTGGATGTCGGCGGCCGTGACGACGCCTTCGCCGTCCTTGCGCAGCGACAGGGTGACCTCGTCGCGGTTGTGCAGCTTGAAGACCACGCCCTTGAGGTTCAGCAGGATGCTGACCACGTCTTCCTGGACACCGTCGATCGAGGAGTACTCGTGAAGCACACCGGCGATGGTGACTTCGGTTGCCGCATACCCGACCATCGAGGAGAGAAGCACGCGGCGCAGGGCGTTGCCCAGCGTGTGGCCGTAACCGCGCTCGAACGGCTCCAGCGTCACCTTGGCACGGTTGGGGCCAAGCTGTTCCACGTTGATGGCTTTGGGTTTCAGCAGGTTGGTTTGCATGCAGGACTTCCTCTCAATACCCCCGGCTCGTTACACCGGTAAGGCTGGTGAAGTCCCCGGTCGCGGTGCCCCGCAACAAG
>JAEWBU010000095.1 GCA_023390985.1 Pseudomonadota bacterium
AAGGTGATCGGCTTCGACATGGGCGGCACCTCCACCGACGTGTCGCATTTCGCCGGCGAGTTCGAGCGCGAGTTCGAGACGCAGGTGGCGGGCGTGCGCATGCGCGCGCCCATGATGAGCATCCACACCGTGGCGGCCGGTGGCGGCTCCATCCTCGAATTCGACGGCTCACGCTTCCGCGTCGGGCCGCAGAGCGCCGGCGCCAACCCGGGCCCGGCCAGCTACCGGCGCGGCGGGCCGCTCGCCGTCACCGACGCCAACGTGATGGTCGGCAAGATCCAGCCGCGCTACTTCCCGCAGGTGTTCGGGCCGAACGCCGACGAGGCGCTGAGCTACGACGCGGCGGCCGCGAAGTTCAAGGACATCGCGCAGCGCACCGGCCGCAGCGCCGAGGAGGCCGCGGAAGGCTTCATCAACATCGCCGTGCAGCAGATGGCCAACGCGATCAAGAAGATCTCGGTGGCGCGCGGCTACGACGTCACCCGCTACACGCTGCAGTGCTTCGGCGGCGCGGGCGGCCAGCACGCCTGCCTGGTGGCGGACGCGCTGGGCATGTCGCGGGTGTTCGTGCATCCGCTGGCCGGCGTGCTGTCGGCCTACGGCATGGGGCTGGCGGACCAGAACGTGATCCGCGAGCAGGCGGTGGAACTGCCGCTGTCGGCCGATGCGCTGCCGCAGGTCCAGGCGCGGCTCGACGCGCTGGAGAAGGCGGCCCGCGACGAACTGGTGCAGCAGCAGGTCAACGCCGGCGAGGTGCGCGTGGCGCGCCGCGTGCACGTGCGCTACCAGGGCAGCGATTCGGCCCTGGTCGTGCCGTTCGGCGACCTGGCCGCGATCCAGGGCGGCTTCGAGGCGGCCTACCGCCAGCGCTTCTCGTTCCTGATGCAGGGCAAGGCGCTGGTGGCCGAGGCGGTGTCGGTGGAGGCGGTGGTGGCGGGCGACGCGCCCGCCGAGCAGCGCCATGCGTTGCAGGAGCCGCGCGAGGTGCCGCGCCGCGAGACGGTGCGCATGTACTCCGGCGCCCGCTGGCACGAGGCCGCGCTGGTCGTACGCGAGGACCTGAGGCCGGGCGACACGATCGCCGGCCCGGCCATCATCGCCGAGCGCAATGCGACCACGGTGGTCGAGCCCGGCTGGCAGGCCCAGCTCACCGAGCTGGACCACATCGTGCTGGACCGCCGCGTGCCGCGCGAGGCGCGCTACGCGGTCGGCACGCAGGTCGACCCCGTGCTGCTGGAGGTGTTCAACAACCTCTTCATGAACATCGCCGAGCAGATGGGCCTGCAGCTGCAGAACACCGCCTACTCGGTGAACATCAAGGAGCGGCTGGACTTCTCCTGCGCGCTGTTCGACGCCGAGGGCAACCTGATCGCCAACGCGCCGCACATGCCGGTGCACCTGGGATCGATGGGCGAGAGCATCAAGACGGTGATCCGCGAGAACGCGGGAACCATGTCGCCCGGCGACGTGTACGTGCTCAACGACCCGTACCACGGCGGCACGCACCTGCCCGACGTCACCGTGATCACGCCCGTGTACCTGATGGGCGCCGCCGCGGACAAGCCGCTCTTCTACGTCGGCAGCCGCGGGCACCACGCCGACATCGGCGGCACCACCCCCGGCTCCATGCCGCCCTTCTCCACCCGCATCGAGGAGGAAGGCGTGCAGATCAACAACGTGAAGCTGGTCGACAGGGGCGTTCTGCGCGAGGCGGAGATGCTGGCCCTGCTGCGTGGCGGCCGGCCCGCCGACGGGCCGCCCCTAGGCGGGCCAGCCCCCTCGGGGGGCAGCGAACCTCGCGGAGCGGGGAGCGTGGGGGCTCTCTACCCGAGCCGCAACCCGGAGCAGAACCTCGCGGACCTGAAGGCCCAGATCGCCGCCAACGAGAAAGGCGTGCAGGAACTGCGCCGCATGGTCGACCAGTTCGGCCTGGACGTGGTGCAGGCCTACATGCGCCACGTGCAGGACAACGCCGAGGAATCGGTGCGCCGCGTGATCACGCGGCTGAAGGACGGCCGGTTCACCCTGCCGCTGGACAACGGCGCGCGGATCCAGGTGGCGATCCGCGTGAATGCGAAGGATCGCAGCGCCGAGATCGACTTCACCGGCACCAGCCCGCAGCAGACCAACAACTTCAACGCGCCCACCGCCGTCTGCATGGCGGCCGTGCTGTACGTGTTCCGCACGCTGGTCGACGACGACATCCCGCTCAACGCGGGCTGCCTCAAGCCGCTGAAGGTGATCATCCCGCCGGGCAGCATGCTCAACCCGAACCCGCCGGCCTCGGTGGTGGCGGGCAACGTGGAGACGTCCACCTGCATCACCAACACGCTGTACGGCGCGCTGGGCGTGATGGCGGCGGGCCAGTGCACGATGAACAACTTCACCTTCGGCAACGAGCGACACCAGTACTACGAGACCATCTCCGGCGGCTCGGGCGCGGGCGGCGTGTACGACGAGCAGGGGCGACTGGTCGGCGGCTTCGACGGGACCAGCGTGGTGCAGGCCCACATGACCAACTCGCGCCTGACCGATCCCGAGGTGCTGGAATTCCGCTTCCCCGTGCGGCTGGAGAGCTACGAGATCCGCCAGGGCTCGGGCGGTGCCGGCGAGTGGAAGGGCGGCAACGGCGGCGTGCGGCGCGTGCGCTTCCTCGAGAAGATGACGGCCAGCATCCTCTCCAACGGCCGCAAGCACCCCGCCTTCGGCATGGCGGGCGGACAACCGGGCCAGGTCGGCATCAACCGCGTGGTGCGGCAGGACGGCAGCGTGGAGCCGCTGGAGCACATCGGTTCGGCGCAGATGGAACCGGGCGACGTGTTCGAGGTGCACACGCCGGGCGGCGGCGGGTTCGGGTCCAACCGCTAGACTGGCTCCATGAACCGTCTCCTGATCGCCTGCGGCGCCCTGATGGTCGCCGCGCTCAGCTTCCCGGCCGCCGCGCAGCTCAAGCTGCCTTCCAACGGCGGCAAGCCCGCCACCCCCGCGCCGGCGGCTTCACCGGCCGCCGCCCCGGCTTCCGCTCCCGCGCCCAAGGCGGATGCGAATGGCAACGCGGAGAAGGAGAAGGCCGGCCAGCTGGCCGCCGCCGGCTGGCTCACCCTGCTCGATCGCCGCGACTGGGGCACGGCCTGGGAAACCTCGGCCGCGAACTTCCGCAACGCGGTGCCGCTGGCCAGCTGGATGGACGGCGCGCCCAAGGCGCGCGCCGATTTCGGCGCCCTGCAGGAACGCGTGCCCGGCGTGGTGGCGTACAAGGACCGCATCGACCGCATGCCGCCCGGCGAGTACGTGACGGTGGTGTTCGTCAGCAAGTTCGCCCAGCGAGGCGAGGTCGAGGAGACCGTGACCACCGTGCGCGAGCCCGACGGCCGCTGGCGCGTGATGGGTTACTCGACGCGCTGACCGCCGGCGCTGCCGGTGCCGCCGCTGCCGCGGCGCGGCTTCACCGGTTGCGGCCGGACTTCCGGGCCGCCGATCCCGTAGCGCGGCTTGCGTCCGTACGAGGCCAGTTCCAGCGCCGACGTGTGCTGCTGCCGCAGGCTGGGCAGCTGGCGGTCGATCCAGTCCAGCAGGGCCGGATCGGTGACGCCCTTGGCGGCCATCTCGAAACGTTCCACGTCATCGCGCTGGCGGTCGCGTCCGAGCTGCACCATGAATTCGCGGTCGAAGCGGGCGCCGTTCAACCGGGCGAGCCGGTTGAGCGCCTTGCGCTGGGCGTTCTCCAACATCGGCGGCGCCATGCCGCGCGCGGCGAGCAGGTGCAGCAGTTCGGCGCCGGCTTCGCGGTGGTAGTCCACCAGGTCGCTGGCGAAGGACAGCACGCCGGGATGCTCGGCGCGTTGCAGCGCCAGCCGGGCGGCCTCGGTTTCGTAGCGCGCCTGCAGCGACGCCATCCGAAGGAAATCGCGCGCGGAGCGTTCCTCGGGCGGCAGGCGGGTGGCGGTGCCGGCGGATTCGGCGGCGTAGGCGAAGGCGGCGGGCCTGGGTTTGGGCCTGGCCGCCGCGGCCCTGGGCGCGGACGCCGCTGAAGCCTTGGGGACGGCCCTGTCGCCCGCCGGCGCGTTCGCGGGGGGCGACTTGGGCGAGAACGGCCCCTGAAGGTATTCGGCCTCGGTCTCCGCGCGCGCCGAACGCGCCATCCACAACAAGGCCGCCGCACCGGCCACGCCCCACATCCATCGTCTGGAAACCAACTGCGTCTCCTCGCTGCCCGCGACACGCGGGCCAGCCTCGAGCGTAATTGTTCAGCGCGGCGCGGGTGCGCCGTGTCGGCGACGTCCCACGCGCGCGTAGGACTTCGCCGAGGTGCGGGAATGCGTCAGCTGCCCGTCTTGTTGGCGCCACTGCCGCCGGCGCCCATCTTCCCAGTGTCGCTGCCGCCCGAAGAGCGGCCCATCTGCTCGCCGCCCTGCTTGCCGGCCTGCGGCAGCTTCTGCGCCATCGCCAGGTGCTCCTTGAGGGTGGGCAGCGTCTTGTCGATGAAGGCCTTGAGCTCGGCGTCCTTGGTGTCCTTACTCGCCTTCTCGAACGCCTTGATGTTCTTCTCGTGCGCCTTGATGCCCACTTCGCGGACGAACTCGGTGTCGAACTCCTGGCCCTGCTTCTTGCCCAGCTTCTCGAGGTCGCGGCGCATGTCGCGCGGCGGCGCCGCCGAGAGCTCGACGTGCTTGGCGTTCGCCAGCTTGATCAGCTCGTCATTGGCCTGGGTGTGCTGGTCCACCAGCTTCTCGGCGAAGCTCTTGACGTTGGGATCGCTCGCCTGCTTGGCGGCCAGCTGCGCGGCCTGGACCTCGAACATGCCGCTGCCCGCGACCTCCTGGATGAACTTGCGGTCGCCGCGCGCGACCTTGTCGTCCTTGTTGGTTTCGGCGTTGCGGGTGCCGGTGCCGGCCTGCGCGGCCGGCGCCGAGCGGCCGCCGGTGACGGACGAGCCGGTGTTGCCGCTGCCGGACGACTGCGACGGCGAGCTGTACTGCGCCATCGCGCCGCCGTACGAGAAGGCCAGCGCCATCGCGCAGGCCGTCAACTTGAACTCTCGAAACTTCATCATTTCTCCTTCTTGCCGGTCGATCCCGTCGTGCCGCCCGTGTCCGAACTGCCGGCC
>JAEWBU010000147.1 GCA_023390985.1 Pseudomonadota bacterium
TGGCCGACCACCTGCTCGGCCAGCTCAACCTGCTGCCGCTGTCCGAGCGCGACTGGGCGCTGGCGGCGGCCGTGATCGAGTCGCTCGACGACGACGGCTACCTGCGCACGCCGCTGCCCGAAGTGGGCGCGCTGGTACCGCTGGACCCGCCGGCGGAGCCCGAGGAACTGGCCGTCGCCCTGCGGCAGGTGCAGGCGCTGGAGCCGGCCGGCGTGGCCGCGCGCGACGTGATCGAGTGCCTGCGGCTGCAGCTGCCCGCCATCGACGACGAACGCAAGCGCGCCCTGGCCGCGCGCATCCTGCGCGAATGCGTGCAGTGCCTGGCCAGCCGCGACATGCCCGCGGTGGCGCGGCGCCTGTCGGTGCCGCTGGCCGACGCGGAGGCGGCCTGCGCCGCCATCCGCCGGCTGGACCCGCGGCCCGGCTGGCGCTTCGGCGCGCCCTCGGTCCAGTACGTCACGCCCGACGTCATCGTGCGCAAGGTGCGCGGCCAGTGGACGGCGATGCTCAACGAGGCGGTGGTGCCGCGCGTGCGGCTCAACCGCAGCTATGCCGAGATGTTCCGCCGCCACCGCGGCGCCGAGCACGGCGAACTGGGCGCCTCGCTGCAGGAGGCGCGCTGGACGGTGCGCAACGTGGAGCAGCGCTTTTCCACCATCCTCGCGGTGGCGCAGGCGATCCTCAAGCGCCAGCACCGCTTCCTGGCCTACGGCGCGATGGCGATGAAGCCGCTGGCGCTGCGCGAGATCGCGCAGGAGGTCGGGGTGCACGAGTCCACCGTCTCGCGCGTCACCAACAACAAGTTCATGGCGACGCCCGTGGGCGTGTACGAGCTGAAGTACTTCTTCTCGCGAGGGTTGGCGACGGCCAGCGGCGGCGAGGCGTCGCCGACGGCGATCCGCGGCCTGATCCAGGAAATGATCGCGGCGGAGGCGCGCGCGCAGCCGCTGTCCGACGTGGAGATCGCGCGCCAGCTCGCCTTCCAGGGCCTGAAGGTGGCGCGCCGCACGGTCACCAAGTACCGGCAGCAGATGAAGATCGAGCCGGCGGAGCGCCGGCGGGCCGGGCAATAGCTCTCGTCATCGTCATTCCCGCGAAGGCGGGAATCCAGTGCGCCCGCTTTCGCGGACTGCCGGAAGCCCTGGATCCCCGCCTCCGCGGGGATGACGAAGGGGCTGGCTAGACTCCATCCCGTGAAGCCCAACCCGCAGACGCCGATCGAGCCCGCCGGCACCCAGTGGGTGCAGGGCGAGCTGGTGCGCAGCCTGATGCGCCTCCAGCGCAACACCCAGTTTTTGGGGCTCGTGCTCATCCCGGCGTTCCTGGGCGTGCTGTGGGACGACGCGCCGCCGCTGGCCCAGGCCGCGTGGGCGATCGCCACCGCCATCGTCGCCGCGCAGCGCTTCCGCGTGATCCGTCGGTACGAGCACGAGGTCGCCGATGCGGGCGCCGCGGAGCACCTGGCCTTCCTGCGGCGGCACGCCTTCATCTGGCCCGTGAGCGCCGCCTGCTGGGGCCTGACCACCGCGCTGTTCTTCGACCGCACGCCGCTGGCCGACCAGTTCATCTGCTGGCTGATCCTGGCCGGGCTGGCGATGTTCTCGATCAACAGCCTCTCCAGCCACCTGCCGACCATGCGGCGCTACCTGGACACGTTCGCGATCACGGCGCTGGCGGTGATGGCCTGGCGCATGGGCGTGGACCTGGGCTGGCGCGGGCCGGGCTACCACTGGTGGATGGTGCTGCTGCTGGTGGTGTTCTGGCAGGTGTTGCGCCAGGCCGGCCTGCGGCTGCACGAGACGCACCGCAAGAACTTCGAGCTCCAGTACAGCAACGAGCAGCTGATCGAATCGCTCACCCGGCAGACCCAGGCGGCGCTGGACGCGGTGGAGATCAAGAACCGCTTCCTGGCCAGCGCGGCCCACGACATCCGCCAGCCGGTGCACGCGCTCGGCCTCTACGCCGACTGGCTGGGCAGCGAGCCGGAGCTGGTGCACGACATCGCGCCCAAGATCGTGGAGTCGACGAAGGCGGTGAACCGGCTGTTCGACTCGCTCTTCGACCTGGTGCGGCTGGACTCCGGGAAGATCAAGCTGAAGATCGAGGAGCTGCGGCTGGACAAGCTGCTGCAGGACCTGGAGCTGCAGTACCGCCCGCTGGCCCAGGCCAAGGGCCTGAAGTTCCGCGTGCACGCGGTGCCGGGCACGGTGACGTCGGATCCCATCCTGCTGCAGCGCATCGTGGGCAACCTGATCTCCAACGCGGTGAAGTACACCGATCGCGGCGGCGTGCTGGTGGCGGCACGCGCCGGCCGCGGCGGGCCGCGCATCGAGATCTGGGACACGGGCGTCGGCATCGACCCGGCCAACCAGAAGGAAATCTTCCGGGAGTTCTACAAGGTGCCCAGCCACGCCGGCACCGAGGAGGGCTTCGGGCTGGGTCTCTACATCGTGGGGCGCCTGTGCAACATCCTGGGCCACCCGCTGCAGCTGAACTCCAAGCCCGGGCGCGGCACGGTGTTCCGGCTGCTGGTCTATCCGACCGAATTGCGCGCGGCCGCCGAACGGGCCGCCGCTTCCACCATCGACATCAAGGCGACGCCCGACCCCATGGAGGGCCAGCAGCCCCGCCCCGCGCCCGCTCAGTGACTGAGCAGGCCGTGCGTGCGCGCGTAGTGGATGGTCTGGGTGCGGCTCTTGACGCCCAGGCGGCGGAACAGCCGCCACAGGTGCACCTTGACCGTGTGCTCGCTGATGCCCAGTTCGTCGGCGATCTCGCGGTTGGACAGGCCCCGGTCCAGCATCACGATCAGCTGCTTCTGCCGCTTGGACAGCTTGTTGTCGGTGGGCGCCAGTTCCTCGAAGCTGCCGTCGGTGTTGAGCAGGGCGCGAAGCGCGTTGCCGATCTCCTGCGCGCCGGACGACTTCTCGATGTAGATGTCGGCGCCCGCCTCGATGCAGGCCTCTTCCGCGTCGGCGGCCGGCGAGGCCGACAGCACCGCGAGCGGCGCCTGCGGGAAGCGGTTCTTCATCTCGTGCACGCCCGAGGTGCCCGTGGTGTCGGGCAGCTTGAGGTCCAGGCAGATCAGGTCGGGAAAGCCGTGCTGCTTGACGGCCGACTCCATGCCGCCGATGCGATCGAGCTCGATCACGTGCGCGCCCGGCCGGATGCGACGCAGCAGCATCACCACCGCCTCGCGCATCAGCGGATGGTCGTCGATCACGTACAGGGTGGCGGGGTTGGGATTCGGCTTCATTTGAGTCGCAAGCATAGCGTCATTGGCATGCCAACTCAGGCGGCGGCCAGCTGGGCCAGCGCGGCGCGCACCTGCTCCTCGCCGACGCCTTCGGCCGGCCGGGCCGAGCCCTCGGTGGCGGCGAAGCCCTCCTGCTTGAGGCGCGCCACGGCGCGGCCGGCCTCCTGCGGGGACTCGAAGCCCACGCTCTGCAGCAGCAGCGTGCCGGCGGCGTCGACGAACTTGAAGTAGTGGCGGCCGTCGCTCTCGCGGTATTGCTTGAACGAGGGCAGGGCCGCTTTCGACCTGGACTTGGCCGCGGCCTGCGGCTGGTCGGCCAGGTTGCGCAGGCCGACGGCGTGGCGCAGGCGTCCGAGGAACGGCGTGGCGATCGCGCGCGCCTTGTCGGCGCCCAGCTTGAGGATCCGCTCGATCTGCGCGGGGTCGCGCACCAGCTCGTCGTAGCGCTGGCGCATGGGCGCGATCTCGCGGTCGATGCGCTCGAACAGCACCTGCTTGGCGTCGGCCCAGGCGATGCCTTCGGCGTAGGCCTTGCGCAGCGCCGCAGTCTCGGCTTCATCGGCGAAGGCCTGGTAGATCTGGAACAGCGCCGAGCCTTCCGTGTCCTTGGGCTCGCCGGGCGCGCGCGAGTCGGTGACGATGGAGAAGATCTGCTTTCGCATCTGCTCGCGCGGGCCGAAGAGCGCGATCGTGTTGTCGTAGCTCTTGCTCATCTTGCGGCCGTCCAGGCCGGGCAGGGTGGCCACGGTTTCGTCGACCTGCGCCTCGGGCAGGGTGAAGTGCTCGCCGTACAGGTGGTTGAAGCTGGACGCCATGTCGCGCGCCATCTCCAGGTGCTGCACCTGGTCGCGGCCCACCGGCACCTTGTGCGCGTTGAACAGCACGATGTCGGCGGCCATCAGCACCGGGTACATGAACAGGCCCGCGGTGACGTCGGTGTCGGGGTCCTGGCCGGCGGCGGTGTTCTTGTCCACCTGCGCCTTGTAGGCGTGCGCGCGGTTGAGCAGGCCCTTGCCCGTGACGCAGGTGAGGAACCAGGTCAGCTCCGGAATCTCCGGGATGTCGGACTGCCGATAGAAGTACACGTGCTCCGGATCCAGGCCCGCCGCCAGCCAGCAGGCGGCGATCTCCAGCGTCGACCGCTGGATGCGCGCCGGCTCGTCGCACTTGATCAGCGCGTGGTAGTCGGCCAGGAAATAGAAGTTCTGGGTGCCGGGCCGGCGGCTGGCCTGCACGGTGGGCCGGATCGCGCCGACGTAGTTGCCGAGGTGCGGCGTGCCGGTGGTGGTGATGCCGGTGAGGTAGCGGACGACGGGAGCGTTCATGAAGCAGGCGGGATCAGGAGAGCAGCGCGTTCAGCGGCACCAGCAGCGTGCCGATCGCCGAGTAGCCGAACGAGATCAGCGGGCGCAGCCAGACCGAGCCCACGATGCCGGCGACCACCAGGGCCAGCACGATGAAGAAGCCGAACGGCTCGATGCGGCTGAACGAGTAGGCCAGGCGCGGCGGCAGCAGGCTGGTGAGGATGCGGCCGCCATCCAGCGGCGGCAGCGGGAACAGGTTGAAGGCCCACATCACCAGGTTGACCAGCACGCCGGCCTTGGCCATCTCGAGGAAGAAGCGCTCCTCCACGCCGAAGGCCGCCAGCAGGGTGAAGAGGACCGCCCACAGGATGGCCTGGAGGAAGTTGGAGGCGGGGCCCGCCAGCGCCACCCAGATCGAGTGCACGCGCGGATGGCGCAGGTGCCCGAAGTTCACCGGTACCGGCTTGGCGTAGCCGAAGAGGAAGGCGCCCGAGGTCGCGAAGTACAGCAGGAGCGGCATCGCGATGGTGCCGATCGGGTCGATGTGCTTGATCGGGTTGAGCGTCACGCGGCCCAGCATGTAGGCCGTGTTGTCGCCGAAGTGGCGCGCCACGTAGCCGTGCGCCGCCTCGTGGATGGTGATCGCGAAGAGGACGGGCAGCGCGTAGATGAGGACCGTCTGGATGATGTTTTCCATGAGCGCGGGAATTGTCTCAGACGCTCTTCAAAGGCCCAGGCGGTCGGCGTCGCCCCGACCCTGGCGCGTGATCACCGGGTCGCCGCCCGTGCCCATGGCGGTCATGTCGACCACCGTGGTCGGCTCCTGCGGGCAGGGGCCGGCATCGACCACGCCGGCCAGCTGCGATTGCAGGCGGCGGCGGATCTCCTGCGCGTCGTTCAGCGGTTCGGTCTCGTTCGGCGGGATCAGCGTGGTGGCGAGCAGCGGCTCGGCATGCATGTCCAGCAGCTGGCGCAGCACGTGGTGGTCGGGCACGCGCAGGCCGATCGTCTTGCGCTGAGGATGGCTGACCCGCCGCGGCACTTCGCGCGTGGCCTCGAGGATGAAGGTGTAGGGCCCGGGCGTGGCCTGCTTGAGCAGGCGGTACTGGCGGTTGTCGACCCGCGCGTAGTTGGACAGCTCCGACAGGTCGCGGGACAGGATGGTGAGGTGGTGCCGCTCATCGACCCCGCGCAGCTGGCGCAGCCGGTCGGCCGCGGCCTTGTCGTCCAGGTGGCAGGCCAGCGCATAGCTGGAGTCGGTGGGGACGGCCAGCACGCCGCCTTCGCGCAGCAGCGCCGCAGCCTGCTTCAGCAGCCGCACCTGCGGGTTGTCGGGATTGAGCTCGAAGTACTGGGCCATCGCTTCAGGCCTTGGCTTCCCGCAGCGTGGGCACGCGCGATTCACGCACCGTCAGCCACGCGCCCAATGCGCCGCAGGCGGCGATCAGCGCCATGCCGATCAGCGACCAGCCGTCGGGCAGGTGCTCGAACACCAGCCAGCCGCCCACCATCGCGAACGCGATCTGCGAGTAGAGGTAGGGCGTCAGCGTGGAGGCCGGCGCGTTGCGGTAGGCGAGGATCAGCATGAAATGCCCGACGGTGCCCATGAGGCCCATGAAGGCCATTCCGGCCCACAACCAGGGATTGGACACCTGCGTCCACACGAAGGGCAGCGCGAGCGAGGCGAGCAGCGTGCCCACCCAGCCGGTGTACAGGTGCATGGTCATCGGGTCCTCGGTGCGCGCCATGCGGCTGGTCAGCACCTGGAACCAGGCGTTGCTGGCCACCAGCCCGAGCGGCAGCAGCATGGCCCAGCTGAAGCTGTCGCCGCCGGGGCGGATGATCACCACCGTGCCCGCGAAGCCGCCGGCCACCAGTGTCCAGCGCAGCGCCGACACCTTCTCCTTGAGCACGGTGGCGGCCAGCAGCGTGACCGCCAGCGGCGACATCATCACGATCGCCGTGAACTCGCCGACCGGCAGGTAACGCAGGCTCAGGAACGACAGCATGCTGCTGGTCAGCAGCAGCACGCCGCGCAGGCACTGGAACGCCAGGTGGCGGGTGCGCAGCACGCCCCAACCGCGCCAGGGCAGCACGATGGCGGTGGTGGCGACGGCCTGGAAGGCGTAGCGCACCCAGAGCGCCATCAGCACCGGAACGACGGAACTCACGACCTTGGTGGTGGTGTCCAGCGCGGCGAAGCAGGCGCAAGCCGCGAGCACGAGGGCGATGCCGGTCAGCTCGGTGCGGGAGCCGGCCTGCCGTAACGGCGCCGGGTCGGTCACCGGATGCGGTCCGCCAGCAGGTGCCACACGGGGGTGAGGTCGGCCGGCAGGGGCGGCAGGCGCCCCAGGTCGGTGTGGCTCTCGTCCGGGCTGTGGAAGTCGCTGCCGCGCGAGGCGGCCAGGCCGAACTCGCGCGCCGTCCCGGCGTAGCGCACGGCCTCGGCGGCCGTGTGGCTGCCGGTGACCACCTCCACGCCGCGGCCGCCGTGGGCCTTGAACTCGGTGAAGAGCGCGTATTCCTCGGTGGCGTTGAATCGGTAGCGCGCCGGATGGGCGATCACCGCGACGCCGCCCGACTGGGTGATCCACTGCACCGCGTCCTTCAGGCTGGCCCAGCGGTGCGGCACGAAACCGGGCTTGCCCTCGGTGAGGTAGCGGCGGAACACCTCGGAGGTGTCCCGGCAGGCGCCGGCCTCGACCAGGAACCGGGCGAAATGCGTGCGCGAGATCAGCTCGGGATTGCCCACGTACTTGAGCGCGCCCTCGTAGGCGCCATGGATGCCCACCTGCGCCAGCTGGTCGGACATCTCGCGGGCGCGCGCGCCGCGGCCGCCGCGGGTGGCGACCAGGCCCTGGTGCATGCGCGGATCGTCGGCGTCGAAGCCCAGTCCGACGATGTGCACGGTCTCGCCCGCGAAGGTGACGGAAATCTCGGTGCCGGTGAGGTACTGCAGCCCGTTCTCGCGGGCCGCGGCGGCCGCGCGGCGCTGGCCGCCGATCTCGTCGTGGTCGGTGAGGGACCACAGTTCGACCCCGTTGGCCTTGGCGCGCGCGGCCAGGGCCTCGGGCGTCAGGGTGCCGTCAGAAACCACGGAGTGGCAGTGGAGGTCGGCATTCAAGGTCGGCACTCCACGATTTTAGTTGGGGGCCGTGCTCAGTTCAGCGCGCCGGCCTGTATCCGCACGTCCCGATGGGTATGGACGGCGCAGCGCAGCGCGACCTCCAGCCCGAGCGAGACCTGCTGCGGCGTCATCGAGGGATGGCCCTGCTGCGGCAGCCAGGGCACGTGGATCATGCCGCCGCGGACGCCCCGGCACGCGGGATCGGTGGCCAGCTTGTGCATCAGGCCGTAGAACACGTGGTTGCACACGAAGGTGCCGGCGGTCTGCGACACCTCGGCCCGGATGCCTTCGGCCAGCACCGCGGCGAGCATCGCCTTGATCGGCAGCGTGCTGAAGTAGCCCACCGGGGCGTCCTCGATGACGGGCGTGTCCACCGGCTGCAGGCCCAGGTTGTCGGGGATGCGCGCGTCGTTCACGTTGATCGCCACGCGTTCCAGCGAGATCGCCGAGCGGCCTCCGGCCTGGCCGGTGCAGACCACGAGGA
The DNA here is from genome assembly GCA_023390985.1 of Pseudomonadota bacterium. Taxonomy (GTDB): domain Bacteria; phylum Pseudomonadota; class Gammaproteobacteria; order Burkholderiales; family Burkholderiaceae_C; genus Ramlibacter. The sequence goes on from JAEWBU010000147.1 coordinate 8,172, forward strand.
CCGGGCGGTGCCGCTCGATGAGCTCGTCCAGCGCGCGCAGCGAATGGTCGAACTGGGTGGGCAGCTGGGCCGCGACGACGCGGTGGCCGTCGAGCTCGAGGCCGTCGAGCGCCTGCACGGCGATCCAGCTGGGATTGATGGGTTGGCCGCCGAACGGGTCGAATCCCGTTACGAGGATGCGGCGATCGCCGACAGGTGCGGGGCGGGCCGGGCTTAGCATCGGATCACTGTACCTCAGGGGTCGAGCGATGCGCTGGGAAGGCAACCGTGAGTCGGACAACGTCGAGGACTACCGCGAATCGGGCGGTGGCGGAGGCGGCGGCTTCCACCTGGGCGGCCGCAGCATCGGCATCGGCACCATCGTCATCGCGCTGGTGGGCGGCGCCATCTTCGGCATCAACCCGCTCACGATCCTCAGCATCCTCTCGGGCGGTCCGGCGCCGCAGGTGGTGCAGCAGGGCGAGCCGCGCCAGATCCCCGCCAACGACCAGATGGCGCGCTTCGTTTCCACCGTGCTGGCCGACACCGAGGACGTGTGGAAGGAGCAGTTCCGGGCCGGCGGCGCCCAGTACCGCGAACCCAAGCTGGTGCTGTTCCGCGGCGCGATCGGCACGGCCTGCGGCCAGGGCCAGTCGGCCATGGGGCCGTTCTACTGCCCGTCCGACGAGAAGGTCTACATCGACCTGGATTTCTACGAGACGCTCAGGAACCGCCTGGGCGCGCCGGGCGACTTCGCCCAGGCCTACGTCATCGCCCACGAGGTGGGCCACCACGTGCAGCACCAGCTGGGCATCACCGAGCGGGTGCATGGCCTGCGCGGCCGCGCGGGCGCCGCGGAGCAGAACGCCGCGAGCGTGCGGCTGGAGTTGCAGGCCGACTGCTTCGCCGGCGTGTGGGCGCACCACGCGCAGAACGCGCGGCAGATCCTGGAGCAGGGCGACGTCGAGGAGGCGATGAACGCCGCCGCCCGCATCGGCGACGACGCGCTGCAGCGCTCGGCGGGCCGCGCCGTGGTGCCCGAGAGCTTCACGCACGGCTCGAGCGCGCAGCGCCAGCGCTGGTTCCGCACCGGACTGCAGACCGGCAGCGTGCGGTCGTGCGATACGTTCAGCGCGCGGCAGCTCTGATCAAGGGACGAGGGGCGAGGGGCGAGGGACGAGGGAAACGTCACGGCTGAGCTTCCCTGGCTGATCCCTAGCCTCTCGCCCCTCGTCCCTCGCCCCATCCC
>JAEWBU010000219.1 GCA_023390985.1 Pseudomonadota bacterium
CGCGCCACGCGTAGCTGGCGCGCACGATGCGCGGCGGCCGCTGCACGCGGCGGGCCACCAGCCGGCCGGTCTCGATGAAGGGGCGGGCCATCGGCTCCGGAAGGAAGCCCGCGCCCAGCCCGCGCACCTGCGCATCGAGCTTGGCCGCCATGGTCGGCACGGTGAACACCTCCTGGCCCGCGAGCAGGCCCAGGGTGAGGCCGCTGCCGCGTTGCACCGAGTCGGCCACCGCCACCGCGCGGTACTTCTGCATCACCTCGTCGCGCACCGGTTCCGGCTCGGACGCCAGCGGATGGTGCGGTGCGACCGCGAACACGAAATCCACTTCGCCCAGCGGCCGCGCGTTCAGGCCGGGCACGTTGCCCTGCTCGAAGGCCGAGACGCCGATCGCCAGGTCGGCGCCGCCCGAGGTGATGGCCGCCAGCGTGCCGGACAGGGCCTCATCGCGCAGCCGCAGGCGGGTGTGGGGCGCCACCTCGAAGAAGGCGTTGGCCAGCTCCATCACCGTGGGGCACGAAACGATCACGTCCACCGCGATCGTCAGCTGCGATTCCCAGCCGGTCGCCACGCGGTGCACCCGGCTGGCCACCGCATCGATCTCGCCCAGCAGCCGCTCGCCTTCGCGCAGCAGCTCGGCGCCGGCGTCCGTCAGGCGGGCCTGGCGCGAGGCGCGGTCGAACAGCAGGGCGTCGAGCGCGTCCTCGATCTGGCGCACCCGGTACGTGACGGCGCTGGGCACCAGGCCGAGCTCGCGCGCGGCGCCCGCGAAGCTGCCGGCCTGGGCCACCGTCTGCAGCAGGGCCAGGGCGTCGGGCGTGAGGACTTCGCGGTGGGTGGGCATCCGGCTTCGTTCAGTTTTTTTGAATGATGCCATCAAAGCCCGCTGCTGCCCGGCCGCCTGCCCGGCGCCTACAGTGGCTCCATCGACGCAGACGAAACACAAGGAGCCCGACCATGCTGACGCTTCGCAAGTCCCAGGAACGCGGCCACGCCGACCACGGCTGGCTCGACTCGTACCACAGCTTCTCGTTCGCCAACTACTACGACCCGGAGCACATGGGCTGGGGCAACCTGCGCGTGATCAACGAGGACCGGATCGCCGCCGGCACCGGCTTCGGCACGCACGGCCACCGCGACATGGAGATCATCAGCTACGTGCTGCAGGGCAACCTGGCGCACAAGGACAGCATGGGCAACGTCAAGGGCATCCCGCCCGGCGACGTGCAGCGCATGAGCGCCGGCACCGGCGTGCAGCACAGCGAGTTCAACCATGCGCCCGAGCAGACCACGCACTTCCTGCAGATCTGGATCGAGCCCAACCAGCGCGGCATCCCGCCCAGCTACGAGCAGAAGACCTTCGACGAAGCCGAGAAGCGCGGCAAGCTGCGCCTGGTGGCCTCGCCCGACGCGGCCGAGGGTTCGGTGAAGATCCACGCGGATGCCCGCCTGTACGCGGGCCTGTTCGACGGCGAGGAAGCCGCCGAAGTCCGATTGGCCAGCGGCCGCAAGGGCTACGTGCACCTGGTGCGCGGCGAGCTCGAGGTCAACGGCCGCGAGCTCAAGGGCGGCGACGCGGCCCTGCTCGACGACGAGACCACGGTCCGGCTGCGCAACGGGCGCGGCGCCGAGGTGCTGGTGTTCGACCTGGAACCCTGAGCCGTACGGCAGGGAACCCGAAGGTCGCACTTTTTTCCAACCCTTTCTCGACACTCCAAGGAGACACCGATGAACACAGCCACTTCCAACACCTACTCGGCCACGACCGTCGGCCGCACGACGAGCGCGCAGGACGCCGTGACCCTGCTGGGCCGCGTCCTGCTGGCCTGGCTGTTCATCCCGGCGGGCTGGGGCAAGATCGCCGGCTTCGCGGGCGTCACCGGCTACATCGCCTCGAAAGGCGTGCCGCTGCCCGAAGTGGCTGCGGCGCTGGCCATCGTGGCCGAGCTGGGCCTGGGCATCCTGCTGCTGATCGGCTGGCAGGCCCGCTGGGCCGCCCTCGGCCTGGCCATCTTCGTGGCCGTGATCACGCCCATCTTCCACAACTTCTGGGCCGTACCCGAGGCGCAGAAGATGATGCAGTCGCAGGCCTTCTGGAAGAACCTCGCGGTCATCGGCGGCCTGCTGTTCGTGCATGCGTTCGGCCCCGGCGGCTGGAGCGTGGACGGCCGCAAGCGCGACTGATCCCCACCCCCACACTGTTTCCCTGAGCCCGGGCGCGCGGCGCCCGGCAAGTCCCTCTCGTCCCTCCCATTCCCCCAAAGCCAAGCAAGGAAAGCAAAGAGAACATGGCCAACATCGCAGTCGTCTACCACTCCGGCTACGGCCACACCCAACGCCAGGCGCAAGCCGTGGCTGAAGGCGCCGACGCCCTGCTCATCGCCATCGATGCCGACGGCAACCTGCCCGAAGGCGCGTGGGAGCAGCTGGGGCAGGCGGACGCCATCGTGTTCGGCTCGCCGACCTACATGGGCGGCCCGAGCTGGCAGTTCAAGAAATTCGCCGACGCCTCGTCCAAGCCCTGGTTCAGCTCGGCCTGGAAAGACAAGCTCTTCGCCGGCTTCACCAACAGCGCCAGCACCATCGGCGACAAGACCGCGACGCTGAACTACTTCATGACGCTGGCGATGCAGCACGGCGGCGTGTGGGTGGGCACGGGCATGATGCCGGCCAACGCCAAGGCCTCGACCCGCGACGACCTGAACTGGCTGGGCATCTGGAGCGGCGCCGCCTCGGTGTCGCCGTCGGACGCTTCGCCCAACGAGATGTTCGAAGGCGACCTGAAGTTCGCCCGGGAATTCGGCAAGCGCGTCGCCCAGGCCGCCGCGCGCTGGGCCCGCAAGTAACGCAACCGGAAAGGACCGCACCATGGCCGTCGCACAGCAGCTCTCTTCCCACGAGAAGGATCTCGGCGGCGGCTTCAAGGTGCGCCGCCTGCTGCCCGCCGCGCGCCGCCGCAGCGTCGGGCCGTTCGTGTTCTTCGACCACTTCGGTCCGGTGACCGAGCGGCCCGAGGACAACCACGACGTGCGGCCGCATCCGCACATCGGCCTGGCGACGGTCACCTACCTGTTCGAGGGCGCGATGATGCATCGCGACAGCCTGGGCAGCGAGCAGAGGGTCGAGCCCGGCGCGGTGAACTGGATGACGTCGGGCCGCGGCATCGTGCATTCGGAGCGCAAGCCCGACTCGCTGCGCCGCTCGCCCTACGTCAACCACGGCCTGCAGCTGTGGGTGGCGCTGCCGGAGGCGCTCGAGGAGGTCGAGCCCTCGTTCCAGCACGTCGCGGCGGCCGACATCCCGGAGCTGTCGTTCGGTCCCGCGCGTGCGCGGCTGATCGTGGGCGAGGCGCTGGGCGAGCGGTCGCCGGTCGTGCCCGCTTCCCCCACGCTTTACCTCGATCTCGCCCTGCCCGGCGGCGTGCTGGACCTGCCGCCGCTGGCGCCGGAGCTGGCGATCTATCCGATCGAAGGCGAGCTGCGCCTGGACGGCCAGCCGATGCCTCCGCACCACATGCAGGTGCTGGAGCCGGGCCGCGTCGCGCGCATCGAAGCCGCGGGTCCCGCGCGGCTGGTGGTGGTGGGCGGCGAGAGCGTCGGCCCGCGCTACATGTACTGGAACTTCGTCTCCAGCCGCAAGGAGCGCATCCTGCAGGCCAGCGACGACTGGGCCGCGCAGCGGTTCGCGCCGGTGCCGGGCGAGAGCGATTTCATCCCGCTGCCGGCCACGCGCTTCACGCCGCCGGAGCCGATGTCCTGACAGCCTCCGTCATTCCCGCGAAGGCGGGAATCCAGTGCTTTCATCGAACTGAAGGCGGAAGCACTGGCTCCCCGCCTCCGCGGGGACGACGGATACCATCCGGGCATGCAGATGCTCGCGATCCTCACGCTGGCCGACTGGCTGGCCCTGGTCTGGTCCCTCGCTGTCTGGGTGAGCTATGCGTGGTACTCGCGGCGGGCCAGCGCGACCGGCGTCACCCTGCTGGCCACGACCAACCGCTGGCGCACGCGCTGGATGATCCAGGCCACCGGGCGCGATCCCCGCGTGCTCGACGGCATCATCGTGCAGAGCCTCTCGTCCAGCCCGTCGTTCTTCGCCTCGGCCACGCTGATCATCATCGGCGGCCTGCTGGCGCTGCTGGGCACCACCGACAAGGCCGCCGAGTTCGTGCGCGAGATCCCGTTCGCCGCGCGCACCACCCTGCTGGTGTTCGAGCTCAAGGTGCTGTGCCTGATGGCGATCTTCGTGTTCGCCTTCTTCCGCTTCACCTGGTCGATGCGCCAGTACACCTTCGCGGCGCTGGTGCTGGGATCGATGCCGTCGCCGGAGGCTTTCCAGGAGGGCCGCTTCGACCGCGAGGAAGTGGCCGGCCGCGTGGGCAAGCTGGTGGGCATGGCGGCGGAAACCTTCAACGACGGCATCCGCGCCTACTACTTCTCCTTCGCCGCGCTGGCCTGGTTCTTCTCGCCGCTGGCGCTGGCCATCGCGGCCGCCGTGGTGGCGGCGGTGCTGTACGCGCGCGAATTCAACTCGTACGTGCTGCACGTGCTGCGCGACTGAACCCGCTTTCAGTGATGGTGCTCGCCGCGGTCGTCGTCCGACAACCGCAGCAGCACCAGCGTGCCGCCCTCGGCAACGGCGAGCACCGTTCCGTTGTCGGCCACGGCGAGCACGGTCTGCAGCACGCCGGGCGCCTGGCCCGACAGCCGGTCGTTCAGGTCGACCATCCCCATTTCTTCGCTCCACGCGAACGCGTGCGGAACGCCATTCGCCGTATCGGAATTGCCGACCACCAGCCCGGAGGCGTTGATCGCCGAGGCGGCGGACGAGCGGCCGCCCAGCGTGCCCAGCGAACGCATGTCGCCGTCGCGCCAGAGGAAGGCGTGGGTCGCGCCGTCCGGGGTGTCGGCCGTGCCGACCACCAGGCCCGAGGCATTGAGCGCATTGGCGGCGGCGGTCGCGCCGCCCAGGGTGCCGAGGTCGCGCAGGCCTTCGCGTTCAGTCCAGAGGAATGCCCGGGGGTGGCCGCTGGCATCGTCGGCCTGGCCGACCACCTGGCCGGCGTCATTGAGGTCCGTGGGCGCGGAGTTCGCGCCGCCGAACGTGCCGATGTCCAGCACGTCGGTCGATCCCGCGCGCCAGAAGGCCGCGTGGACGTGGCGGTCGGACGTGTCCGAGACACCGGCGATGGCGCCGGCCGTGTTGATGAACAGGCCGTTGGAGTTGGTCAGCGGCCCGGTGTCGAGCTCGGCCAGCACCTCCCGGAAGGTGGCGGGCGCCCAGCGCATCGCGGCTCCGGGGAAGTTGCGGCGGTCGCTGATGTTGCCGGCGATGACGCCGCTCGCATTGATCGCCTGTCCCGTCGTGGAGACATCCGGCGGCGCGCCGACCAGGTCGTTGGTGGTCGTCTCGGTGAGCGCCTGCCAGCGGAAAAGCTCGCGGCGCGACACGTCCTCGAACTGGCCGGCCACCTGGCCGGCGTTGTTGACCGCGACGGCGCTCGCGGGTTTCGGGTCCACCAGCTCGTGCACGGTCTGGCCGTCGAACAGGCGAGCGCGCAGGCCCTGGTCGGTGGTGGCCGTGAAGGCCAGCAGGCCGTTGCGGCTGAGGCCTTGACGGGTGGCCTGGGCATCGGCCTGCTGGAAGGCGACGGTCCAGGTCGCCAGCTTGACCTCGGGCTTGGCCTGCGGGGGCTTGGGACCGGAGGCGGAAGGGGGTGGAGTTTCGACGGGGACGGTAGCGGGAATCCCGCCGGTCGCGGTGCCCGCGTCACCGCCCGAGCCGTTCAGCGCGACCAGGTCACCCGAGCCGCCGCCGCCACCACCGCACGCGCTGAGTGCCAGCGCCGCGCACAAGCCGAGCTTGCGCCATCTGGAGCCGTCCATGGCTGCCTCCCGCTGTCTCTGGGATCCATTCTGGTGCGCGCGGCTACGCATGCACGCGCGGGCTTGTAACCCGGAGATGGAGGCTGTGTCGGGGTGGCGCTGTGCCAGCGCCCGTGGATCAGTCGTCGCCGGCGACGGCCAGCGAGGCATCGAGCGCGATGCGCTCGTCGAACACGAAGCAGTCGCCGCGGAAGTGGGCGCCGCCGGCTTCCTCGAAGTACTTGAGGATGCCGCCCTCCAGCTGCCACACGTGGGCCAGCCCGGCCTCGCGCATGTACAGCGCGGCCTTCTCGCAGCGGATGCCGCCGGTGCAGAAGCTCACCACGGCCTTGCCCTCGAGTTCGCCCTTGCGGGCCTGCAGCGCCGCGGGGAAGTCGCTGAACTTCGAAAGTCGCCAGTCGATCGCGCCCTCGAAGCTGCCGTGGTCGACTTCGAACGCGTTGCGCGTATCGAGCGTCACCACCGGCCGGCCGGCGTCGTCGTGGCCCTGGTCCAGCCAGCGGCGCAGCGTCGGCGCATCCAGCGCCGGTGCGCGGCCGTCCTGCGGCGCGATCGCCGGGTGGTTCATGCGGATGATCTCGCGCTTGACCTTGACCCGCAGGCGGCGGAACGGCACGGCATCCGACCAGCTGCGCTTGGCCTCGAAGCCGCCGAGGCCGGGCTGTGCACGCAGCACCGCGAGGAAATCGCCGACGGCGGATTCGGCGCCGGCGAGGAACAGGTTCACGCCCTCGTGCGCCAGCAGCACGGTGCCGCGCAGCGCGCCGGCCTCGGCGGCCGCGTGAAGCACGTCACGCAGCGCGGGCGGATCGGCGACAGGCGTGAATTGGTAGCCGGAGATGTTCAGGACGTCGGGCACCGCGCGATTCTAGGGAGGCGGCATCCCTAAAATCGGGACCATGTTCGTCCACCTGCGCCTGCACTCCGAGTTCTCCGTCGTCGACGGCACCAACCGCATCGACGACGTCGTGAAGGCGGCGGCGGCCGACGGCCAGCCCGCGCTGGGCATCACCGACTTGAACAACCTGTTCGGCGCGATCAAGTTCTACAAGGCCGCGCGCGGCGCGGGCGTCAAGCCCGTGATCGGCGCCGAGCTGATGCTGCAGGGCCTGGGCAAGGACGACGGCGCGCTTTCGCGCATCGTGGTGCTGGTGCAGAACCGCGCCGGCTACCTGAACCTGTGCGAGGTGCTCGCCCGCGCCTGGACCCGCAACGTGGTGCGCGCCCAGGCCGTGTGCAAGCTGGAGTGGCTGCGCGAGCTGGGCGAGGGCCTGATCGCGCTCTCGGGCGCGCAGGCCGGCCCGGTGGGCCAGGCGCTGGTGCAGGGCGACGCCTCGCGCGCCAGCCAGGTGGCGCTGGAGCTGGCATCGATCTTCCCGCACCGCTTCTACCTGGAGATCCAGCGCGCCGGCCGCCCCGACGACGAGACCCACGTGGCTGCCGCGGTGCAGCTGGCCGCCAACCTCAAGCTGCCGGTGGTGGCCACGCACCCGGTGCAGTTCACCACGCAGGACGACTACGAGGCGCACGAGGCGCGCGTGTGCATCTCCGAGGGCGAGATCCTGGGCAACCAGCGCCGCGTGCGCAAGTTCACCCGCGAGCAGTGGTTCAAGCCGGCGGCCGAGATGGAAGCGCTGTTCGCCGACGTGCCCACGGCCGTGGCGAACACGGCCGAGATCGCCAAGCGCTGCAACCTGACGCTCGACCTGGGCAAGCCCCGGCTGCCCAACTTCCCCACGCCCAACGGCATGCCGATGGAGGAGTACTTCCGCTTCGCCTCGCACGAGGGCCTGAAGGAGCGCATGGCGCACCTCTATCCCGACGCCGCGCAGCGCGAGAAGGAGATGCCGCGCTACGTCGAGCGGCTGGAGTTCGAGATCGGCACCATCCTGAAGATGGGGTTCCCGGGCTACTTCCTGATCGTGGGCGACTTCATCAACTGGGCCAAGAACAACGGCTGCCCGGTGGGACCGGGCCGCGGCTCGGGCGCCGGCTCGCTGGTCGCCTACGCGCTCAAGATCACCGACCTCGACCCGCTGCAATACAACCTGCTGTTCGAGCGTTTCCTGAACCCGGAGCGCGTGTCGATGCCCGACTTCGACATCGACTTCTGCCAGAGCAACCGCGACCGGGTGATCGAGTACGTCAAGGACAAGTACGGCCGCGAGGCCGTGAGCCAGATCGCCACCTTCGGCACCATGGCCGCGCGCGCCGCCATCCGCGACGTGGGCCGCGTGCTGGACATGAGCTACACCTTCTGCGACGGCATCAGCAAGCTGATCCCGAACAAGCCCGGCCAGCACATCACGATCGCCGAGGCGATCAAGGTCGAGCCGATCCTGGCCGAACGGCTGGAGAAGGAAGACGAGGTCAAGACGCTGCTGCACTTCGCACAGAAGCTCGAAGGCATGACGCGCAACGTCGGCATGCACGCGGGCGGCGTGCTGATCGCGCCGGGCAAGCTCACCGACTTCACGCCGCTGTACCAGCAGCCGGGCAGCGAATCGGCGGTGAGCCAGTACGACAAGGACGACGTGGAAGCCGCCGGCCTGGTGAAGTTCGACTTCCTGGGCCTGGCCACGCTGACCATCCTGGAGATCGCGCGGGGGCTCATCCAGCGGCGCCACAAGGGCCAGGAGAACTTCTGTTTCGAGAACGTGCCGCTGGACGACGCGCGCACCTACCGGCTGTTCGCCGATGGCCGCACGGAAGCGGTGTTCCAGTTCGAAAGCCGCGGCATGCAGGGCATGCTGAAAGAGGCGCGCCCGAGCCGGCTGGAAGACCTGATCGCGCTCAACGCCCTGTACCGCCCCGGGCCCATGGACCTGATCCCCAGCTTCGTCAACCGCAAGCACGGCAAGGAGGTGGTGGAGTACCCGCACCCGCTGGTCGAGCCGGTGCTGGCCGAGACCTACGGCATCATGGTCTACCAGGAGCAGGTCATGCAGATGGCGCAGATCGTGGGCGGTTACTCGCTCGGCGGCGCCGACCTGCTGCGTCGTGCGATGGGCAAAAAGGCTGTCACTTATACACATCACCGAGCCCACGAGACCTCTCTA
>JAEWBU010000268.1 GCA_023390985.1 Pseudomonadota bacterium
ACCAAGCTGGACAAGCTGCAGTTCAACACGCGCGAGGAAAGCCAGGCCGAGTCGTTCCGCAAGATGCTGCTGGCGATGGCGCGCGACGTGCGCGTCATCCTGATCAAGCTGGCCGACCGCAGCCACAACATGCGGACGCTGGAAGACGTGCCGCGCGAGAAGTGGGGCCGCACCTCGCGCGAGACGCTGGACATCTACGCGCCCATCGCCCACCGCCTGGGCCTGAACCAGACCTACCGCGAACTGCAGGAACTCGCCTTCCGCTACCTGATGCCCTGGCGGCACAAGGTGCTGGACAAGGCCGTGGCCAAGGCCCGCAGCCGCCGCCGCGACCTGATCCAGAAGGTGCAGAAGGAAGTGGAGACCGCCTTCGAGCAGGCCGGCATGAAGGTGCGCATCGCGGGCCGCGAGAAGACGCTGTATTCCATCTACCGCAAGATGGACGAGAAGCACCTGTCGTTCGCGCAGGTCACCGACATCTACGGCTTCCGCGTCGTCGTCCCCACGGTGACCGACTGCTACACCGCGCTGGGCGTGCTGCACCAGATCTACAAGCCGGTGCCGGGCCGCTTCAAGGACCACATCGCGATCCCCAAGGTCAACGGCTACCAGTCGCTGCACACCACGCTGGTCGGCCCTTCGGGCGTGAACGTGGAGTTCCAGATGCGCACCGAGGCCATGCACGTGGTGGCCGAGTCCGGCGTGGCCGCGCACTGGCTGTACAAGGCCAGCCATCCGGACAGCGACAACGCCGAGCGCCTGGGCACCAAGTGGCTGCAATCGCTGCTGGACATCCAGCACGAGACGCGCGACGCGGCGGAGTTCTGGGACCACGTCAAGATCGACCTGTTCCCCGACGCCGTCTACGTGTTCACGCCCAAGAGCCAGATCATGGCCATGCCGCGCGGCGCCACGGTGGTGGACTTCGCGTACGCGATCCACAGCAACGTCGGCGACCGCACCGTCGCCGCCAAGATCAACGGCCTGCAGGTGCCGCTGCGCACCGAGCTGAAGAACGGCGACATCGTGGAAGTGGTCACCGCGCCGGTGTCCACGCCCAACCCCGCGTGGCTGGGTTTCGTGCGCACCGGGCGCGCCCGCTCCAAGATCCGCCACCACCTCAAGTCGCTGGCCCAGGCCGAATCGCAGGAGCTGGGCGAGAAGCTGCTGGCCCAGGCCTTGCGCGCCGAAGGCATCGAGCGCCTGCCGGCCGACGATGAGGAGCACCACCCGATCTGGGAGAAGCTGCTGCGCTTCACCGGCAACAAGAGCCGCCCCGAACTGCTCACCGACCTGGGCCTGGGCAAGCGCATCGCCGGCATCGTGGCCAAGCGCCTGATGACCCTGATGGCCGAGCGCGGCGAGCGGCGCGACGCCTTGCTGATCACCCGCGAGCGCTACACGGCGCACGAGAACGTGTCGCAGGGCGGCGTGGTGCTGGATGGCAGCGAGAACGCCTCGGTGCAGTTCGCGGCCTGCTGCCGTCCCGTGCCGGGCGACGGCATCGTCGGCTACCTCGGCCGCGGCGAAGGCCTGGTCGTGCACCTGGACGACTGCGCGGTGGCCCGCCGCCTGCAGCACAAGGACGCCGAGCGCTTCATCGGCGTGGAATGGGCCGACGAACCGGTGCGCCCGTTCGAAACCACCGTGCTGGTGACGGTGGCCAACACCAAGGGCGTGCTCGCCCGCGTCGCTTCGGCGCTCGCCAGCGTGGAGGCGGACATCACCCACGTCGACATGGACGAGGAGCGCCACCAGGACGCCACCGACCTGCGCTTCCTGATCGCCGTGCGCGACCGCGCCCACCTCGACACGGTGATGCGCACCCTGAAGCGCACGCCTTCGGTGATGCGCGCCCAGCGGCTGCGCGCCGGCCACGCGACCTAGTGCGGTACTGAGGATTCCCCGGGTGCCGGGTAGCGCACCTCCAGCACCTCGATCTCCTGCGCCCCGGCCGGCGTGACCAGCCGCACCACGTCGCCTTCCTGCGACTTGATCAGCGCGCGGGCGATCGGCGAGATCCAGCTCACCTGGCCCTTGAGGCTGTCGGCCTCGTCGATGCCGACGATGGTGATGGTGCGCTCCTCGCCGGACTCCTCGGCGTAGGTGACCGTGGCGCCGAAGAACACCTGCTCGTGGCCGTGGTGCAGCGACGGGTCGGCCACTTCGGCGATCTCCAGCCGCTTGGTCAGGAAGCGGATGCGGCGGTCGATCTCGCGCAGCCGCTTCTTGCCGTAGAGGTAGTCCCCGTTCTCGGAACGGTCGCCGTTGCTCGCGGCCCAGTGCACCACCTCCACCACCTTGGGCCGCTCGTCGTCGATCAGCTGCATCAACTCCGCGCGCAGCCGGGCATAGCCCTGCGGCGTGATGTAGTTGCGGCCACCCGAGGGCAACGCCGGGAGGGCATCGTCCTCGTCGTCATCCGTTTCGCTCTCGCGCGTGAACGCCTTGCTCATGCCGGCAAGCATAGTCCGTCGATGCCGCGCTCGTGGGAGTCCAAACCAAGCACAACGAAAGCCTTCTCCTACAGCCGCCACAGCGATCCCCTGACGAGGCTCAACTGCCCGGCTGCCAACAATCGACGGGTGAACAATCCAGCAGTACCGACTTCGCGGCTGTCGCCGGGGAGGGCCCCTTCATGAGCGTCGTCACCTCGTCCCAGGGCGTCGCCGCGGGTGCGGCCGCCAATGGCCGCCGTCCCCGGTCGCAGGCGGAGGCGGCCCGCTACGGCGTGCTGCGCCGGCTCGCGCCCGCGCTCAAGCACGACATGGTGGTCAACCTGCAGGCCGTGGCCATGATGGCCGAGGTACTGAGCGCCCGCCTGGAGAAGGGCACGCCCTCGCCCGCCGACTTCGAGGCCAGCGTCAACAAGATGAACCGCCTCGCGCGCGACGCGGTGATGACCTGCCTGAAGGTCGCCACCTGGATCTCGCCCTCCGAGGACGAGAGCGTGCGCCTTCGTGACGGCGTGGATGAGTGCGTGGCGCTGCTGCGCAGCGCCTTCAACTTCCGCGGCTTTTCGCTGGCCAACGAAGTGCCCGACAACGAGTTCGAGGTGTCGCGCGTCGCGCTGCGCCACCTGGTGGCGGCGTCGTTCCTGTCGCTGGCGGATGCCGCGCCGGGGCCCAGCCACCTGACGGCCACGGCCGAGGTGTCGCCCGGCTTCGCGGTGCTGACGATCCGCTGCACGCCCAAGCCGCAGGACGAGGACGGCCTCGCGCCCGATGCCATCGCGGTCGAACCCAACTACCGCGCGCTGGACTGGTCCGACGTGCAGGCGCTGGCCATCGCGGAAGGCATCGAGCTGTTCCGCACGCAGGAGCAGATCGTGATGCGCGTGCCGCGCATGGTGGCGACCACGCCGCTGCAGATCGCGCCGCTCTGAAAGCACTGGATTCCCGCCTTCGCGGGAATGACGGGCCTCAGGCCGGCGCGGCCTCCATCGCCGGCAGCCGGTCCATGAAGGCCTCGAGCTCGTCGATCGGCAGCGGCTTGCAGAACAGGTAGCCCTGGTACGAGTAGCAGCCCTGGCGCTCCAGGAAGGCGCGCTGCTCCTCGGTTTCCACCCCTTCGGCCAGCACGTCCAGATCCAGGCTGTGGGCCAGCCCGATCACGGTCTTGGCGATGGCCGCATCGTTCGGGTCCGTGAGGATGTCCTTGACGAATTCGCGGTCGATCTTCAGCTGGTCGAGCGGCAGCCGCTTCAGGTACGACAGCGACGAGTAGCCGATGCCGAAGTCGTCCAGCGACAGCGTCACGCCCATGTCCTTCAGGCTGCCCATCTTGGCGATGGTGACGTCGATGCCGTCGGCCAGCAGGCTTTCGGTCAGCTCCAGCTTGAGCTTGTGCGGCTGCACGCCCGAGTGCTCGATGGCCTGCATCACCTCGTCCACGAACTCCGGGTGCCGGAACTGCTTGACGCTGACGTTCACCGAGATCGTGAGATGGCGCCGGTCGGGCCGGTGCTCCCAGGCCACCAGCTGCGCGCAGGCCTCATCCAGCACCCAGCGCCCGATCGGCACGATGAGCGACGTCTCTTCCGCGGCGGAGATGAACTGGTCGGGCGGCACCAGGCCGCGCTGCGGATGCTGCCAGCGCAGCAGTGCCTCCGCGCCGATCATCCGGCCGTCGGCGCCCACCTGCGGCTGGTAGTCGATGCGGAACTGGGTCTCGCGCCCGGCCGGGCGCAGGTCGGCCGCCAGCGCGGCGGTGGCGCG
>JAEWBU010000280.1 GCA_023390985.1 Pseudomonadota bacterium
GGCCGACGCCGATGCGGAGGCCGGTGCCGGCGCGGCCGCCTGCCCGCCCTGCTCGCGCTGACCACAGCCGCCCAGCGCCGCGATCGCGAGCAGGCACGCGACCTGACGCGCGTTCATGCCAGCGGCCCCGGTTGCCTGAGGTAGCGCCCGACGATCGCCGCCGCCGACCAGTACGCCAGCGCGCCCACCGTGTCGGTCGGGTTGTACGACGCGTTCTGCGGGAAGTTGGACGCGCCGATCACGAACACGTTGGGCACGTCCCAGCTCTGCAGGTACCGGTTCACCGTGCTCGTCGCCCGGTCGTTGCCCATCACCGTGCCGCCCGTGTTGTGCGTGCTCTGGTACTGCGTGATGGTGTACGGGGCGCGGCGGGGGCCGCCGGCCACCTGGCGACCGCCCATCGCGCGCGCGATCTCCAGCGTCTTGTCGGTGAGGTAGCGCGACATGCGAAGGTCGTTCTCCGGGAAATCGAACGTCATCCGCAACAGCGGCAGGCCCCACGCATCCTTGTAGGTCGGGTCCAGGTCCAGGTAGTTCTGCGCCACGGCGAGCGAACTCGCGTGCACGTTCACCGCGCTCGTGTGGTTGTAGTGGCGCGCCACCGCGCGCTTCCACTGCGATCCCCACGCGGGCGTGCCGGGCGGCGTCGGGTGGAACTCGATCGGCCGGCCGTGCGTCATCACCTCGCCGATGTAGCCCCCGCCCAGGAAACCCAGCGGGCCGTGGTCGAAGTTGTCGCTGACGAAATCGGCGATCACCGTGCCGCAGGCGCCCGACCGCATGAACGGGTTGATGTTCACCTTCTCGTCGAAGAAGACCTGGGTTCCGCTGGTGGTCTGGTAGGCGTAGCTGCGCCCCACCACGCCCCTGCCCGTGGCCGGGTCGTACGGCTCGCCGATGCGCGACAGCAGCAGCAGCCGCACGTTGTTGAGCGCGAACATCCCCACCACGAACAGGTTGGCAGGCTGCTCGAACTCGCGCCCCGCCGCATCCACGTAACTCACGCTCACGGCGCGCCTGCGCTCGCGGTCCAGGTTCACGCGCAGGATCTGGCACTGCGTGCGCAACTTGAACTTGGGGTCCTTCAGCAGCACCGGCAGCAGCACGGTCTGCGGCGACGACTTGGCGAAGTGCTCGCAGCCGTAGCGCTCGCAGAAGCCGCAGAACATGCAGGTGCGCAGCTGCATGCCTTCGGGATTGGTGTAGTTGCGGCTCAGGTTCGACGACGGCTGCGGGAAGGGGTGGTAGCCCAGTCCGGCGGCCGCCTTGCGGAACAGCGCGGAGCCGTACGGTTCCTTCTGCGGCGGCGTCGGGTAGTCGCGCGAGCGCGGGTCTTCGAACGGGTTGCCGCCTTCGACCTTCTGCCCCTTCAGGTTGCCCGCCTTGCCGCTGGTGCCCAGTAAGTACTCGAAGCGGTCGAAGTGCGGCTCGAGCTCCTCGGCGCTCACGCCCCAGTCCTGCACCAGGGCGCCCTCGGGGATGAACTTCTCGCCGTAGCGTTCCACCGTCCGCGTGCGCATCCTGAGGTCGCTGTCCTGGAACCGGTAGGTCTGCCCGTTCCAGTGAACCGCGGCGCCGCCCACGCCCGTGCCCGGCAGGAAGCTCTCGAAACGGCGGATCGGCAGCGCGGTCTGGCTCGCGTTGTTGCGGAAGGTCAGCGTCTCGCGCGCGCTGTCCTGGACCAGGGCCTTGCGCACCGAGTAGCGCAGCTCGTCGTGCATCTGCGGGCCCTGGAAATCAGGGACGGTGGAGCGCGGCTGCCCGCGTTCGAGGCCGACGACCGTGAGGCCGGCGCGGGTGAGTTCGCGGCCGAGGATGGTGCCGACCAGGCCCACGCCCAGCACCACGGCATCGACCGGCGGGAGGCGGGTGGCGGCCATCAGCGCCTCCCTTTCGGCGGCGCCGCCTGCGGCAGCTCGTGCACGTGCCCGCCGCCGTCCTGGGCGAAGCTGCGCGGCGGCAGGTCGAACGCGATCCCATGCCGGTCCACCACGTCGTAGTAGTTGCCGTACGCGCCGGGGAAACCGACCATGGCCCAGGCGCGCGCGTCGCGGTTGCCGCCGTAGGCCGGATCGCAGAAGTAGCCTTCGATCGTCATGGCCAGCAGCGACTCGAAGAAGGTCCTGGCGGGAACGCCCTCGAGGGCGTCGCTGCCGTTCTGCAGCCGCGTCAGCCATTCGTCCTGCTGCGGCCCCTGCAGCTTCTCGAACGGCGTGGCCTGCCGGCCCTGCTGCACCAGCGCCCGCAGCGCGTTGCGGAACAGCTCCGCCGGCGTGAACGGCAGCTGGTAGCCCTGCGACGGCGTGCCGGCCGCCCAGGGTCCGCCGCGGTACAGGCGCTCGCCCGCGCCCCAGGCGCCGGCCAGCTGGCGGTCGATGAAGGTGACCACGCCGGCTTCGTTGGCGCCGGGGCCGATCTCGTCGGGGGGAATGAGGCGGTCGACCGCCGCCTCCATGAAGGCCGCTTCGGCGGCGGAGAAGAACAGGTAAGGCTGTCGCTGCGCGGCCTGCGCCGCCTGTGAACCGGATGCGGCGGCCTGCGGTGGCGGCTGCGCCGACTGCGACGCCGCGGGCTGGGTGGGCGGTGCACCTGCCAGTGCGGCGGGCGTCACGGCGGCGGCGCCGCCTGCGGCCTTGAGGAAGATGCGTCTGGTGAACTGATCCATGCGCGGCCCCGATCGGGTGAGACCGCACATGCGGCAACCGGCATGCCGCCGGCGCCTGTCGGGATCAGGCGAACATGCGCCGCGCCTGGTCTTCCAGTTCCTGCCGCCGCATCACCAGCTTGGGCAGGTCCGGGTGCATCGGATCGATCTCGCGAAGGGCCCACCCATAGAA
>JAEWBU010000321.1 GCA_023390985.1 Pseudomonadota bacterium
CGCCGGCACCGACCCCCGCACCCGCTCCGGCGCCCGCGCCCGCGCCCGCACCGGCCCCCGCGCCTTCGGCCGGCTGCCCGGAATGGAACACGACGACGCGCTACATGGGCGGCGCCAAGGTGGTGCGCCTGGGCCAGGCCTATGCGGCCACGGCGCTGAGCAACACCGTGTGGAACGTGAACTCGGCGCCCGAGTGGACGCCGATGTACTGGAGCAAGTCGACCTGCACGACGGCGGCTCCGGCTCCCGCGCCTGCGCCGGCGCCAGCTCCCGCTCCGGCGCCCGCTCCCGCTCCGGCGCCCGCTCCCGCTCCGGCGCCTGCGCCGGCTCCTGCGCCCGCGCCGGCGGCCCCGGCCTGCAGCACGTTCTCGACCTGGAACACCACCACGCGCTACATGGGTGGCGCGAAGGTGATGCGCCTGGGCCAGGCCTACACGGCCACCACGCTCAGCAACAGCGTGTGGAACGTGAACTCGGCGCCCGAGTGGACGCCCAGCTACTGGAGCAAGGCGACCTGCAGCAAGTAATCAACTGATCCGTCGTCCCCGCGGAGGCGGGGACCCGGTGCTCCCATGCGACCACCGCGGATGGAAGCCCTGGATTCCCGCCTTCGCGGGAATGACGGTGAGGCGTTGAAACGGTTGCGCTCGGCATGGCCGGCCCGCACACTCGGGCCGTCATCACCGAGCGCTTTGCCATGCACCAGCAGGATTTCGATTCCACCGCCGTTCGCGGCCTGCGCGAGGACCTCGCGCTCGCGCTGCGCGCCGCCGCCCACCACGGGCTGGCCGAAGGCGTCTGCAACCACTTCAGCCTGGAGCTGCCCGACCAGTCGGGCCGTTTCCTGCTCAACCCGCGCGGGCTGCTCTGGCAGGAAGTGCGTGCCGACGACATCGTGATGATCGACGAGCAGGGCCGCAAGCTGGCGGGCCGGCACGAGGTCGAGCCCACGGCGATGTTCATCCATGCCGCGGTGCATCGCATCGCGCGCAAGGCGTGCGTGCTGCACACGCACATGCCTTACTCCACCGCGCTCACGCTCACCTCCGATCGCGGGCTCGACACCACGCTGTCGCAGAACGCGATGCGTTTCCACGGCCGCGTGGCCGTGGATCGCCGCTACAACGGGCTGGCGCTCGACGAGCGCGAAGGCGAGCGCATCGCGCATGCGATGGAAGGGCGCGACGTCGCGTTCCTCGCCAACCACGGCGTCATCGTCTGCGGCGATCGCGTCGACTACGCGTACGACGATCTCTACTACCTGGAGCGCGCCTGCCTGCACCAGGTCATCGCGCAGTCCAGTGGACGGCCCCTCGCGCCCGTCGCCGACCAAGAGCTGGTGCAGCGCACGGCCGCGCAGATCCAGGGCGAGCGGCTGCAGTCCGAGCTGTTCTTCGAGGCGCTGCGCCGCGTGCTTTGATGTACCGATGGGTTGCCGGTCCCATGGATGGGCTCGCGAAGCGGTTAAATTAAGCGCGGCCGCAGAACTCTGCGGTTCCCGGGCGATCCAAGACGGATCTCGGGCCTGCGCTGCAGGCCTTCACCACGTGCAGCTCCCGCGGAGCAAGGTGCGCCACCGACACCCATCGATGAAAGCCTTCAACCTCCAGCTTCGATTCCTCGTTCCCCTGGTCATCGTCCTGACGGCGGCCGCGTACTTCGCGCTGCCGCTCATGGACAGCCTCACGCTGCGCTGGTTCGCGCGCGACATGAACATGCGCGGCAGCCTGATGGCCAACACGCTGTCGGAGTCCATCGCCGATGCGCTGGAGGATCCCAAGGGCCGCAAGCTGCAGCACCTGTTCAACCGCGCCGCGGAGGACGAGCGCATGGTGGCCATCGGCTGGTGCTCCACCACCGGCCAGCTGCTCACGCGCACGGCCAGCTTCCCCAAGGACCTGAGCTGCGCCGAGGCCGATCGCCTGGGCGCGGAAGTGAACCCGCGGCTGCGCGTGCAGGGCGGCCCGGTGCACGTCAGCACGCATGCGGTCACGGCCGAATCCGGTCCCGTCGGGCAGCTCGTGCTGCTGCACGACATGAGCTTCATCGACCGGCGCAGCCAGGACACGCGCCGCTACCTGATCGCGCTGCTCGCCGGCGTGGGCGTGATCATCGCGCTCGTCACCATGGCGGTCGCGCAGCTCAGCTGGCGCGGCTGGGTGTCCGGCACGCGCGCGCTGCTGCGCGGCGAAGGCCTGGTGCGTCCTCTGGGCGGCGGCGCGCCCGAGCTGGAGCCGGTGGCCCAGGAACTGCGCGCTCGCCTGCGCGACCTGGAGGACGAGTACCGCCGCTACCAGGGCCACGAAGCGGGCTGGGACGCGCCGCGCTTGCAGTCGCTGCTGCGATCGCAGCTGCGCGGCGACCAGGTCATCGTGGTGTCCAACCGCGAGCCCTACATCCACGAGCGCGGCGAGGACGGCCGCGTGTTCGTGCGGCGTCCGGCCAGCGGCCTGGTCACGGCCGTCGAGCCCGTGATGCGCGCCTGCTCGGGCACCTGGATCGCCCACGGCAGCGGCACCGCCGACCGCAACGCGGTGGACCGGCACGACCGCGTCGCGCTGCCGCCCGGCCACGAGGAATACCAGCTGCGCCGCGTCTGGCTCACGCCCGAGGAAGAGCAGGGCTACTACTACGGCTTCGCCAACGAAGGCATGTGGCCGCTGTGCCACGTGGCGCACGTGCGGCCCGTGTTCAGGGAATCCGACTGGCAGTACTACCGCATGATCAACCAGCGCTTCGCCGACGCGGTCGTCGCCGAAGCGCGCGGCGAAGACCCGGTGGTGCTGGTGCAGGATTACCACTTCGCGCTGCTGCCGGCCATGGTTCGCGCCAAGCTGCCGCGCGCCACCATCCTGACGTTCTGGCACATCCCCTGGCCCAACCCCGAGTCGTTCGGCATCTGCCCCTGGCGCCAGGAGATCCTGGAAGGCCTGCTGGGCAGCACCATCATGGGCTTCCACACGCGCTTCCACTGCAAGAACTTCATCGAGGCGGTCGACCGCTACCTCGAGGCGCGCATCGAGCACGAGCACTCCACCATCTCGCACAAGGGCGACCAGACCTTCATCGAGAGCTACCCGATCTCGATCGAGTGGCCCACGCGCGCCACGATGACCGAGTGGCCGTCGCCCGCCGAATGCCGGCGCCAGGTGTGCGAGCTGCACGACATCCCGGGCCACCACCGCATCGCCGTCGGCGTGGACCGCTTCGACTACACCAAGGGCATCCTGGAGCGGCTGTACGCGGTGGAGCGCCTGCTGGAAAAGCGCCCCGAATGGCGCGGCCGGTTCACCTTCGTGCAGGTGGCCGCGCCCACGCGCGCCGCGCTGGAGGAGTACCAGGCGTTCGCGCAGCGCATCGAGCAGGTCACCCGGCGCATCAACCAGCGTTTCGCCAGCGGCGGCCACGACGTGGTGCGGCTGCTCGCGCAGCACCATGAGCACGAGCAGGTTAACCGCCTCTACCGCGCCGCCGACGTCTGCCTGGTCACCAGCCTGCACGACGGCATGAACCTGGTGTGCAAGGAGTTCGTGGCCGCGCGCGACGACGAGCAGGGCGTGCTGGTGCTCAGCCGCTTCGCGGGCGCGGCGCGCGACATGCCCGAGGCGCTGATCGTCAACCCGTACCACGTCGAGGAAGTCGCCGACGCCATCCACCGCTCGCTCACCATGCCGCCGGCCGAACAGCGCGAGCGCATGGCCAACCTGCGCAGCACCGTGCGCGAGTTCAACGTCTACCGCTGGGCGGGCCGGATGCTCAGCGACGCGGCGCGCTGGCGCCTGCGCGAGCGGGTTTCCGAGCGGGTGCAGCGGCACGGGCTGGTGGACCTGGAAACGCGCAGGGCGGCGAACGAGTAGGCTCGGGGCTTGGCCAGCGAGGAGATCCGCCCATGCCCGTCTTTCTCGATCCCGTGATCGCGGCCAAGCCGGGGTTCGCGTTCGGACTCTTCCCCATGGCGAACGCGATGGTGAAGGCAACGTCGGGCGCCGGCTGATCGCACCCATGGCCCGCAACATCGAGATCAAGGCCCGCATCGCGAGCGTCGAAGCCTTGACTCCGAAAGCCGCGGTGCTCGCCACCGACGGCCCCATCGAGATCCACCAGGACGACACCTTCTTCCGCTGTACCAACGGCCGCCTGAAGCTGCGCGCGTTCTCGGCGACCTCGGGCGAGCTGATCTTCTACCGCCGGCCCGACCGGCCGGGCCCGAAGGAATCGTTCTACCTGCGCTCGCCGACCAGCGAGCCGGACACGCTGCGCGAATCGCTCACGCTGGCCTACGGGCAGTCGGGGCGGGTGCGAAAGCAGCGCACGCTGTTCCTGGCGGGCCGCACGCGCATCCACCTCGACCGGGTGGAAGGCCTGGGCGACTTCCTCGAGCTGGAAGTCGTGCTCGGCGAGCACGAACCGCCCGACGCAGGGGTCAGCGAGGCGCACGAGCTGATGGCGGCCCTGGGCGTCGAGCCCGCGCAGCTCATCGAAGGCGCCTATGTCGACCTGCTCGCCGCCGTCACCTGAGGAGCCCGCCATGCTCGAGACCTACCGGGGCAGCTGCCATTGCGGCGCCGTCCGCTTCGAGGCCGACCTGGACCTGGAGCAGCCGACCTACCGCTGCAACTGCACGATCTGCCGCCGCACGCGGTTCTGGCCCGCGGTCGCCAGGGAAGGGGGCTTGCGGCTGCTCGCGGGCGAGTCCGAACTCACGAAGTACCTGTTCAACACCTGCAGGAACGAGCACTGGTTCTGCCGGCACTGCGGCGTGCGGCCCTTCGGCATCGGCACCGAGACGCCGATCGGCCGGATGTACGGGGTGAACCTGGGCTGCCTGGAGGAGGTGACGGACGAGCAGCTGTCACGCCTGGCCATCACCTGCGTGGATGGCCTGCACGACGCACCGGAGCGCGCGCCGGCGTTCTTCTCGCACCTGTAGCCGGGACGGGCGCCTACTTCGCCACCAGCGCGTTCAGGCGCGCCAGGTCCTGCGGCACCAGCGTGCCGCTGGCCTGCCGCAGGCGCAGCTGCCCGAGCAGCAC
>JAEWBU010000337.1 GCA_023390985.1 Pseudomonadota bacterium
GTCGAGAACAAGCTGGGCGCCGGCGGCAACATCGCCAGCGAATTCGTGGCCCGATCGCCCGCCGACGGCTACACCGCGCTTTACCACTCCTCGGGCATTGCCATTACGCCCGCGCTGTACAAGAAGATGGGCTACGACCCGGCTAACGACTTCGCGCCCGTGGCCATGCCTGCATCCATTCCCGCCATCCTGGTGGCGGGGCCGGCGCTGCCGTCGAACGTCGCCACGCCGAAGCAGTTCGTGGAGTACCTCAAGGCCAACCCGGGCAAGGCCAGCTACGGCTCCGGCGGCATCGGCAACATCACGCACCTGGGCGTGGAGCTGTTCCTGCAGGGCACCGGCACGCGCGCCGTCCATGTCCCGTACAAGGGCACGGCGCCGGCGATGACCGACCTGGTCGGCGGCCAGACCACCTTCATGCTGGACGCGTTGAGCAGCGCGCTGCCCTTCATTCGCGACAAGCGGGTGCGCCCGCTGGCCGTGACGTCGATCCAGCGCGCCGGGGTGCTGGCCGAAGTGCCGACCGTGGCCGAGACCGTGCTGCCCGGCTTCGACGCCAGCACTTGGCATTGCATCCTGCTGCCGAAGGCGACGCCCAGGGACGTGGTGGCGCGCCTGAACGAGGAGATCAACCGGATCGCCGCCGACCCCGAGATGCTCCGGCAGTTCGGCCCCCAGGGCGTGGTGCTGCAGGCATCCACGCCGGCGAAGTTCGACGCCTTCCTGCGCACCGAGATCACGCGCTGGACCACCGCCGCCCGCAACGCGGGCGTGCAACCGGAGTAGCCCGTGGCCGCCTTCCTGGAACAGACCCGCCACGGCCACGTGCTGGTGCTGGCGATGAACCGGCCCGAGACCCACAACGCGGTCTCGGACCCCGACGCCATCGAGGAGCTGCTCGCAGCCTGCGCGCAGGTGAACGCCGACCACGAGGTGCGCTGCGTGGTGCTCACCGGCAGCGGCAACGCCTTCTCCTCGGGCGGCAACGTCAAGACGCTGCGCGACCAGGTGGGCAGCGGCCTGGGCCTGCCGGCGCTGTCGCGCCACGCCTACCGCGACGGCATCCAGCGCCTGCCGCTGGCGCTGCACAACCTCGAGGTGCCCGTGATCGCCGCCGTCAACGGCCATGCCATCGGCGCCGGCATGGACCTCGCCTGCATGTGCGACGTCCGCATCGCCAGCACCAGCGCGAAGTTCGCGTGCAGCTTCATCAAGCTGGGACTGATCCCTGGCGACGGCGGCGCCTGGCTGCTGCCGCGCATCGTCGGCCGGCCGGTCGCCTCGGAGCTCGCCTTCACCGGGCGCGCGATCGACGCACGGCAGGCGCTGCAGTACGGCTTGGTGACGCAGGTGGTGGCGCCGGAGCAGCTGCTGCCTGCGGCGCTGGCCCTGGCCGACGAGATCGCCGCGTACCCGGGCCTTGCGCTGCGCATGACCAAGCGGCTGCTGCGCGAAGCCGAGCACACGCGGCTGGACACGCTGCT
Organism: Pseudomonadota bacterium; assembly: GCA_023390985.1. GTDB lineage: Bacteria > Pseudomonadota > Gammaproteobacteria > Burkholderiales > Burkholderiaceae_C > Ramlibacter. Next base: position 1,485 of record JAEWBU010000337.1, read on the forward strand.
GGAGATGTCCGCGGCGCTGCAGGCCCTCGCGCACCACACCCCCGAACACGAGGAACGCCTGGCGGCGTTCGCCGCCGGGCGCAGCAAGGCCGTCGGCCGCTGAACGCCAGCATCCCCAGGAGACCGCCCATGAACGCCGTCTGCATTCACCGCCGCGCCGCCTTCGCGCTGGCAGCCCTTCTTGCCGCCGCGGTGCTGCCCGCGTCCGCCGGCCCCGCCGAGGACTGGCCCAGCCGGCCCGTCAAGGTGATCGTCTCGCTGCCCCCGGGCAGCGGCGCCGACACCATCGCACGCTACGTCGCCACCCAGCTGCAGCAGAAGTACAAGCAGCCCTTCGTGGTGGAGAACAAGACTGGCGCCAACAGCTTCATCGCCGCGCAGTTCGTCGCCAAGGCCCCGGCCGATGGCTACACGCTGTTCTGGGCCAGCAACTCGCCCATCACCACCAACCTGGTCGCCTTCAGGCAACTGCCGTACGACCCGGTGGCCGATTTCACGCCGATCGCGCTGGGCGCGCGCTTTCCCATGGCCTTCGTGGTGCCGGCCGGCTCGCCGCTGCGCACGATGGCCGACCTGACCGCCCACCTGAAGAAGAACGGCGCCAAGGCCAACTACGCGAGCGGCACGGCGACCTACCGGCTGGCGATCGAACAGTACCAGCTGCAGGTGGGTGGCCACGCCACCCACGTTCCGTACAAGGGCACGGCGGCTGCGGTGATGGGCCTGGCCGGCGGCGACGTCGACTACTCGTTGGCGGAAGTGAGCGCCGTCACGCCGCTGATCAAGGGCGGCAAGCTGCGCGCGCTCGCCGTCACCGGCAAGGGCCGGCAGAAGGACCTGCCCGATGTGCCGACCATGGCCGAAGCCGGTGTGCCGGGCTACGAGTTCTACGCCTGGGTCGGCGGCTACTTCCCCGCGCGGGTGGACCCGGCCATCGTGCAGAAGGCTGCCGCGGCCGTGCAGGAGGTGCTGCGTGCCAGGGAAGGGCACGACTACGTGCTGGGCCTCGGCGGGATCCCCGCAGTGGCCGGCCCGCAGGAGCTGCGCGAGTTCCAGGAGAAGGAGCTCACGCAGCTGCGCGCGATCGCGCACAAGGTGAAGATGGAGCAGGAATGAGGCTAGCCGGCCCGGGCCCGCACCAGCGCCGTCGCGACTTCCACGAAGCGCTGCGTGGGCGCGTTGGCACTCGCCGGCCGGTGCGCCAGGGCGATGCCGATGTCCAGCGCGGCCGGCAGGTCGGTGATGGGCAGCAGCTTCACGCGCGTGAGCATGTAGCGCGCGGTGGCCGAGGGCACCAGCGCCACGCCCAGGCCGCTTTCCACCAGGCCCATGGCGGTCGGCACCTGCACGATTTCCTGCACCACCCGGGGCTGGATGCCGGCGCCGCGGAAGGCGAGCATCGCGATGGCGTGCATTGCGGGCACCTTCTCCGGCGAATAGAGGATGAAGGGCTGGTCGGCCAGGTCGGCCAGCACCACGTTGTCGCGTTGCGCCAGCGGGTTGCCGGGATGCACCGCCAGCACGAAGCGGTCGGTTTCCACCGCCAGCAGCTGCGCGTCGCATTCGTCGAACAGCGGCGTGCGCAGCAGCGCCGCGTCCACCTTGTGCTCGGCCAGCTCCCGCAGCAGCTCCTGGGTGGTGGATTCGTGCAGCACGAGTTCCACGCGCGGGTAGCGCGCCTGGAACGTGGGGATCAGGTCGGGCAGCACCGAGTAGCTGGACGTGCCTGCGAAGCCCAGCACGAGGCGGCCCTGCTCGCCGGTGGCGCATTCGGTGGCGGAACGCCGCAGCTCCTCGACGTCGCGCAGCGTGCGCAGGGCGTGCTCCAGCACGATGCCGCCGGCGGCGGTGAGGCTCAGCCCGCGCGGGTCGCGGTTGAACAGCAGCACGCCCAGTTCGTCCTCCAACTTGCGGATCGCCGTCGACAGGGGCGGCTGCGCCATGTGAAGGCGTTCCGCCGCCCGGTGGAAGTTGAGCGTTTCGGCAAGGACGGCGAATTGGCGCAGCTGGCGCAGTTCCATGGGACCTGAATTCTAGAGACTGGAGACCGAGTGCAAGACATCACGCGATCCTTCGAGCCGGCGGTGATTCCGCCGGAGGACGAGGCCCTGCGCGAACCGGTGCGGCGCTTCCTGGCGCAGGCACTGAAGGACATGCCGCCTGCCCAGCGGGCCCGCTCATGGATGGGCTTCGATGCCGGCTTCAGCCGCGCCCTCGCCAGCCAGGGGTGGCTGGGCCTGACGCTGCCGAAGAAGTACGGCGGCGGCGGCCGCAGCGCCTTCGCGCGCTTCGTGCTGTCCGAGGAGCTTCTAGCGGCCGGCGCCCCGGTCACCGCGCACTGGATCGCGGACCGCCAGAGCGCGCCGCTGATCCTGCGCTACGGCACGGAGGCCCAGCGCGAGTTCTATCTGCCGCGCATCATCCGCGGCGAAGCCTTCTTCGCCATCGGCATGAGCGAGCCCGACACCGGCTCCGACCTGGCCAGCGTGCGCACGCGGGCGCTGCGCACCGACAAGGGTTGGGTGCTGCGCGGGCGCAAGATCTGGACGACCAACGCCCACCGCACGCAGTACATGTGCGCGCTCGTGCGCACTTCCGGCACACCGGAGGACCGGCACAAGGGCTTGTCGCAGGTGCTGGTGGACCTGTCGCTGCCCGGCATCACCGTGCGGCCCATCCTGGACATCACGGGCGACCGGCATTTCTGCGAAGTGCTGTTCGACGACGTGGTGCTGCCGGCCGACGCGCTGGTCGGGCAGGAGGGCGCGGGCTGGGAGCAGGTGACGGCGGAACTCGCCTTCGAGCGCAGCGGGCCGGAGCGGTTGCTGTCTTCCATGGTCCTGGCTGACACCTGGCTGGACCACCTGCGCGGCCAGCCTTCCGTGGATGCAGCAACGCTCGCCACGCTGGGGCGCGTCGCCTCGCGCACCTCCGTCCTGCGCGCGATGTCGCTGGGGATCGCCGCGCAATTGAACCGCGGCGAACAGCCGGTGCTGGCGGCTTCCTTCGTGAAGGACCTCGGCACCGAGTTCGAGCAGGCCTTGCCGGGCTGGGTGGCGCAGGCGCTGGAGCAGGGCGATGCGCCGGCGGCGCCCGCGCTGTCGCAGACGCTCGCCTACCTCACCCAGATCCAGCCCACGTTCTCGCTGCGGGGCGGCACGCGCCAAATCCTGCGCGGCATCATCGCCCGCGGCCTCGGCCTGCGCTGAAGGAAGGAACAAGATGAACGATTCCCTGGCCGACGGCCTGCAGCGCGCGCTGGCCGACCATTGCACCGCCGAGGAGGTCCGCAGGCTCGAGGCGGGCGGGCCCGCCAGCCTGTGGCAGGTGGTGGAGCCGCTCGGCTACGCCGACGCCTTCGTCGCCGAAGCCAGTGGCGGCATCGGCCTGTCGCTGGGCGAGGCCTTCGCGCTCGGCTTCGCCCTCGGGCGCACCGCGTTCCCGCTGCCCCTGCTGGAGACGGCCGTGGCCCGCAGCCTGCTGGCCGCCGCAGGCGTGGACCGCCCCGAAGGGCCGATCGTGCTGTGCGACGCGCAGGCCGCGGCCGCGGGCCGGGTCGCGCTGCCCCAGACCCCCGGGCTCGCCCGGGCCGGCCACGTGCTGGCGCGCCACGATAATCAGTGGCACCTGTTGCCGCTGCACGGCCTCGCGCCCGGCGACGGCCTGCGCCCGGGCGAGTACCGGCCTGCCGTGGGCGGCGCAGTCGACGCGCTGCCGCTGGATGCCGCGATCGCGCGCTTTCCGGCGCCGCATTCCGCGGCAGTCCTCACCGCTGCGCTGCACGCAGCGGAGATGGCGGGCTCGCTCACCGCCGTGCTGGACCTCACGCTGGCCTACGCGGGCGACCGCAAGCAGTTCGGCCGCGCCATCGGGCAGTTCCAGGCGCTGCAGGTGGAGATCAGCCTGCTGGCCGAACTGGTGGCGTTCGCCACCATGGCGGCGCGCATGGGCTGCACGGGAACGGTGGCGACGCCGGACGAGCTGCGTGCGCTGAACGCCAAGCTCGCCTGCTGCGACGCGGCCGAACGCGCCGTGGCGATCGCGCACGCGGTGCACGGCGCCATCGGCGTCACCGAGGAATACGCGCTGGGCATCCATGGGCGGCGCCTGCACGAATGGCGCGCCACGGGCGTCACCGCCGGGACCGCCGCGCGCCACCTCGGGCAGGCGCTGCTGCGCTCGCACGGCGACACGCTGCAGTTCGTGCGCGAGCGGCTGGCCGTCGCCTGAACACCATCGCAAGAACCGGAGACGAGACATGGGACCCCTGCACGGGATCAAGGTGGTCGAACTGGCCGGCATCGGGCCTTCGCCCATGGCCTGCATGCTGCTGGCCGACCTGGGCGCGGACGTGGTGCGCATCGACCGCACCGAGGCGGCGGACCTGGGCGTCCAGCGGCCGGCGAAATACAACCTGATGCTGCGCAACCGCCGCCTGGTGGCGCTGGACCTGAAGCGGCCCGAAGCGGTGGCGCAGGTGCTGGACCTGGTGGAGCAGGCCGATGTGCTGGTCGAAGGCTTCCGCCCCGGCGTCACCGAGCGCCTGGGCCTGGGCCCGGACGTTTGCCTCGCGCGCAACCCGCGCCTCGTCTACGGCCGCATGACGGGCTGGGGCCAGGACGGCCCGCTGGCCCAGGCGGCCGGCCACGACCTGAACTACGTGGCGCTCACCGGGGTCATCAACGCCATCGGGCGCGCGGGCCAGCCGCCGTCCATCCCGCTGATGCTGGCCGGCGACATGGGCGGCGGCGCGCTGTACCTGGCGCTGGGGGTGCTGGCGGCGCTGCTGGAAGCACGGACATCCGGCCGCGGCCAGGTGGTGGACGCCGCCATCGTCGACGGCGCCGCCTCGCTGGCCACCGCCGTCTGGGGATTGCATGCCGCCGGGCTCTGGGAGAACCGTCGCGGCAGCAACGTTCTCGACTCGGGCGCGCCGTACTACGACGTCTACGAATGCAGCGACGGCGAGTGGATTTCGATCGGTCCGATCGAGGCGCGCTTCTACGCGCAGCTGCTGCAGAAGCTGGAGCTGGACCCGGCGCAGCTGGGCGAGCAGAACGACCGGGCCAGCTGGCCCCGGGCCAAGGTGCAGATCGCGCAGCGCTTTCGCACGCGCAGCCGCGACCAGTGGTGCGCGCTGCTGGAAGGAACGGACGTGTGCTTCGCGCCGGTCCTGTCGTTCGCCGAGGCGCCGGAACACGTGCACCTGAAGGCGCGCGGCACCTTCGTGGAGGTGGACGGCGTGGTGCAACCCGCGCCCGCGCCGCGCTTTGGCCGCACGGTGCCGCCGCTGCCGCGTGCGCCGCGCGAACGCCCCGATACCGATCCCGCGGCACTGCTTGCGGAATGGAAAGACAAAGGAGAAACGCAATGAAGATACTCGTCGCAACCAAGCGTGTCGTCGACGCCAACGTCAAGGCGCAGGTGAAGTCCGATGGCACGGGGATCGTCCTGGCCAACGTCAAGATGTCGATGAACCCCTTCGACGAGATCGCCGTCGAAGAGGCGGTGCGCCTGAAGGAAAAGGGCGTGGCCACCGAGGTCATCGCCGTCTCCTGCGGCCCGGCGCAGTGCCAGGAAACGCTGCGCACGGCCATGGCCATCGGCGCCGACCGCGCCATCCTGGTGCAGACCGACGAGGAACTGCAGCCGCTGGCCGTGGCCAAGCTGCTCAAGGCCCTGGTCGACAAGGAACAGCCCGGCCTGGTGATCCTGGGCAAGCAGGCGATCGACGACGACTGCAACCAGACCGGCCAGATGCTGGCGGCGCTGGCCGACCTGCCGCAAGCCACGTTCGCTTCCAAGGTGGAAGTTGCCGACGGCAAGGCCCAGGTCACGCGTGAAGTCGACGGCGGCCTCGAGACCCTGTCGGTGGCTATCCCCGCGGTGATCACCACCGACCTGCGCCTGAACGAGCCGCGCTACGTGACGCTGCCGAACATCATGAAGGCGAAGAAGAAGCCGCTGGAGACCGTGGCGCCCGCCGACCTGGGCGTGGACGCGGCCCCGCGCCTGAAGACGCTGAAGGTCACCGAGCCGCCCAAGCGCGGCGCGGGCGTGAAGGTGCCCGACGTGGCCACCCTGGTGCAGAAGCTGAAGACCGAAGCGAAGGTGATCTGAGATGTCCGTCCTCGTCATTGCTGAACACGACAACAAGTCGATCAAGCCCGCCACGCTGAACACCGTGACGGCCGGGGCCGCCTGCGGCGGCGACGTGCACGTGCTGGTGGCCGGCGCCGGCGCCGGCGAAGCCGCCAAGGCCGCCGCGCAGGTGGCCGGCGTGGCCAAGGTGATCCACGCTGACGGCGCGCAGTTCGAACACGGCCTGGCCGAGAACGTGGCCGCGCAGGTGCTGGCCATCGCCTCGAACTACAGCCACATCCTGTTCCCCGCTACCGCCAGCGGCAAGAACGTCGCCCCGCGCGTGGCCGCCAAGCTGGACGTCGCGCAGATCTCCGACATCACCAAGGTCGATGCCGCCGACACCTTCGAGCGCCCGATCTACGCCGGCAACGCCATCGCCACCGTGCAGAGCGCCGACAAGGTCAAGGTGATCACGGTGCGCACGACCGCGTTCGACCCGGCCGCCGCCACCGGCGGCAGCGCCGCGGTGGAAGCCGCGAATGCCGTGGCCGACTCGGGCAAGAGCAGCTTCGTGGGCGCCGAGATCGCCAAGAGCGACCGCCCGGAGCTCACCGCCGCCAAGATCATCGTGTCGGGCGGCCGCGCGCTGGGCTCGAGCGAGAAGTTCCAGGAGGTGATGACGCCGCTGGCCGACAAGCTGGGCGCCGCCATCGGCGCCTCGCGCGCCGCGGTGGACGCGGGCTACGCGCCCAACGACCTGCAGGTCGGCCAGACCGGCAAGATCGTCGCGCCGCAGCTGTACATCGCCGCCGGCATCTCCGGCGCGATCCAGCACCTGGCCGGCATGAAGGACTCCAAGGTGAGCGTCGCGATCAACAAGGACCCGGAAGCGCCCATCTTCAGCGTGGCCGACTACGGTCTGGAGGCCGACCTGTTCACGGCCGTGCCGGAACTGGTCGGGTCCCTCTAGGCGCTCGAGCGCAGCGCACCACCACCATCAGGAGCATGCTCGTCGCCAACCGCGGCGAGATCGCCATCCGCGCCATGCGCGCGGCCGCGGAACTGGGCATCCGGACGGTCGCCATCTACGCCCACGAGGACCGGATGGCGCAGCATCGCTTCGGGCTCTGGCCACGAGTTCGGCTGGCGTGGCGGGCACCGCCACCGAGTCAGTCCTTCAGGCCGCGTCTCGAATCAGCTTACGGCCTTCACGGAACCAGGCGCGGGCCTCGTCGACGTTCCCGATATTGAGCGCTGCCATTACGTGCGCTAGACCGCCTACGGCCTGCTCCTTGGTGAGCACGCCGTCTCGGTAGTCGTCCAGCACGGCCCTGCCGGGCGGCCAGGTCGCGCCATCCCTCCTGCTCGAGCACATCGGCGGCGCCAGCGGGGAAGTCTGCTTCCAGGAATGCATGGTGTCCTCCGGGCGGCGCACCGTCAGTAGATGCTTCGCCCCCCTGACCGGAGCGTCCTGGTGGAAGACGACACGGTGGGGACCGAATTTCACTTCCAGCACGCCCTTGTTGCAGGCGAGCCAGGTGATGGAGTCCACGACGGGCACGGAGTCGCCGGTGGCGCGCGCGATCTCTTCGGCCATCGTCTGGCAGCGGCGGTAGCGCTCGCCCGGTGGAAGACGCTCGGTGTGGTGGATGCCGGCGAGGCGGCAAAGGTGCAAATCCGCCTTGACGGTTTGCACGCCGAAGTTCTTCGCCAGCTGGTACTTGGTTATGGGCCCGACAAAGGGGAGGGCGCCGGCCCACTCGATGACCGCTTCCGGGCCGCGGGGCAGGGCCTGCTGCAGGTGCTCGAAGTCCTGGTGGCGCTGGGCCCAGGCGCGCTCGATCGCTTCGGCCTTGGCGCGGTAACCGAAAGCGCCCACGACAGGGGTGCCCGCGCGCAGGGCTTTCCACACCCGCGTCTCGATGGTCCGCGCGGCCTGCGCGGAGCGGCCCGCGCACAAGATGATCCAGATGACCTCGGCGGCGAGCTTGTCCGCGTCGACGGGGGGCGCGAGCTCGCGCTGGGACCATTCCAGTATCTGCTGGGCGTCCGGATCGTGCTCCAGCAGGTGCTGCTTGACCTGCAGGTAGAGGCGCGGCGTGAGGCCCGCAGATGGTTCGGCGAGCGGGGCCGCGGCCGATGGCTGGAAGGAGAGCCCGCCCGCGAGTGATTCCTGCAACGAGGTGGTGGCTCCCTTGATCTAGTGGTGCAGGGCGGCAGGGCGCGGCAGGGCAGGGCGCGCGCGGGCGGCGTCCTTCACACGAGGGTCGTTGGCGCTCGGCTGGCGGGCGAGGTCGGGCGGCACGGCTGGCGCGCTGGCGGGGAGCGGCAGCTGCGGGCGTTCGCCGGCGCGGATGGCCACGGGGCTGGCGCTGGCGGGCACGGCCGAGGCCTGGAAGAAGCAGTGGACCTTGACCGGCGCTCCGTACACGGTGCGCAGCACGCGCTCCAGGTTGTCGATGTGCTCGAGCAGGAGGGATGGCGCGACCTGGCCGCCCGGCAGGATGCCGACCACCCGGGCGGGAATCTTGCCCGGCTGGATCTCCGGCGCGCGGCCCATGAGCCAGGCTTGGGAGACACCGGCGTCGCGGAGGGCCCGCTGCGCGCGGACGGTGTTCAGGTGGGCGTGGCCGAGGGCCAGATCATCCTGGGCGTGTTCGGCCGACTGGAAGAACTGCGCCTGCACGGGCGGCAGCATCGGCGTGTGGGTGGCGATGGCAACTTGCATGGGGACTCTCCTTTTGAAACTGCCGCCGGGGGCGGCTGGGGCTGGCACAGGAACTACTCGGACGCGGACACCGTCGCTGACGCGGGCGGCGCGCTGTTGGAAGCGGACTCGACGGCTGAGCGCAGGAAGACTTCGAAGCCACCTTCCAGTCGAAGGCCGGACGCCGAGGTGACGTTTGCGCGCCCACCGATGACCCGCTGGATCGCCTCCTTGACGGCGGAGAGCCGGGCGGACTCGCTCACGCCGGCCGCGCCGGGGCCGTCCAGTTGGACCACGACGTCCAGCACCTTGCCCGCGGGCAACTCGTTGCCGTCGGCGGCCTGGCCGGTGATCCACCCTTCCAGCACGCCGGCGGCGAGGAAATCAGGCTCCAGCTTCTGGAACAAGGCGTCCCAGCGCTCCAGGCGCTTCTTCTGGTCCTTGCTCAGGAGGTGAGCCGAGCCGAGGTATGCGCCGCTGATCGACGGGCGCTCGTGGCCCATCTGGCGCGAGATCTCCAGGTAGGCGTCACGAACCAGCCCGGCTTTCGGCCCAGTGCTGTACGCCTCCGCGGGCAGCTGGCCCAGGCAGGGCGCCGGCAGACCGGTCAGCACCTTGAACAGGTCGTTGGCGAACTGGTGGCGCAGGCCGTGAAGGGTGACCCCGAGGGCGGCCTTGTTGACGCCGTGCTTGCTGGCCAGCCCGAGCAGGCGGCGCTTCATCTGGTCCAGGCGCAGGCCCGGGATCGCGAGGATGCCCTTGGGATGCTTGTCCGCCAGCTCGAACGCGCGGCCCAGCACCTCCAGCTGGCGCGCACGGACCGCATCGTCCGGTGACAGCCGCACTTGGCGCGTCTTGCCGCCCTTGGTGCCCCGGTGGACCAGCAGGAACTGGCCGCCATGGTCGAAGGACACCCGGGGCTGCAGCTGCACGGACTCGTTTAGCCGCAGGCCCCACAGCAGCATCATCTCCATCTGGACGCCGCAGACGGCATCTTCGGCGGCGACCGCCGCGATCACGGGAGCGGACTCCACGCCCAGGTCGTGCCAGCCCTTGGCGAACTGGGCGATGATGGATCGGCCCTTTAGCGGAACGGGCACGCCGTGTTCCTTCTTGATCCGCTCCCAGGCTTTGCCCTTGGGGATGACCTGCGCCTTGCCGATCAGGAACATGACGCGGCGCAGGCAGCTGACCCGCTCCAGGATGGTGGACTCCTGGATCTTCTGGTCGTACCAGAGCTTCAGGAGCTCGCACACCCGCTTCTGGTCGATGTCCAGGATCGACGCCACCGGCCGGCGCAGCTCCTGCAGCTGGTCCAGCGACATCTCCATGACCTGGTTGATGTTGGCCATGCGCTTTTCGCTGACGATGCGCACCCGACCCAGGGCCGCGGGCACGTCCATGAGCCGCCGCATCTCCGTCCACGCCTTCTTCGGGTTGCCGGCGTACTTGCGCGCCGCCTCGCGCGCCAGGCGCTCGTACTTCGCGGTGCCGCGCTGCTTCTGGCGCGAGAGCTCCTTCTCGCGCTCGCGCTCAGCCCGCAGGACGCGGTTCACATCGCGGGCGGAGGGTTCGAAGCCGCCTTCCGGGTCAGCGAAGGCGAACAGGTCTCCAGTCTTATCGAGCGTCATGGTCAATCTCTCCATGTGAAACAACAACCGCCGGATGGCTTGCCGCTGCGCGCGGATAGGGAAGGGGAGGCGCGCACTGGCAAACCCGAACGGGCAAGGGGCGCTACGGAACGAGAGGGGTGGCGAGAACGAGTCGAAACGGTGGGCCGGCTGGTACGTGAGCAGCAATTCCAGACCGATAGGAGCGCCGGTGGCTCTCCAATGGCTCTCGCTTCCATGGCTTAGAAGCAAGCACCCCGGGACAGTGTCTGGTCCTCGGGGGGGTTAAACGCAGGCATCCCGCCTGCATGTCCGTATTTCGCCGGTACACGCGACCCTGCGGGAATGACCCGCAGTGATGACACCTACTCCAGCACCCGACTCGGGGTGCAGCCTCCGGACCCCAGGAGCCTCAGCCGCTCATCCCAACGCGGGGATGTAGCTGCTGTCTCGTGAAGTCCTCGTAGAAGAGGAACGTAGATGATTTGCCATGACGCCTTCCGCGAGGAAGACGTTTCCCTGCCCCAATCCGCCGTAGCGCGGAGTGAGACGGTCTAGGCCTTCACGGCCCAGGTGGTGATTGCTGCTTGGCGTCGGCATTTCTCGCCGACATTGCGCCGCCATAACGGGCGACACGGATTCCAACCTATCGCGGTTGGCAGCGGTGTCCGGTTCTGAACCGGGAGGCGCACAGGTACGAAGTTCGCCGCTGTGCTGATGATGGGAGGCTCTTGGCCTCCGCGATCCCTCTTGAGGGAACGTGGCGTGGATTGTGGTGGTGGTGGATCGAAGCCCGCAACTCTTGCGGGTCCGAACGTTCCACTCGGGTCGCCCCTAACGCTCCGACCCTCCAGTCGAGGCACGCTGTCACGCCGCGGTTGGTGACACTCAGGTTCGATTCGGGGCGGACGCCGCCCGCAGCTCTTCGTGCGAGAGAGCGAACGTGGAAGGCTTGCGCTGGGCCAGTGCCTTGCACGAAGGAGTAGGGGTAAGTGGCGCACCCGTGGCTGGGTTGCGCCGCGGCCCGGCACGTCTGACCGGCCGCGCGAGGCCGCCGCGACGCATTCGCGGCTCGCCTGCGCCAGGCGGAGCGTCAGAGAGAAGCGCGCTGGCACATTCGCCGCCACGTTGTGCCAATCGGACCCGCAGGATTGGACTGGAGCGCTCGGCCTTCTGAGAATCCGCGCACGCCTGCAGGGCGGGATTCATCAGGAGAGTACATGAAGCGCGACCTCAACACACAGACCGTCGGCGTGCGAGCCATCGACGTCGGCTACTTCCAGACCAAATTCACTCTGGGCCGCCAGCGTGCCGGCGGCAACGGCGGGCCGATCGTCACCGACTTCTTCCCCTCCATCGCGCCCAAGGTGGAGCCGTCGAGGCCTGTGGTGACCGGCCCCATGTCCGCGCCGGTGAAGGGCCGCTTGATCCGCATCGGTGACCTCGACTACTTCGTCGGCCCCGAGGCGCGGTTCTATGCGAGCAGCACCGCGCCGCGCTCGATCGGCGAGAACTTCAGTGAGAGCGCCACGTACAAGGCACTGACCTACGGCGCTCTGGACCAGATGGCCGCCAAGAGCGGGGGCTTCGAGCTCGTGATCGAAAACCTCGTGGTCGGGCTGCCCTGCAACACGATCTCCAAGTACGGTGCCGGGCTCAAGCGCTGGCTCGAGGCAGAGCCCCACATGATCGGCTCCGCCAGCGAGGGTGCCGACGCGGTGCGCCACCGAGTGGTCGTGCGCAAGGCGCACGTGATCGCCCAGCCTTACGGGGCGCTGGTGGACTACGGCGTGGTGCGCGGCAACAACGTGGACGGCTGGGCGTTGGTGGTCGATCCGGGCGGCGGCACCCTGGACTGGTTCTGCGCTTCCAAGCAGAAGGCCAACTGGGCCAGGTCGGGGGCCTACCCGAAGGCGATGCTGACCTGCGCGTTCGCCGTGGCTGACGCCATCAGCCCGGACCTGCGCGACAGCGTGGAGGTGATCGAGCGCATCGACCGTGCGATTCGGCGCGTCGACGGCGCGGGCCAATTCAAGGTCGAGGGTGTCACGCACGACATCTCGACGTACTGGGAGCGGGTGGAGTCCGTGCTCCAAGAAGCCGTGGACAAGATGATGGCCAGCGTCGGCAAGTCGGCGGACTTGGACTTAATCCTGGTCACCGGAGGTGGCGCCGGCGTGTTCAGCGAGTTCATGAAGAAGGCGCACCCTGTGCTGTCAAACCGCATCCAGCCGCTGGAGGATTCGGTCTTCGCGAACGTCCGCGGCTTCCACGCGATCGGGGAGCAGCTGCAGGCTGCCGGGAGCAAGTGACCATGCCGGCTGCGAAAGGAGCACGGCGCCAGCACCGGGTCACCATTAGCGATGACATGGGCGCGGTGTGGGACTGGTTCAAAGAGGTGCCGCCCAAGGCGGCCCCCGGTGAGATTGACTTTCTGTTGCGGCTGGGCGTCCTTGCTGCGGCCGGCGTGCGCCGCGGCGGCGGCCAGGCCGGGCACGGCGCCGACCAGCCGGCCTTGCCGCTGACAACATCACCCGCTTCCGGTTCCGTCGCCTCGGCGCCCCGTGCGGATGCGCAGTTGGAAGAAACAACGGTGGAAGATGGCGCGGTTCGAGTTGAGAAAGCGGATGGCTGGAATTTCCTTGGCGGTGGATTTGAAGCATCCGGGGCAGGGGGTTGACAGGAGCCCGTCTCGTGAGAATCTGACAGCGTAGAAGTTGAAAGGAGCCCGACATGGCCTACAAAGTCTCCCTGGATCTGACCCCCGTCGGCGCCGGCCTGGCGGCCCCGGCTGCACCGACCTCCGGCGCGTCGAGCGGTTTCCGGCGTGAGGACTACCGGCTCCAGCCCGGCGCGGGCTACGCGCAGGAGCACTGGCTGCTGCGGCATCCTTACGGCCGTGACGTCCTGATCACGAAGCTGCGCGAAGTGCGGCCGGACCTGCAGTTCATGCGCTACCGCACGCCGGTGGAACTGGAGCCGTTCCTGGAAGCGATGGTGGACCTGCTGCAGATGCGCGGTTGGCCGCGGCCGCGCTCGGTAGGCGACCGGGTCAAGGTCGGCGTGTTCCTGATCCGCATGGCGCTGGCGCAATCCATGAAGCGAGACCTGCCGGATTGGCGCGAGACCTTCGGCTCAGGCGAGGTCTGAGGAGCTCCCCCGATGTTCCATGCTGGCGTTCAACACGAAGGCGCATACGTCCTAGTTGTTGCAAGTGGCCGCGCGGAGCTACCAGAGCTGTGCGCGCTGGCCGAGTTCTCCGCCAAGATCGCCAGCATGAGGGGATGCAAGCGCGTCCTGATCGATCTACTGGCAGTGGACCGATTGCTGACTCCGGAGGAGGACATGCAGTTGGGCGCCCACTTGGAAGCCGTGTTTCGCGACATCGAGCGCGTGGCTTCAGTGCACCCCCACCCGCATGCGTCGCGGAGCTCGCGCATTCGCGTTTTCTCGACACTGGCAGAAGCCAACCAGTGGCTGATTGCGGTGTAGGCCTGCCCGGCGGCTTCGCGGGCACAGCCAAGGGCAGTTCGGGCCGCTAAGAGATTCAGCCGCCCGATTTGCGGCGGGTGGCCTTCACGCTCGTCTTGGCCTGGGAGGGAGCCTTCGCGGCAGCCGCGGCGCGCTCACGCTCGTCGTTGGCGGCCTTGGTCCGTGGCTTGGCAGGTGCCGGCTTGGGCGCTGGCGCTGCCGCGGCCCGCGCTGGCGCCGCGGCTCCCTTCAGGCTGCGCTTGAGCAGCTCGGTCAGGTCAATCACATCCGCGCTGGCCGGCATGACCTCGTCGCCCAAGAGCTCGGCCACCTTCTTGACGTCACCGGCCTTCTGCTTGGCTTCGATGAGCGCCTGGACCTTCTCCGCGAACTCGTCCCGGAACCTCTCCGGATGCCACTCATCCGCCAAGTCGAGCACCAGCTGCTCGCCCATCTTGAGCTCGCTCTCCTTGATACCCATCTCCTTGGCGTCTCCGGGCAGCGGCAGCCCCGCCTGATCACGGATTTCCCCGTGCCAGCGCAGCAAGTTGATGACGAGCCCGTCACCGTAGGGCGCGACGAGCGCCAGATGCTGCTTGGTGGACACGACGATGCGCCCCACGCCCACCCGGCCCGTGCGCCGCAGCACGTCGCGCAGCAGGGCGTAGACCTTTCCCGCCTTTACTGTGGGCGAGGTCAGGTACGGCTTGTTGAAGTAGACGCTGGGGATCTCGTCCGGCTTGACGAAGGCTTCGATCTCGATCGTCTGGGTCGTTTTGGGCAGCGCCTCGCGGATCTCGTCCTTGCTCAGCGTGACGAACTCGCCGCGGTCCACCTCGACGCCTTTCACGACTTCAGCCTGCGACACGGTCTCGCCGGTCGTTTTGTCGACCTTCTGGTATCCGATCGGCCCGCCCGTGTCCGCGTCGAGCATGCGCATCTTCGGCCGCGTCTCGACCGTGGCGGAGTGCAAAGAGATGGGGATGAACACCAGCCCAAAGCTGATGCTGCCCTTCCAGAGGGCACGAGTAGGGGCAGGGGCGGCCATGCTGCACCGTATGCGAAAGCATTCGCAGATGCCAGTAGGCGTTGCTGTGCAATCCTTGTGAGCGGCATTCCAGCCGCCACTACTGCTCAGGCGGGGTGCACCTTCGGCCCCCGGGCCTGGCCGCCAGCGTCGCATGCTCAGCAGCGCCGGCTTTCTGCCAGACTCCCCCATCATGAGAGTCGCATCCTTCTCCCGTCTTCCTGCACTCCTGGCCGCGGTCGCTCTTTCCGCCTGCGCAATGACACTGCCGCCGACGGGCGGCACCAGCGCGCCGCAGGCTGCTGCGGCGAGATCCTGTCAAGCCGAGCCCGCTCAGGCGGTGATCGGCCAGAGCGCGACCGCCTCGGTGGTGGAGCAAGCGCGCCAACGCGCGGGTGCGCAGAGCGCGCGAGTTCTGCGACCGGGCCAGGTGGTCACGCTCGAGTTCGACGCCTCTCGGCTGAACCTGGACGTGGATGCGTCCGGCGGCGTCGTCCGCGTGCGTTGCGGTTGATCAGGTCGACGCGATGAAGCCGTTAAGCGGGGCTGAGCACGTGATCGGGCTGTTCGGCGCACACCGCACTGGCAACGGCATACCGGCGAGCCGATCGACGAAAGGCAGTTCCGGCCTTTGATGCGTAAACTCAGCCGTATGCGAGAAACTTTGATTCGCGGTGGCCTTTCCGTCAGCGTGGCGGGGATCACAGCCGCGTTGCTGCTGGCCGCGTTCGCGGGCAGTGGCCGCGTCGCCATGCCCGCCGGTGCACTGGTCGCCTTGGTGTGCACCATTGGCCTGTTGATCCTGATCATCGGAGTGCTCCTGCTGGAGCTTGCAGCGGCGCGGCATGACGGTGAGCTGGTCGATGACGTCGCGGTTAGCACACTCACGTTCGCGCCGCCGGCGCTGGGTCCCATCACGCGGCCGACGCAACTTCGGCGCGTGAAGTAAGGCGTAGGGCGCGCAGTCGGTCCAGCGCGACCTCATCGTCCTCGAAGCCACGCAACGCCGCCTGGACCGTATGCCCGAAGCCATGGCCGTGAGGCGGTGCACTGTTGAACACGTATTCGGCACATTCAAAGCTTGGTTTGGCCACACACATTTCCTCACGCGCCGACTGCCGAACGTCAGCGCCGAGATGGGACTCAGTGTGCTGGCCTACAACCTGCGAAGGGTCCTGTCCATCCTCGGATTCAAGCGCACGATGAAGGCGATGCAGTTGGTGGGGGCGTGAGCCCGTTTTGAGCCCTTTTTGCCGCGTCGGGGCTCACCAGGAGCTACCAACGCGCCTCGACGCGCCATTCAACGAGCTACCTCGAGAAAGACATAAACGAGCGGTTCGAAGGCCAGAGCGCGTTTCTCTGAACGCGTTCCGAAGACGTTTCACACAGCCTCGGTCGGAAGCAGACATCAACCGGCGGATTGTTGATCCGAAGGTTGACACGGAGCGTCCGAGAGCCCGCGGTCGGCGGAGTCGGTGGGTGTCAAGCCGGCGCCTGAAGCGGTCGCGCGCCTCACTTGACTGCGTGTCCACCAGCTACTCACGCTGCGAGGCTACATCTTCAGCCCCGTCGTTTGGCACAGTCGCCCGGATGCGGTCGATGAGGCTGAGCAGTATGCGCCGCGCGGATCGCGGTCAAAGACTAGGTGCGGCGCTTGGGCTGGACGCGGCGCCGTTGGATGCGCTGTTCATCCAAGCCGCGACGTGTGAAGGCCTTGGTGTGCTCGCTCCTGTGGTTGACTACTTCTTCACCCTCACCCGGAAGCCATAGTCGACAACCCGCTTGTTAGGGTCTCCCTCAGGCCGACCGTCATGCATCGTGCCTTCGCCGCCGAGATACGAGCTCGGGTGTCCGGCATCCCAGTACTCACCCCACCAAATAGGTGCGAAGTTCACGGTGGGGTCCAAACTAGCGCTCTGGATCCGAATGCGGTACTTGGCACCCGCTTCGATTTGGGGAACCGAGCTGTAGGCACTGGGATCAAATTCAACCCAGTGCGCACCCAAATCCGACGAAGAAAGATTGTCAGCTGTAAAACCGATGGCCTTGATGATCTGGATCGGCTCTCCGCCGTCAGCAGAAAGCTTGTGCAGCATCAGAAAACCACGATCGGTGGTGGTGCCAAACGGATGCCGTGTCAGCATCAAGAAAATCCGATCCAACGTGCCCGACTCAGTGGCTGTGAACGTCTGGTCCAAGGACCTGTAATCGGGCTGCCACGCTAGGACACCAGCAGGATTTTGCGGCTCGAAGGCCGCAGTCACTAGCTCCGTCACCGGCAGCGGGATCGTCGCCTCCAGTTGCGTCAAGATCGCGTCGAACTGCGCCGGTGTGAGGCTGCGCAGAGCAGGAATGCTGGTGAGAAGCTGTCGGCGCTGGTCCTCCGTGAGCGGCGCGATACGGGTCTCGATTTGGCGCTTGATCTGCGGCGGCAGCCGATCCCAGATCCTGAGAGCGTTGATCTGGCTCGGTGGCACGCGGCCAAAAGGGTTTGCTCCTGATTGCGCAGCGGCCATCGCCGGGGCGAGGACCAGGGCCGCGATCAAACAAGCGTGGCGGATGCGGAAGCCGGACCGGTAGGAGTGCATGCAAGGCCTGAGGAATGGGGTAGGAAGGAGCTGTGTACCTGCGAACCGTTCGCGTGCCAATACCGGAAACCAGGGGTGAGCCGGGGGCGAGCGCTGCTTGTGAGAGGTGATGCACTTGCGTGTTACGAGCAACATACTCAGCAGGAGGGCATCGATGTTGCTGTGGCCGCTTAAGTACCCGTGCTCGGTGAGTCCTCAAGACACCAGCGCCCGCTCCATGAACACAAGCCCACCGCTTCGCGCAACGCACGGCCGACGCTTTTGCCGTGGAATTCCGGGTATACGAACATCCACTTCATCTCGCAAGATAAAAAGCGGTAGCAGTGGGTCCGCGCACACAAAGGTAATTGTCACCACTCACGGTTGCTTCAAAGCCAACTGGATTCCGGCCGCTGGAGCGAACCAGGGTCCAGACGAGCTCGGTTATCTCGCGCGAATAGGTGTGAATGCGTTCCGAGCCTGGTTCAAGAATCATGCGGGCAGCAGCGGGCCAGTCGGCGTCGCTTCAGTCGCCGCCCACCACCACTCAACGATACGAACAACAGCATTGCCGCGTCTGTGCGCCAACGCTCACACGGGTTCGAGGACCGGCGACAGCGCAGCGGACGTGAGCAGACAGGGCACGCCGCAGGCGATCGATGGTTGGGGCAAACCGAGTTCCTTGGTCCGGGTGAACCCTTACGCCAATTGGACGAGAACGGCTGAGGTAGATTGGTGCGTTGTGACGTACCGCGAGCCAGAGCGACTGGCCCTCGAAGTTCATGCCCTGATCGAGCGGCAGACCTCCTTGCGCGCCCTCCTGGAGCACCGGCTCAAAGAATCACTGACCTCCAATGAGCGGGCCGAGATCGAACGAGTGATCGGCCTGATCGACAAGGAGATCGCTGAACTCCAGCTGCGGCTGCCAGCCATCGGGACCGGCACCGGCGGCACGGGCTGCCGCGGAGAAGCGATGCAAGGCGGACACCAGAGACCGCATTGAGCATTGGCTCGAGATGCCGCTGGATAGCCATACGGCCAAAGGCTTAAAGAAAATGGCTGGAAGGCGAAAGCTCCGCGCTGGCGGGGCGTGATTCATCTAACGCCTAGCGACAGCATCGAATTTCAGGAGTTCGCCTGGCTTCCTGCAGTCCTGGATGGCGTCAGTCGCGTGGATCTGGACGTAAGATTCTGGCGCCGTGAGGGCTAGCTTGGCAATTGACGCGGTCGTCCCCCCGGTCGGCATTTGCCGGCTTCACGTTAGGCCCCGCAGATGAGTGAACTTGTTGTCCCCGGCGTTGTCGCAGGTTTGTTCGCCCTGGTCGGCGCGTTCGTTGGTGCGGCGCTCACTCGACGCACCGAGTACGAGAAGTGGCTACGCCAGGCACGAACGGAGGCGTTTGCCACGTTTCTCCGCGAGCTGCATGACACCCGTCTTTTCGCAACCGCTGCGTTCTATGACGAACCGGGGACCGAGCTAGGGAAGAGCGCCAAGGCCACGGAGGCGTTCACTCGACTTCAGAAGCACGTCGCTCTCGCGCGTCTCTTCATGAGCGGCGCTGGCCGTGAGGAACTGTCGTCGTCGGTCAACAAGCTATGGGTCAACTGCACTGCGGAAGGCGGTCCCGTGAACCGTGGCAATCAGATTAACGACCTCATGCACAGGATTCAGTGTCTTCTTGAGCGCGAGCTGAACTACGTTCCATGGAGAGTACGTTGGCTCTTCAAGTGAGCAGCCGCGAATTTAGGAGTTGTTCGGCGAGTGGATCAAGAACATAGCCTGCCGGCCGCCACCCTTGCGTCCGTCACGACGGCGTGCGCGGCGGCCAAGTGGACCCGCAGCCACGCTGATCTGGGCGCGCGCCTGCGCGGCGTGCCCGGACTGGAGCAGGTGCAGTTCACAGCTGCACGGGACCATTACAGCCCGCAGCCCGGCCGGCTGCTGGACGAGTGGGGCAGTGTTGTCGCGGCGGACTTCCGCACGTGGGCGAACGAGCAGATGCAGGAGCTCGGGGGCGCGCGCCCGGTCTGGGAGGCGCACCGAAGTCGCGGCTGGAAGCTGACCTACTGGTCCCGGGAAGTGCGCTACTACTGGTGCCAGCGCGGCGCGCATCCGGCGGATGGCCTGCAACTGACCATCGCGGCCGACCAGGAGTACCTTGGCGGGCCGGCATTTGCAGACGAGCATTGGGATGCGCCGCGCGATAAGTACGAGCTGCTCAATCCGAAACCCCAGATCGAGCTGGCGCAGGCCGCGGGCGTGATGGCCCACCGAATAGGTCTGCTCCAAGCCGTGGACATGCTGGTGTTTCTCCGCCTAGGCCAGAAGCTGCATGGGCACATGCAGGCGCGCGGGGCATCCCGTTCGGTTCGGGTGACTCCTTCGGATGGCAGACCCGCCTATGACAGCACCATGGGGCGGGAGACGCCCGAGGCGTTCCGTGGCGCGTGGCGCGTGCAGCGGTGGTTCGAGGACTGGGCCTACTCCAGCGCCGGCCGCAGCGGCGCGATCGCGGGGCACAGCTGGGCCTTCGATGTGCGCGACTGGATCTCGGGAGGCGGCGCCGGCGGGCGCGAGCTTGGCTTCGTGCCGCTGTGGTCGCACACGCGCTCGATCGCGCAGCTGCGCAACCTGCAGCGCCTGAGCGACTCGGCGCTGCAGGAGCGCCTGGACAAGTTGGACCAGCGCACTGGCGGTATTCCATTCCACTGGTTCTTCTACATGTTGCACGGCAACCTAGTGACCGATGGCGCCGGCCAGAGGATGGCAGAGGCGGTTGCGCGCGGCCGTGCGAATCTCCCTGAGCATGATCGGCGAGTCTTGGCCGCGTGGGCGGAGTCGCGCTACGGGTTCTGACGGCCGCGTAGACTCCATGCGAACCTCCAGCAGCAGCGACCAATGAACGAAGCAACGCGTGTTCACCTTCCCACAGGCATCTCGCCCAAGCAGGTGTTCGTCCTCGTGCACACGACTCACGGGAACGAGGCCCGAGAAACGGCTATGTACAACTCGGGGCTGCCGCGGATGCTGAATGTCACCGGTCGGTGGTCCTCTCGTCCAACCGCGCAAGTTCCAGGCCTGGCGTGGGCGACGCGCGAGCAAGCTGAGACCGCCGCGGAAACAGCCCGGAAGTCGAAGGGGCGCGAAGCGGTGCAGGCGCAGGGCATCGGTGGCAATGTGCTGGTGATCGGCAAGAACCTGCGCCTGTACACCCCTGAAGACGCCCCAGCGCTCGTTGGCTATCGCAACTACGGCCCTACGGCGCAGCGCAAGGCGGAGGACGCTCGAGTCAAGGTTCTCGCCTATGCCGGGCGACTCGTGGGAGATGCAGCGGGGAATGCGCAGCTGGTGGCTCGCGCGAAGGAGCTCGCTCCGCGGTCGGGTTCCGGCGCAGCCGAGCACCTCACCGGGCGCGCCGGTGGCGCGATCGCCCGCAGCATCGTGAAGGGCGGGCTGGAGGCGGACGACCTGGTCACGCGAGAGGTGGTCGCCCAGGCGCTGCTCCTAGCGGAAATCATCATGGCAGAACGCCTGAACCGAGGATCACTCAGACCCTTTCCTGGTTAGATCACCCAAACCCCTAACTACGCCTGGTGCACCTCCCGATGCTTTCAGTGCGCGCGCGGCGGCGGCCCGCCAGGGCCGTACAGAATCTCGTCGGGGGAAGCGTCCAGGTACTGGCAGAAGAAGTAGAAGACCTCCAGCGGCATCTTGTCGCCTGACCCTTCCCATGCTTCGACGGCCTCGGCCGTGGTCTCCAGCAGCCGCGCAAGGCCTTCTACGGTGTACCCGGCGCGCTCGCGCACTTCGCGCAGCCGCCGCCCGATCGCGGTTGAGTCAGCGGACTGTCGCCCTGTCGGCATGTCAGTGCAGCTCGCCGAGCATCCGCCGCAGCTTGGACATCCTGGCCGCTCGGTCTTCCTCGGTGTCGCCGATGACGATCTCCTCTTCGGAGCCATCGTGCAGCCGTATCCGAAGCGCGGCCGAGAAAGGTTCGCCCCGCTCGGCCTTCTCCAGCAGTTGCCGGATGAGCGCGATCATCTCTTCCTGGTCGTCCATCAAGGGAGGATACATGTGATCGACCAGATCGTCCGAAGCGCACGCGACAGCGCGATCGGGCTAGCGGCTGGCGCTCCTTGCCGGCCTTCACGCGACGAGGTGGGCGCGCTGTCGCGGCGGGCAACTGCTGCACCAGCGCGAGTCAAGTGCAACGGCGCCGCCGGCGGCTGGCCGTCCTCGCCAGCCCTGCCAGGGGCTCCCACCTTTACGAGAACGCGTCGTTCATCTGGCGCGCGCGCTTCATCTCCTCGGAACGCAGGTAGACGGAGGTCGTCGCGATTGAGGCGTGGCGCAAGTTATCACGGACCGTCAACAGTTCGGCGCCTTTCGACAGCGCGTGCGTCGCGTGGGTGTGGCGCATCCAATGGGGGCTGGCCCTGCGCAGCTTGGCGGCGAGCGCAGCTTGCGGCCGCTCCAGCTCCTCGCAGGCGTCCGCCATCGTATGGAACGCCCGGTGCATGATGGCCCACAAGCGGGTCGCGCTGATTCCTCTCTCGCCTGCCAACGTGGCGACCACCAACGCCTCTGGTTCCCAGCTGGCCGGCTCGAGCAAGATTCCGCGGCAGCCCAGGTAGCGCTGCAGCGCGGTGAGGCCCAGTGGGGGCAGCGCCACGTTGCCCTTCTTGGCGCCTTTGCCCACCACCCGGATCCACCAGTTGCCCGCCTCGTCCGCGGAGATGTGCCCCAACCGCACGCGAATCAACTCTCCGGGTCGCAGGCCCGTGGCGTAGCTGAAGTCCAGGAGAAAGCGCGCGCGCTCTGCGGCATCGTCCTTCCAGCCGTACGCCCGCTCAAGGTCGTTGGCCAGTGTCCGCACCAGCGTCCACTCCCCGTCCCCAAATGCGTGCGAGGTGTCGAGCACGCGGCTCTTGTCGGCTCCTCTGACCTTGACGCCGGAAAACGGATTGGCCTGAAGGTAGCGCTGGTCCACCAGCCAACCGCACAGATTCTTCACCACCGTCAGAGCGTAGGCCACTGATGTGGCGTCCAGCTTGCCAGTGAAGGGCCGCCAGGCCCGGTCCGTGCGCTTGCGGTGGGGGCCGACCCACCGTTCCTTGGGGGTGGGGTCACGCAGGAACGAGCGGTACGCGAGCGCGTCCTCTGTCGTGAGGGAGGAGAACGGTTTTCCTAGCTGCACCACTGCCCAGAGCAGAACCCGCTCGGCTTCCTTGCGGTAGGCGCGCTTGGTGGTTTCGGCTTCGTGAAGTTCGAGCCAGGCGTGCACGGCCTCCAGGTCATTGGCCGCGGCCAGCACACACGTGTTCACAGGGGCTCGGTTGCGGCCCATGGAGCCGTCCAGATGCTGCCGTGGCACATGGCGCTCCAGTGGCAGCACGTCGCCGGCGTCGTCGCGCAGCACAAGGGCCCGTGCCCGCTCGGTGAGCTCCGGATTGGCGGCGAAAAAGCGCTCCACGCTCTGGGCTGCCGCCTGGCCAAGTCCTGGGATGGCTTTCCACCAAGTGCGGCTGCGAGGAGCGCGCACGGTGAGGTCGGCCAGCGTGTCGATGCCGCTCGAGCGCAGCGCCTTGGCCACATTGGCCGGCAGCCACCGGCCGACCTCATCGGCGATCTGCGGTGGCGGCAGCGGCAGCTCGCGCAGCAGCTGCAGGGCGTGATCGAGCTGCTTGAGGCCCGCTGCGCCGCGGGTGGCGCTCTCCGTGACGACGCGGCCCAGGTCCTCGCGGCCGCGGATGCTGGCGTACTGCACCAGGTCGCGCCGGATCTCCCCGAGGATCTCGCGCGCCGAGCCGCCGCGCTTGACGCGCTCGGGAAGGTAGTGGCGCACCACGTCGGCGGCAGCTACGCCTTGCAGTCGTGCGCGCAGGGCCGCGACGGCGGCGGCGGCGGGAAACGGAGGATTGTGCGGACGCTTGGACGCGGGCATGTGAGTGGCCGATTCGGACTCGGAGGGAGGTGGGGTAATTGTTTGGTCGAGTTTTTGGCCGTCGTCAGCGGAGAAGCGGGCCACGGGGGCCCACCAGACCAATGAATCACCCGTTTGCGCCATGACCAATGATTTACCGAACCGTCCTCTCGGACAGCCATTCTGGCGGAAATGCGTCACTATGTCGATAACAGGAGTTATCAAAACAAGTGCGGTTTCTGATCCGGAGGGTGCTCGAATGGAGGAACACCACTGGGCTCTTGGTGCGCCGGCGGCGCTTCAGCGCTCAAGCAGCCCGCGGATGTTGAAGGTAGAGGTCTTCCGTCCTCGACATGGACTTGTCCTTTCGCCATGTTCGCAGCAGGGGCAGTTGTCCCATACCGTCTCATAGGGTCTCACGCGCATTCACGAGAACTGCGGCGCGACGCACGCCTTGACCAACGTCCGCGCACCCTGGACGATCGCGCAATGCGTGGCTTTCCGGCTGTCCTCCTCAATGCAGTCCATCACTGGGCCTGGCTCCTGCGCACAGGACTGATGGAGTTTGAGGAAACTCTCGAGCCGAACTCGGCTGTGATCGTCTGGTTCAACGACGATCTCGTGGCGCGGCCGCCGGCGGACGTCGACGCAGCGATCGAGCGAGGGCTGTTTCGAATGTTGAGGGGCGTGCCGGCCGAGCACGTCAATGCTCTCTGGCGCGGGCCCAAGGACAAGCACATGCTGATGCAACTGTTTGCGGCGAGTCTCGAGGACGGCCCCCCGATGACCGAAGACCCCCCTGCCGATCTGATCGTTCACCTTGTGGACACGCTGCTTCCGGGGGGCAAGGCAGGCTTCGAGATTCGACTCCACTGTTCTCTGGGCACCTACGTGTCTATCACCACGCTTGCGCCAGACACGGAATCGCAGATTGAGCTGGCGCCCGATGGGGCCATCCGCGTCGACGACGAACTATCAGTCGGGAGATTCTTGCGCACAGGTGATGAAGATGATGATGATTAGCCCTCGCACATTGGCGATCCAGCAGAGTCGCTTAGGTTGAAGAACTGCGCAACAAAAAAGCCCCAGGTGATTTCTCACGCTGGGGCTTTCTTGGCGATGTCGCCTTAACGGCGCAGTTCCGGTCCGGAGACTCGGAACAAGTTGAAGGCGCGAGGCTTCTCGACCATGGCGCCGGACAGCATCTCACGCACGCGGGGGTCTTGCCACTCGAGCGACACATCATCCGTGGCCCAGGAGGATCCAGGACGCGGCGTTCGCTTCTGCGGCACCGCGGACACGCACCCGCCCTTGAACTGGATGACGGGATCTCGCCTGCCGCGCGCCTCGTTGAGCAGTCGCCGGCAACGGCGGATGTACTGCTCCGGCGATGCGTAGCCGTGATAGTGGTCCAGGTGCATCATGCCCCCTTCAAAGCTGCCTGCGACGCGGATGGCGTCTTCGATCAGGCCTTCCTCCGTACCCCAGTGCAGGGCCGACCACGAGCGAGCGCGGCGGCCGGGACCGCCGCCGCGCGAGATCTCGTAGCTGCGGCTGTCGCCCGTTTGCGCCGCGATCAGGTAGGTGTCCTGGTCGAGGCCGGTCAGGGTCGAAGGCAGTGTCATGCCCACGGCGTGGTAGATGATTGTGGAGCTCATGCAGCCTCCGCGAAGAGGTCGCCGTTGACCGTACTGAGCGCCGGCGCCGCGGCTGCGCCTTCCTCGCCAGCGAAGGCGGAAGACTTGGCCTCGTCCACCTGGAGGCGGTACGTCCTGCCCAGCGCCGGGTTGTTGAACTGCTCCTGGTCCCAGTACACGCCCGTCAGCTGCGCGGCCAGCAAGAGGTGATCGAGCCGGTCCAGCGGGATGATCCAGCTGCTGATGGCGTCGTCACCGCCCACAAAGAGCGGCGACGCGAACCATGCTGCGGACTCCTCGTCCTTGCGGCACACCGGCGTCGGCAGCATCGCGTGCATGACAGGCGTGATGCCCGAGGCATTCAGCTTGTCCAGAGAGTGCCGCTGTTTGTCGGCCTCTCGCCAGAGTCCCAGGTACTTCTCGGCGGGGAGCCGACGGCCGTTGGCCAGGAGGCGGCCGAACTCGGCTTCGACGACGCGGTAGTCGCACAGCGTCGAGAACAGGCTGTAGCCCCATTCGGGCCGGTCGCCGATCAGGCTGTAGCGAATCGTGCCGTCCGGCTGCTCGTCGCCGACGATGAACAGTCGGGACTCGCCGCCGAGCGGGTAGGCCTTCCGCTCGATCTCGGGGTCGGTCAGGAGGTTGGAGAAGTCCGCGATGATGCGGCGGACCTCGTTGGTGCGGTGGTTCATGGGTGAGGCTTCTCCCGTGGAAGCGAGCCCAAGAACTCGACCTCCCCTCACCGGGGAAGTAGGTTCCCAGGCGGGGTTGATGACTGGCGCGCAGCGCGCGCCGACTGCGGCGATTGATGCCGAAGACTGCGGAATTGTGAGGCGCTAGTGCGCGGCCGCAAAGTTCTGCGGGTCCGGCCGGCGCGCGCGCTACGGGTTCCGGCCTATCGCCTGGGCAGCAGGCGAAGCGCCTCCTCTTCGGCCGGCCTCAGCCACAGGCACACCGCCGGATAGACGTCGCCGCGTGCGGTGGTCACCTGATCCGACGCCACGTCCTTCAGCACTGCGCCCGCCACGGTCAGCATGCGGTCACGTGGTGTCGGCGCGCGAGCGGCAACGCTGGGCTGCTCGAAGTTCATCTGCGCCATCAGGACCGGTTCCCCCGCCGACATGAACGAACCGCCGTCCCACTTTAAGGCGAGCGCCTGCTGTTGCCGGGCGTGCGCCTGTGCCACTTTCGCGTTCGGTTCCGTCAAGAAGCCGTCGATCTGCCTGGCGAGCTCGCGTGTGGCCGGCACAACTGGCAGTCGCATCAGGTAGTCGCGCACGTCGCTGAGAAGCTGCAGGGCGTGAGCGTGCACAAGGCGTTCGGCGGCAATGGCGTTGGGCGTCTCCATGAACCCGATGGTAGTGTTCCCCGGGCCAACCGGGAAAGTAGGCCTGGTGCCTGTGTGCCTGTGGCAAAGTCGCGCGATGCTCCTGACGTTGAACATCGACCAGCTCGCACCTGCCAGGTATCGCGCAGTCCTCACCGACGGCAGCGTGCC
This sequence comes from Pseudomonadota bacterium, assembly GCA_023390985.1. GTDB lineage: Bacteria > Pseudomonadota > Gammaproteobacteria > Burkholderiales > Burkholderiaceae_C > Ramlibacter. The sequence goes on from JAEWBU010000337.1 coordinate 28,010, forward strand.
GGTGACCGATAGTGAGCCCATCTTCTCTTCGATCGCGGACGCAATCCGGCAATCTGCGGAAGCGGTGCCCGAAGGGTTCGCCTACTTTATCGAGCCGCGGTTCGCTGGCGTGAGTTGCGGCACGCTGCGCCTTGCTGATGCGATGCAGAGCGAGTTCGCCGAGAACGCGGCCCGCAGCATCATCAGCGTGGTCGCCCAAATGCACGCGCTTGGCTCCCAGTAACGGATTGGTCCAGGACCTGTTGAGGAGAACGACATCAGCGATTACCAGCATGTGCTCGACAAGGTGCTCGAAGCCGCGAACTACGGCGATGACGGGCCGGGGCCGCTGTCCACGGGCGAGAAGCTGATGGCCGCCCTGGCCCTGAATCGGCCGGACTGGCTTGCTGCCATGAGGTACACGATCGTCGAAGCACTCGAGCGGATCGGTCCCGAGTGGCGCGCCGCTCTTCCTGCTGTGGCGCGCGCCGCCTCGGAGCAGATACAGCAGCAAGAATCGGCGCGCGAGAGCGCAGACGAGGCGCTTCACATCGCACGGTTTGCGGCGACCTCTGCCCAGACCCGCGAGCCCATCGACTGCGCAGCCCGATTGGTGACTAGCGGCAGCGCACCTGGCTACCGCGACGTGAACTTCACATTGGAACTGCAGCCGAGGAGTAGTAAGCAGAGCCTGCTAGTCGCGCTCCAATTACAGCCGGCGGATGGCGAAGCGATCGCGCGCCACATCCACGAGGTGCACGCCTTCGCGTGGCGGCGTGGAACGCCCCTGGACGCCCAGCCCGACGAGAAGCGGCCTCGGTGGGTCGACACTCCGTTCTGATCAGTTCGCGCGCCGATCGTCGGGTAGCGACGCGTTGTGCGCAGAGCGCGCCCAGAAAGAAAAACGCCGCCCAGGGATTGGGCGGCGCTCAGGAAGAAGAAGTCGGAGGAATGGTCAGGCCAGCAGCGCGGAAGCTCCGCGGGGCGCGATCGCGAGTGCCTCGTACTGGCGAGACCGGCGATTGACTTCGGCACCGAGTCCCATGCGAGTGTCCACGATGTCGCACTCGACGGCGGTGATGATCACTGCCGGGAGCTCGATGCCCAGCTTGTCCATGGCCAGCGCCTTGACCTGGGCCAGGTCCTGCTTACCGTGGCTCATGTAGTCGAGCACCTCGCTCTCGAACGAGAGGAACGGCTCGGACGCAGCCGAGTCGTAGCCGACGCAGATGTCTGCGTCGCAGTTCAACGTCGGCGAAAACATGGTGAAGGAATGGGAGGACATAGGTGTGCTCCACCTCCTGCGGCGTTGCCGGGAGGTATCAGGTTGAGGGGGCTGCCACGGCGCGCGGCCAGGCAGTTGGGTGAAGGACGCGACAGGCGCGTCGAACTCCATTGCGGAGGACAGGACTGCATCCTCACCCATAGCGAACCTGGTGATCAAGCCGTGCGGGTCCAAAAAGAAAAAAGCCGGGGATGCTTCCCCGGCTTCTCCGCGTTGACGGCGATCAGGCCATGGCCGGCATGGCGCCGGTGCTGGCCTTGAAGCGCCCCAGCTCGTACGCGTGGACCTTCTCCAGGATGGCGCGGCCGCGGTCGCTCAACTTGAGCTCGGCGGTCTTGTCGCCGCCCTTCAGGCGCAGATACCAGACCACGTCCTTGGCGGAAACGCCGGCCATGAGCAGGTTCTGCGGCGCGAAGGCGCCCTGGAGGGGGTAGCTGCGCTGGATGTTGTCTTTCGGCATGGAACTCTCCACAGTGAACCGGGCACGACGCCCCCTCTGCCGCCTGGCCATAGGAAAGGCCAGCACAGGGGGCGTCGCGCTTCGGTTCGGAGAGAGCCAAGCTCTCGGGTTTCGACGGTCGTCCCAGGCCGAAGCCAGGGACCGCGAGGGCACTGTGTGCCAAGCAGCACAGCGTCTTAGTTGAAGGACGTCACGAGGACGCCGAATGGCAGAAACTGCCAGACAAGGCCGCTACTGTAGGGGTACGTGGCGCCGGCCGCAAGTAGGTTCAGGCGGGCCGAAAAGACGAAAGCCGCCCGAAGGCGGCTTTCTGGTGTTGATGATGGTGGGTGGCGTCAGTCGGCGCTCTCGTTGCGGGCGTGCACCTCCCGGCGAGCCTTGTCGGCCTCACGGCCAATCCAAAGGCAAATCGCCCCGAAGATCAGGAGGGCGAGACCGTACCAGGTAGCGATGCTGCTCACGTTCAAGTCCACGGTTTTCCTCCATGCATTTTAGGGACGCGTCTGCGAACCTTCAAGGCGCTTCCTGACCGGGCCGGCGAGTAGCCGCGCGCCTTACGCTCGGACCTGCGCCTGGAAGGCGAGATCTTGCGCGTGCTGGCGGCGCCGAGCACCTGAGTGACGATGGACCGCACAGTGCCGGCGGTGCGCCGGTGCCGTTGCTTGTCCTCCTCCTTCTCCAGCTCGGTGACCAGCCGCAGAAGGCGGATGACCAGCAGCCAGGAGACAAGGCCCCAGGCAACGGAAAGCAGCAGCGTCTGCTGGTCGTTGAGACCGAGCACCGCGCCAACCGCCGTTCCAAGGGAACCCAGGCTGATGACAAGGTCGACCAGCTTCTCGACGTGCATCCGGGACCGCAGCGCCGCCCGAAGCGGCTCGGCGAAGTGGCGCACCAGTGCGCGCCGCAACGCCTCGCGGGAGCTGGAAGAAAGCAACAGCACCAGCCCGAGGGCCGGCGCCACCATCACCAAGGCGTTCAGGACGTTCATGTCCGCTCTCCTTGGTCAGTGAGTTGTTGGAAACGATGCCGCGGGCCGAACCGAGACGCCCTCGAGGGGCGACATCGTTCCGGCCCGCGATACCGGGTTAGACCCCTGCGATGTGGGCGGGGGCGGCCACCAGGTCGTGGAACTCTTTCGAGTTGAGCCACTTCCAGATGGGCGAGATCTCCAGTGCCGCCCGCGCGGGACTGCACAAGAGCTTGAGCGTCATGAGCGTGTCCAGGGCGCCCGGCTTGTACCGGTCAGGCTGCGCATGCACGTAGATCAACATGCCCTCGGAATAGCCCTGCGCCAGGCTCACCTGCAGCAGGGACTCGTCCAGCGCGGTGGCGCCGTCGTAGGTCCACACGCGGCCGGGCGCGTCCAAGCTGTGCTCGCCGTACACGGAGATCCATTCCACGGAGGTCTCGGGGTTCTGCTGCAGGTGCTGCTGCAGCGCCCGCGCGATCGTCCGCAGGTACGGCCGGCCGTGTTGGTCGCGCTCCGCACGGGCGGGCTTGCCGGGCTTGGTGTCGCTCTGGCCGCTCATGCCGCGCACTCCGCCAGTGGGGGCTTGCAGTACGGCTTGGTGCGGTCGGGCTCCCAACGCGGGAAGCCGTCCAGCACCAGGCGGGAGGCGTTCGTGCATTTGGATCGCGGCACTAGGAAGCCGGCTACCGCTTCGTCCCTTTTGCGGAAGCCCGCCGCGTAGACATAGCCACTGGGGATGTCCCAGAAGGCGTCATTCCACACTGCGGTGCTGACGAAGTTGTCGAAGCTCGCGTGCTCCCACGCGCGTTTCTCCAGCACGTGCGAATCGGCAGGGCCGAGCGTCACGCCGAAGTGGACCATGTAGGCCTCGGGGCGCCAGTTCTTGAGCGTTTCCTTGGCCTGCTCCACCACGTTGGCGGAGAAGAAGTGCGGGAAGGCGATGATGACGGCGGCGCAGGCCTCGTCCTCCTCGAACCAGCGGCGCTTGCCGTCGCACTCCCCGATCGCGGCCAAGTGGGCCGGCATGTCGACCGCGAGGTCGACGCCGATGCCGCCATGGCTGGCGGTGGAGACGTGCACGATCTTGCGCTCCGGGTCGTAGTACGTGACGGAGTGCGCGTTGCCCCAGGGCGTGCGCATCGGATTCCACATGATTTGCTTTCTTTCTGCGGCTCCGCCCCTCGCGGCATTGGAGCCGCGGTGCGGTTGACAGAAAGATCGCGGCGCGCAGTGTGCGCCAGCGACGTTGAATGCGCGGATGGGCCGCGCCGAGTTGCTTAGAGCAACAGGTCGGAGAATTGTCAGAGGCCTTGCCAGCTTGCCGCAATCGCTGCGGGTCCGCGGCCGCGGATGTGCGTGTGGCGCGGCTCCAAAAACGAAAAGGCCGCCCCGAAGGGCGGCCTTTTGCTTGCCTGATGGCGTTGATTAATGGGTGTCCTTTTGGGACATCTCTTCTTTGTTGACGACGTGGATTTGCCGAATCAGCCACAGCCCTGCGGCGATGACGAAGAGTGCAAACACGGTGAACGGAGAAATGCCTTCCACGTGACGGTCCTTGTGTATGTCCTGTATTTTAGAAGTGCGACTGCCGCCGTGCAACCGGAGGCCGCGCGCCTACTGCCTGTTGCCCTCGTGGGCCTTCAGGGCAGCAAGCAGCGCCCGCTGCTCGGCGTCCTGAATCCTTTCAAGCTCAGCCAGCCTCCTGCTCAGCAGTACGGTGACCACCCCGACGACGAGGCACATTGCCATCGCTATCGGTTGGTCCCACGGCTGCTGGGCATCCTTGGACCAGTACACAACGGTAACCACCGGGCCCGCGACCAGGAGGCCGGCGGACACGTTGATTAAGGTGCTCACGTGGGCGCGGCTCTTAAGAGCCGAGCGCACCGGGTCCACCACTTTGGCAGCGTACAGGGAGCGCAGAGCGCCCCAGTTCGCAACCACACACAAAGCCGCGCTCGCGAGAGCCGGACTCAACGCCACCAGGAGTGCAACATGACAACGCATGGTTTTCTCCTTGGTAGTTCAGGGTGTAGCGACCGGGTTTCACGAGGAAAGCCGGCGCCGGGATCGCGCCGGTGCTCCATGGGTGGAGGCCGGCGCTGGGGCGCTGGTAGGCAACGCCCGAAGGTGAATGCGTGCACGAGGCGCGCGACAACCGCAGGAATGCGGATTGGGAGGCAGAGTGTGGCCGCCGCCGATCGGCGCGGCAATTCCTGCGGGTCCGGAGCGCTACGTCGGGCCCCGCAGTACCGACTGCACCGCGGCCATGGAGCGGGTAAAGATTGCGTCGCTCTGCAGGCGGGTCAGCGCCATGTCGGCGTGCAGCGCGTTCATGGGGCGCAGCATCGCTTCCATCAGCTCGTGCACGGGGTTCATGTTCACGCCATGGGTGGACTGCCCCGCGTCGCGGTGTTCGGCGTGGCCGCCGGCGTGCGGGCCTTCGAGCAGGGTCAGGAGCAGAACGCCCCACATGGCTGGCTCAGGGGCCAGAAAGTGCAGCCAGTAAGGCCACTGCGCGTTGAGCGCATGCAAATAGCGGCGGCACTCGGGGATGGCGTGCACCTCGCGAGGGTCCTGGTCCCAGCCCTCGAAGGAGAAGAACAGGCGGTGGGCGAGCGCCTGTCGCAGTTGCGCGTCCTCGGACAGGCGCATGAGGTCGTCCACGGCGCGGCCGACGCGCAGCCCGCACACCTCGTCGCGGCTGAAGACTAGGCAGATGGCGTCCAGGTCCGAGGGCATCTGGTCGGGCCAACCGCTGCCAACGTACCAGGTGGGCGGGATCGGCGGATTCGGCGAGGGCTTGTCGGGCATCGAGACGAAGGTTGAGGTTCCGAGCCGAGGCTAGCAAGTGAGGCGGCTATTTCAACCCCTCCTATCTGGCTTGCTTGGCGGTTTGCAGCAGATTCCTGGCCAAGCCTGCTCCGACGAGAGCGCACCTGGAAAAGAAAAAAGCCCCCGGACGAATCCGGGGGCGAGAGGAGTGTTGCGTGCGGTGTCCGCGTCTAGGCGGCCAGCAGCAGGGGCTGAAAACCGGTGGGTGCGTGCGTCAGCGCTTCCAGCAGCCCGTGGCGCTCCAGCACGGTGTCGATCGCCCTGGCGAGGGTCACTTCGGCCTCCGCGCGGACCGTCGCGACGGCAGGTCCTTCAGTCCCAGGAGTGCGCCGCCCGCGCGGCATGGACCCCTGTTGGCGCTACAGCGTCGAGGAATGGCCCTGCAGGTCGCCGCTGCCGCTTAGGGCGATGACCGACGCGTGGGCGGCCACTTGAAGCGATGGGCGGCGCGGTTATCCTGCTCCACATGGAAACGCCGCACGACTACATCGAGCCTGGCCGCAAGTCAGCCCGCTTTCGGATCTCGGGGAAGTGGAAGAAGCCTGCGCGGCTCGCTACGGTCGTCCTCGCCGCCGCTGCGGCCTGCATCGCAATGGGTTGGTACGCTGGGCAGCGCGCTGGGCGGGCGTCGCTCGAGCGACTTATGCTGATCTGGCCGGCCCCACTCAGCATGCCCCAGGTCGATCGTGCGGATCTTGCGCGAATGGCGCAGCAGTGCCGACTGCATCAGGCTCAGATGGACCGCAATGCCGTGGTCTCGTGCCTGAAGGAGGGCGCGCAGGCTCTCGACGCGAAAGAGGAGCTGCCTCACTGGGTCGGGCGCCTCGACGCTCTTCTTCGCCACGCGCCTTGATCCACGGCCCGTGCACGCCTGTGACGATGACTGCTCTATCCGCGATCGTTCGGGCTACCTTGTTGAGGGAACTCGCACAGCACACTCCCGCAGACGTGGGCGAAGCGCGCATGCTGCGCGCCCTCATCGAATTCGTTCGAGACAACGCCGATAGCTGCAGCCGAGACGCTCAAGGCGGCCACGTCACGGCCTCCGCTTGGGTTGTTGATCCGCATCTGAGACAGGTCCTCCTGCTGCATCATGGGAAGCTCAATCGCTGGCTTCAGCCGACGGCCACATCGAGCGAGGCGATGTCAGCGTGTCCGCTGCTGCGCTGCGCGAGGCGACGGAGGAGACCGGAGTGACTTCGTTTCGCCAGATTGGCGCGGTGTTCGACGTCGATGTTCACCACATCCCCGGCCGCCTGAGCGAGCCGCCGCATCTTCACTACGACGTCCGGTATGCCTTCGTCGCCGATCCCGACGAGGCCCTGGCGATCACGCGCGAAAGCCGCGAGTTAGGCTGGTTCCTTGTGGCCGACGCGGCGAGCTTGAGCAATAGCGAATCGGTGCATCGCATGATCGCCAAGACCGAAGGGCTGCGCGCGCTACTCTGATTGGTGGCGCCCGGCTACCCGAAGTCAGGCAGTTCGGCTAGTCCGGCCATGCCGACAGCTGTGCCTCCGCCGAGCGTATCAACCCAGTGCTTGATCACGGTGTTGCGGATGATCGCCGGACCGGCGGCGGTGTAGGAGCCGGGTTCCAGCATGCCCGCGATCTCCGGACGCTCATAAGCGCGGCGCAAGCAGCGTTGCACGATCTTGTAGAGGCTCGCCGGGTCGAGACTCGCATGCACTCCCGAGCTGGTTTCTCGCGACAGGAAGAGCGGTTGTTCCTCCTCCCTAGTCAGCGCCGCCGGCGCTGGTTCGGTGCGTTCACGGCGCGCCAGGCGCACGGCTTCTTGCCGCTGCTGCTCGAGAACATGCTGGCGTATGTCGAGCCAGTCCTGCAGGACCGGCACCGCCGACCATGGCACCTCCAACGAGCGCCCTGCCACATCCAGTTTGACGGCCGGCCGCGGCTGGCCGGGCAGAGTGGCCTGGCGGCGATCCACCTCCGACAGGCCCCGGAGGGCGGTCCCGTTCAAGCCGCCAAGTTCGGAGGCCGTGATTCCGCAGGCGGCCAACAGTGCGATCGCGGCGCGGTCCCGGGCGCCCAGCCATGCCACCCTGCCCTGCGGCACCAGCTCGCGCAGATGCTTCTCGTCGCGCAGCAACTGCAGAACGAACGGGGGCATGACCTGGGGCTTGCGTGCGCTGCGCTCGATGCTTGGCGTCGAGGGCAGGCCCAGGGCGGGGTTGTCGTGTCGGGCGCCGAGTGCGATCGCTTGCGCATAGACGTCCCGCAGCACACGCCAGTACCGCTGCTTGCTGAAATTGGCCATCGCGCCTGGCGTCTTGGCCTTACGGGTGCTCTGCTTAGGCGCAGGGCCTTTCAGAAAGGCGTCAACGTGCGCCGGGCGCGCGACCGCCCAGCGCTGCGCTGCCGGCGTGAGGACAGGATCTTCCTGGCCAGCGAGCCACTGAATCCAGGATTCCCAGATGCACATGCAGTTGGCGGCGGACTTGGCGGAGCAGCCCTTCTTGCCGTTGCTTTCCGCGGCAAGCTGCAGCTGCTGCTCGGTCCAGAGGCGAAATACCTCGGAAGGACCAATTACGGTCAGGTGTCGGAGCGGAGCGTTCATTCCCGGCGTGTTGATGCGAGCCTGTGCCGACCGTACCGCAAAGTTGCTTCGGGTCAAGGGCCGAAGGTGGAAGACGCGCCCGATTGCGGAGAGTCGTTGTGGCTAGGACGTTTCCAGGCCGATGATCCGCACGGCGCGCACGGGCACGTTGCGCCGGCGCGCTACCGCGCGTCGTGCGCGCTCGACGGCGCCGTCGGGGCGGCCGCCGCCGGGAACCCGCGCGATGAAGTCGATGCGGCCCGTGATGGGGGCCTCTCCCGGCAGCTGGATCTCGAAGCTCGCGCGCACGGGAAGTCTCTCCGGCATGGCATGCGCCTCCTTGGACGCTTCGCATTGTCTACGGGCTGGCGCCTGGTAAGCGGCGCAGCTTTGGCGATGCGCAGTCGGGCGCCCGCCGCAGGCGCACCATACCGGTCGGCGCGACTTCGCGCAGGTGGTGCATCGCGACCTCGGACGCGGGCCCCACGATCGGCTCGGACTCAACGATTGACCGCCGCTGGCGCGGCGGCCACATGGTCACTTGCTCAGCGCGCGCTCGACCTTCTTGCGGCTGTTGACCTGGGACTTCACCGCACGCTTGACGTCTGCGGCGCTGGCGCCTGTCTTCTTCGCCTCGAGAGCGGCTGTCGGCGCCAGCCCAGCCCGCACCGGCAGGCCGGCGCTGCGGAAACCCCGTCAGTGCCATTTACACCGCCCCTGCTCGGCCACGCGCAACACCCCCTCCCTCCTCCCCTCCCCCTGCGAAAATCACGCTATTTGCGAACCGGTCGCGATAAATGAGAAAACCGCCCCTCCCCCGTCCTGCTGAACTGGCCCGCCCGGGCCCCGGGCGGGCCGCGGCGCGCGAGTTGAAGGGGAATCGAAGGGGAGGGAAAGGGTCAGCAG
>JAEWBU010000262.1 GCA_023390985.1 Pseudomonadota bacterium
CGATGCCGTACTTGGCGATGGCCGCCAGCGTGTCGCCGCCGCCCGCGATGCTGAACGCGGACGACTCGGCGATGGCGCGGGCGATGGCCTCGGTGCCGCCGGCGAAGGCGTCGAACTCGAACACGCCGACGGGGCCGTTCCACACGATGGTGCCGGCGGCCTTCAGCTGGGCGGCCAGGCGCTGCGCGGTCTGCGGGCCGATGTCCAGGATCAGGTCGTCGTCGGCGACGTCGGTGGCGGCCTTCACCGTGGCCGGCGCATCGGCCGCGAACGTCTTGGCCGTGACCACGTCGGTCGGGATCGGCACCTCGGCGCCGCGCGCCTTCATCGCGTTCATCACGGACAGCGCCTCGCCCACCAGGTCGGCCTCGGCGAGCGACTTGCCGATCTTCAGGCCGGCCGCGAGCATGAAGGTGTTGGCGATGCCGCCGCCCACGATCAGCTGGTCCACGTTCTTCGCCAGCGACTGCAGGATGGTGAGCTTGGTCGACACCTTGGAGCCGGCCACGATGGCGGCCAGGGGACGCTTGGGGTTGGCCAGCGCCTTCGAAATCGCATCGATCTCGGCGGCCAGCAGCGGACCGGCGCAGGCCACGGGCGCGTACTGCGCGATGCCGTAAGTGGAGGCCTCGGCGCGGTGCGCGGTGCCGAAGGCGTCGTGCACGAAGATGTCGCACAGCGCGGCCATCTTCTTCGCGAGTCCAGGGTCGTTCTTCTTCTCGCCCTTGTTCACGCGGCAGTTCTCGAGCAGGACCACTTCGCCCGGCTGGACCTCGACGCCGTCGACCCAGTTGGACTTCAGCGGCACGGGACGGCCCAGCAGCTGCGACAGGCGCTCGGCCACGGGCGCGAGGGAATCCTCGGGCTTGAACTGGCCCTCGGTCGGGCGGCCCAGGTGCGAGGTGACCATGACGGCGGCACCGGCGTCGAGCGCCATGCGGATGCACGGCACGGAGGCGCGCACGCGCGTGTCCTCGGTGATTCGCCCCTGGTCGTCCTGCGGCACGTTGAGGTCGGCGCGGATGAACACGCGGCGGCCGGCCACCTGGCCCTTGGCACACAGATCGGAAAAGCGCAGGACGTTCATGATCGACTCGTTGGGCATGAGAGAAAAATGGGACCGGGGATTGTAGGCAGCGCCTGCTGCCGCGCCGGGCCGCTTGGCCCGATGGCGCTACCAGCCCAGGCCCAGGTGCAGCGGCAGATAGACGGCCATGCCGACGACGATGGTGGCCAGCACGCTGCGCCGGACGTAGAACGTCGCGGCGCCCGCGATTGCGCCGAACACGCGCGCGTCCCAGCCCTGGATGAGCTGCCCCTGCGTCATCACGATCTCGGGCAGCACCACCGCCGCCAGCGCCGCGATGGGCGCGTACTGCAGGCCGCGCTCGGCCCACCGCGGCAGCGGCCAGGGGCGGCTGGAGATGAAGAAGAAGCTGCGCGTGATCACCGTGACGGCGGCCAGCCCGACGATGACGGCCAGCGTCCACAGGTCGCTGGTTCCGCTCATTCCAGCGCCTCCTCGCCGCGCCCACGTGCCGGCGGCGGGCGCTCCAGCGACAGGCACAGCAGCACGGCCACCGCGATCGCCATCACGATGTTGAGCTTGAGCGGCAGCGAATAGGCGACTACCGCGGCGATGCTCGCGACGACCGCCGACACGACGCGGAGCCGCGTCGTCGCCAGCGAACACAGGATCCCGACCAGGCACAGGATCCCCGCGAAGCCCAGGCCCCAGTGCTGGGGGATGAAGTTGGCGAGCGCTATGCCCAGCAGGCTCGCGCCGACCCAGCTGCTCCAGTTGATGGCGGCATTGCCGGCCAGGAACGCCTCCTGCGCCGCGCGCCCTTCGGCATCGGTGGCCGGCTGCGCGAAGCGGTGCGTGAAGATCGCGTAGCTCATGTCGGCCGTGACGTAGCCGTGCGCGAGCCGCTGCCACCACGGCAGGTGGATCAGGTAAGGCCGCAGGTGGAGGCTGAACACCACGAAGCGCAGGTTGACGCAGAAGCCCGTGGCCAGCACCACCCATGCGGGCGCGCCCGCGATGATCAGCGGCAGCGAGGCCAGTTGCGAGCTTCCGGCGTACACCAGCAGCGCCATCAGCGAGGACTCGGCCAGCGACAGGCCGGACTTGGCCATGGCCACGCCGGTCATCAATCCCCAGGCCGCGACACCGGGGGCCTGGGGCGCCATCGAGCGCAGGCCCACGCGGAATTCGGGGTGCCGCCGCACCGCCTCCGTCAGGAACATCAAGACTGGGTCGCTCCCAGGCGCGCACCGGGCGCGATGGTCACGCCGCGCAGGAAGTCGGCGGCGGGCAGGCGCTTGCCGCCCGCGCGCTGCAGTTCGGTGAGGCGCAGGACCCCGCGGCCGGTGGCGACGTCGACCCCTTCAGGGCCCACGTTCAGGACGGTGCCCGCGGCTTGGGGGGTGGTCGCTCCGTCAACGACCTTGCTCCGCCAAAGCTTGATGGCGTCCTTGCCCAAGTTCGTCGTCGCGCCGGGGAAAGGGTCGAAGGCGCGAATGCGGCGCTCGAGGACGTCAGCAGGCTGCGACCAGTCGACCTGGGCCTCGGCCTTGTCGATCTTGTGCGCGTAGGTCACGCCTTCTTCCGGCTGGGTCGTGCGCGGCATGCCGCCGCAGGCCGCGAGCTCGAGCGCTTCCACGATCAGGCGCGCGCCCAGGTCGGCCAGGCGGTCGTGCAATCGGGCGGTGGTGTCGTCGGCACGGATCGCGACGCGCTCGGTGATCAGCATGTCGCCGGTGTCCAGGCCCGCGTCCATCTGCATGATGGTCACGCCCGTTTCGGCGTCGCCTGCTTCGATCGCGCGATGGATGGGCGCGGCGCCGCGCCAGCGTGGGAGCAGCGACGCATGGATGTTCAGGCAGCCCAGGCGCGGCAGGTCCAGCACCCACTGCGGCAGGATCAGGCCGTAGGCGGCGACCACCATCACGTCGGGTCGCGCGGCTTCGAGCGCCGCCCGGGCGGAAGCGGCATCGTCCGGGAACTTGCCGTCCAGGCGCAGGCTGCGCGGCTGCGCGACGTCGATGTGCCGCGAGAGCGCGAACTGCTTGACCGGCGAAGCCTGCAGCTGCATGCCGCGCCCGGCCGGGCGATCGGGCTGGGTCAGGACCAGCGGGATCTCGAACCGGGCGGCGTGCAGCCGCTCCAGCGCGGCGCGGGCGAATTCAGGCGTGCCGGCGAAAACGACGCGCATCAGATGCGCTCGTTCGGCGCGTTGACGAACTCCATGCCGGGATGCGCGCGCCGCACCACGCCCTGCGGGTCGAGGTACACCCAATAGAACATGTCGCTGCGGTCGACGTCGCGCCAGTAGTAGGTCAGGACCGGTCCGTTCCAGCTGGCGACGGAATCGATGCGCGCGGGCGGGCCGAACTCACGCTCGATGTCGTTGCGCGTCCAGCGGCCGGGCTCGATGCGGTTGAAGCTGAGGGTGTTGAGCACCTGGCGCGAGCTCACCACGCGGCCGGACGCGTCCAGGTCCACCATCCAGGCCTCGCGGCCGAACGGCTGCAGCGAGTACTGCAGCCGCTCGCCGCCCTGGAGCGGCACGATGCGCGTGGGCTGGCCCATTCGCTCGATCACCTGCTGGCGGCTGGCGCCCGGCTGCAGGGCCGAAGCGCCGAAGGGATTGCCGGCGCAGGCGGTCAGCAGCGCCGCCAGCGACAGCGAGAGCAGCAGCCCGCGCATGGAAGTTCTCCGGTTCAGGCCCGTGCCGTGTCGCGGCGCGCCTTGAGCATCTTGGTCTTGATGCGGTTGCGCTTGAGGGGCGACAGGTATTCGACGAACACCTTGCCCAGCAGGTGGTCCATCTCATGCTGGATGCACACCGCGAGCAGGCCCTCGGCCTCGATCGTGCGCGAGTCGCCGTTCTCGTCCAGCGCGGTCACACGCACCGCGGAAGAGCGCTCGACGCCGTCGTAGATGCCGGGCACGGACAGGCAGCCTTCGTCATTGATCTGCTTATCGTCGCTGTACCAGGTGATCTCGGGGTTGATCAACACCATCGGCTGGTTGTGCTCTTCCGAGACGTCGATCACCACCACCCGCTCGTGCGCGTCCACCTGCGTCGCGGCCAGTCCGATGCCGTTGGCGTCGTACATGGTTTCGAGCATGTCGGCCACGAGTTGACGGATGCGGGCGTCCACCGCCTGCACCGGCTTGGCGACGGTGTGGAGGCGCGGGTCGGGATAACAAAGAATGGGAAGCAAGGCCATGGTGGGTCGGTGGAGGCTGTCGCTATTTTCGCCACTTTTGTGGAAAACGGCAGGCGGGCCCAGCCAAAAACGTTGCCCAATCAAGGGCTTGAACGCAGAATTCACAGCGGTTTGTCAAGTTCCGTTACGAGGAGGAGAGCCCATGAAGGGTCAACGCGAGGCCGCAACGGCCGGCTTCCCACCGTTTGCCTGGACCGTCACGGCCGCGCTGGCCACGACGCTGCTGGCGGCGCTGCCCGCCCAGGCCCAACCGGTGGCGCCCGCGTGGCGCGCAACCGCCGAGCAGGTGGCCCAGGCCGGCGTGCCGCTGAGCGAACTGGCGCCCAACGCGCCCGACACCTACACGGTGAAGTCCGGCGACACGCTCTGGGCCATCTCCCGCGTCTTCCTGCTCAGCCCGTGGCGCTGGCCCGAGCTGTGGGGCATGAACATGGAAGAGGTGCGCAATCCGCACCGCATCTATCCCGGCCAGCAACTCGTGCTGGAGAAGATCGGCGGCCGCGCCCGCCTGCGTGTGCAGCAGGCGCAAGGCGGTGACGTGCCGACGGTCCGCGTTTCGCCGCGCGTGCGCGTGTCGGCGGTCGGCGATGCCGCGCTGCCGACGCTGGCGCCGCACCTGATCGAGCCGTTCCTGGCCGAGCCGATCATCGTGGACGGCGGCGTGCTCGAGCGGGCCCCGCGCATCGTGGCCGCGCCCGACAACCGCGTGCTGATCACCCGCGGCGACCGCATCTATGCGCGCGCCAGCGACGGCGCGCCGATGGCCGATCGCGCCACCGGTCCCGCCGAGGAGTTCCGCGTGTTCCGCAGCGCCAAGCCGCTGCGCGACCCGATCACCAAGGCCGTGCTCGGCTACGAAGCGGAATACCTGGGCAAGGCGCAGATGGTGCGCGGCGAAGGCACCGAGACCGTCAGGAGCGGCCGCGACGAAGGCAAGTCCACGGCCGTTCCCGCCACGCTCGACGTGCTCTCGGCGCGCAGCGAGATGCGCGTGGGCGACCGGCTGCTGCCCGAGCCCGGCCGTCAACTCGTGAGCTACACGCCGCGCGCGCCGCAGGGTCCGGTCGAAGGCGGCATGGTCGTCTCGATGTACGGCGACTCGGTGGCCCTGGCCGGCCAGAACCAGGTCGTGGTCATCAACAAGGGCACGGCCGACGGCATGGAAGCCGGCCACGTGCTGGCCATCCAGAAGGCCGGCGCCACCATCATCGATCGCTCCCAGCCCGGCGAGCGCACCGAGGTCAAGCTGCCCAACGAGCGCAACGGCCTGATGATGGTCTTCCGCCCGTTCGAGCGCCTTTCCTACGCCCTGATCCTCGAGACCAACGAGGGCGTGAAGGTCGGCGACCGCGTCACCAGCCCGCGCTGATCGCCGCGCCATGGAGCGCGAAGAGCTGGCCGCATGGCTGCGCCTGGCGATGACGCCGGGCGTCGGCCGCGGCAGCGCCCGAAAGCTGCTCGCGGCTTTCGGGCTTCCCCCGAACATCTTCGAGCAGAAAGCGGACGCGCTTCATGCGGTGGTCAACGCGCCGCAGGTCCAGGCACTGCGCACCGAGCCGGTCGGCTGGCCCGCGCAGGTCGAAACCACCTGGGACTGGCTGCGGCAGGATCCCTCGCGCCGCCTGCTCACGCTGGCCGATCCGGCTTATCCGCCGGCGCTCCTGCAGACCGAAGATCCGCCGCTAATGCTGTACGTGAGCGGCGTCGCGCTGAAGGAGTGGCCGCGTGCCGTGTCGGTGGTCGGCAGCCGCAACCCGACGCCGCAGGGGGCGAACAACGCGCGCGAATTCGCCCGCAGCTTCGCGCAGGCCGGCTGGACGGTGGTGTCGGGCATGGCGCTGGGCATCGATGCCGCGGCACACGAGGGCGCCCTCGACGGCGCGGCGCCGGGGCAGGTCGCGACCATCGCGGTGGTCGGCACCGGGCTGGACCGCGTGTATCCCGGCCAGCACCATCAGCTGGCGCACCGCATCGCGGAACACGGCTTGCTGGTGTCCGAGTACCCGCTCGGCACGCCTCCGCTCGCGGAGAACTTTCCGCAGCGCAACCGCATCATCTCGGCGCTCGGGCAAGGCACGCTGGTCGTCGAGGCGGCGCTTCGCTCCGGCTCGCTGATCACGGCGCGGCAGGCGGCGGAGCAGGGCCGCGAGGTGTTCGCGATTCCGGGCTCGATCCACTCACCGCAGGCGCGTGGTTGCCACGAACTGCTGCGACAGGGCGCCAAGCTGGTGGAGACGGCGCAGGACGTGATGGAGGAACTGGCCCCGGCCGCGCCTCCGAAGCCGCGAGTGCCTGCGTCGGCGCCCGCGTCCCCGGCGGCCGAATCGTCCTTGCTGCAGGCGCTCGGGCACGACCCTGTCGGCCTCGACTCTCTGATCGCGCGAACCGGAACGTCGGCGGCCGACCTGCAGGCGCAGCTGCTGGAACTCGAGCTCGAGGGCCATGTCGCTCGCCTTCCCGGCGGCCTGTTCCAGCGCCTCGAGCGCGGTTGATCACGGGGCGCTGCTCGACGCGCAAGAGCAACATCCTGACGAAAGTCCCCACGTGATCGCCAGCTGGGCTATATTGGCCCGCATGTTCGATGTGCTGGTGTTCGTCTACGAAAACTACTGGCGCGGGGATGCATGCCCCGAACTGCAGCAACTGGGACGCAAGCTCAGCGCCCAGGGCTTCGAGCCCGAAGAGATACAGCAGGCTCTCGCCTGGCTCGACGGACTGAATTTCGCGGCGCAGAGCGTCCAGCAGATCCCTGAAGCCTCCCTCGCGACGGCGCCTTCGCCGCTCAGCATGCGCGTGTACTCGGTGGCCGAACAGGACCACCTCGGCGCGCAGTGCCTGGGGTTCGTCAGCTTCCTGGAATCGGCCGGCGTCCTGCCGCCGGCGATGCGCGAGATCGTGCTGGATCGCGCGATGGCCGCGCCCGGCGACCCGGTATCGCTCGACGACCTGAAGATCATCGTGCTGATGGTCTACTGGAGCGTCGGCCGCGAGCCCGATGCGCTGGTGCTCGACGAGCTCTGCGACGACGCGACCGACCGCCTGCCGCACTAGCGGCAAGCGCCCCACCGGCCTCAGGCCAGCAGCCGTTCCGGATTGGCGTCCAGCTTGGCCAGCGCGTCGCGCGTGGCCCGCACCGTGAGCGCTTCCTCTTCCGCCGGAAGCAGCAGCCCGGCCTGAAGGTAGGACGCCAGGCGCCGCATCTGCACCAGGAAACTGCGGCCTTCCGCCGAGGCGAAGAGGTACAGCTGACCGCGCTGGCTGCGCCACACGTACTGCACCTGGTGCACCTTCCCGTTGTGGTCCAGCGTGAACCAGGTGCCCTGCTGCAGCTCGGCCGCCCAGGCCAGCATGGCGTCGCTGGGCTTGGAGCCGCCGTCGGTGACCACTTCGATCATCGAGGCGTCGATGCCCAGCATCATTTCCAGCGCCTCCTGGTCGAGTTCGAGCTCGACCGAGGGATCGTCGGCGATGAAGTCTTCCAGGTTCTCCAGCCGCTTGCCGATCGCCTCGATCTGCTGCTGCGGGATGGACTCGGTCTTGGACATGAAGGCGTCGGCCAGCGTGTCGCCGATGACCTTGATGTGGCTCTCCTGGTCGGCGCCTTGCAGGCCCATGAGGCTCATGCCCTTGCGCAGCCGCAGCAGCAGCGCGGGCAGCTCCTGGATCACCTTGGAGCGCTCGGCGCGGTTCGGCTTGGCGCTCGCCGACCAGACCAGCTCCGCGGCCGACTTCTTCAGCATCACGGTTTCCTGGTGCTGCGGCCCGTGCTTGACCGCGGCCACGGCCAGCACCTCGGCCCAGACCTTGAACAGGAACTCGCGGATCTCGTCGCGCACCGGGATGTCGCTGAGCATCTTGCGCAGCTCGATGGTGTACTGGATCGCCATCGTCTCCTTCTGCTCGACCTGCTGGGCGACGCTGACCAGGCGCTGGGTGTCGCTCTTCTCGGTGAGGTACTTGGAGAGGAACTTCTGGAACTCGTCGTAGACCAGCTGGAACACGCGCCGGCCCGTCTCCGGGTATTGCTCGATGACCTGCACCACGCGCTTGATCTCGATCTCCAGCGCGCTGCCGCTGATCGCGGCGGCGTTGAAACCGAGGACGCAGGACCCCATGCGGTCGATCAGCTGGCGGGCCGGATGCTGGAGCGTGCCGAAGAACTCCGGCTCGGCCAGCGCCACGCGCAGCACCGGCATCTGCAGTCGCGCGAACCACACGCGCACGGCCGCGGGGATGCGCTCCTCGGCCAGGATGCTCTGGAACATCAGCGCCACGATCTCGATCGTGGCCTTCTCGCTGCTGGTGGTCGCCTTCTTCTTCAGCTCGCCGGTGCGCTCTCGCAGGTCGACGGCAGCGCGTTCGACTGCGGCGTCGTCGTACACCACCACCTCGCCGGCCGTATCGGCCCCGGCCACCTGGGTCTGCACCTGCGTCTGCACCTGCGTGGCGTGCCGGCTCATGGCATCGGCCAGCGCAGGCGAAGGCGCGGCCGCCGCGCGTTCGGGATCGAAACCTGCCTTCTCGGTGAGGAGCCGCTTGAGCTGGCCGAGGACGCCGGTGGCACGCATGCGAGCGCGAGCCAGCGGCGTGCTGGACGTCATCATCCGGGTCTCTTCTGCTACACCGCCGCCCAGGCCGCGGGTCTGGGCGCCGCTGTAATTGGACGCGGCGGATTCGCCTGGACGCGCGGCACCGCCGGGCGAACGGGCACCGGCCGGACCGCCACCGCCACCGCCACCGCCAGGGCTGGATACGCCCCCATCACCGCCGGCTGCAGCGCCGCCCGGCGCGGAGACGCCGCCCCCATAGCCGCCTGGACCCGAGCGACCACCACCGCCAGGGGCCGAGGCGCCGCCTGCTCCGCCTCCCGTGCCGCCTCCAGTACCGCCGCCGGAGCCCGAGAAACCGCCCCCGCCGGAGTACCCGCCACCCGAGATCGACACGCCGCCACCACCGCCGCGGCCGTCGGCCGTGTTTCCATAGCCACCGGTGCTGGTACCGCCGTGACCCGTCGAAGGTCCGCCGCTGCCGGCATAGCCGCCGCCCGGACCCGAGGCGCCTCCGCTTCCGCCTCCGGAGCCACCGCCGCCTGCCCCCGCGCCCTCACCGCCGCCGCCACCCGCCGCAGGCTTGCGCTGCGCAGGTGACGAGGCGCCGCGCTTCACGCGCGAGCTCAGGTCGATGTCGGGCAGCACGCCGCGCTCCACCAGGAACACGTTGGTCGACTTGTAGGCCGAAACCATCTTCTCGACCATGTGCCTGCTGATGACGTCCTGCACCATCACCCAGGTCGGCCGAAGCAGCCCGTTGGCGCCCCACTGATCCACCATCAGCTGGACCACCGCCTCGGTGCGCAGCACGTCCTGGTCGCCCAGCTCATGGCCTTCCAGGTGCTGCATGCGCACCTTCAGGTCGTTGATCTCCCAGGTGGCCTTCTCCAGGATGGACAGCGCCACCCGCGAGGCCAGGATCTTGTTCTCCACCACCTCGTCGCCGATCAGCGAGAGATTGATCGCCTCCAGCCGCATCTGGGTGGTGGCGGTGGGGGGCTTCATGGCCTTGCGCCAGGCCTCGACCGTGCCTTTTTGCCAGGCGCGCCGCTGGCGCTCGAAGTCCAGCATGGCGTCGCGCCGCTCCTGCGAGTCACGCGAGCTGGTGGCGCCGTCCACCAGCTCGACCAGCCGGCCGCGGATGGCCTCGGACAAGGGCTGCAGCACGCCCTCCAGCTGGCCGACGAAATGCTCGCGCGCCTTGCGCGCGATCGCGGCCTGGGAGGGAGGCTGGTTCGCGCTCACGGTCCGGCGCTAGACCACCGCCCCCGCGTTGGGGTCGTTCGGGTCTTCCTTGCGGGGGCCGGACTTGACCAGGTCCTCGCGCTTGACACCCAGCCACATCGCGATGGCCGCGGCCACGAACACCGAGGAGTAGATGCCGAAGCAGATGCCGATGGTCAGCGCCAGCGCGAAGTAGTGCAGGGTCGCGCCGCCGAAGAGCAGCATCGACAGCACCATGACCTGGGTGGAGCCGTGCGTGATGATCGTCCGGCTGATGGTGGAGGTGATCGCGTTGTCGATGATCTCCACCGTGTTCATCTTGCGGTAGCGGCGGAAGTTCTCGCGGATCCGGTCGAAGATCACGACCGACTCGTTGACCGAGTAGCCCAGCACCGCCAGCACCGCCGCCAGCACCGCCAGCGAGAACTCCCACTGGAAGAAGGCGAAGAAGCCGAGGATGATGACCACGTCGTGCAGGTTGGCGACGATGGCCGCCACCGCGAACTTCCACTCGAAGCGGAAGGCCAGGTAGATCATGATGCCGAAGACCACCATGGCCAGCGCCTTGAGGCCGTCGGTGGCGAGCTCCTCGCCGACCTGCGGTCCGACGAACTCGGTGCGGCGCAGCGAGACCGAGGGATCGGTCTGCTTCAGGGAAGCCAGCACCTTCTCGCTCTGTTGCGCCGAACTCACACCCTTCTGGGCCGGCAGCCGGATCATGACGTCGCGGGCGGTGCCGAAGTTCTGCACCTGCACGTCGTGGTAACCCAGGTTGGAGACGGCCTTGCGGACCGATTCCACGTCCGCCGCCTGGGCGTAGCTGACCTGCATCACCGTGCCGCCGGTGAATTCCACCGACAGGTGGAGCCCCTTCGTCACGAGGAAGAAGACCGCGGCGGCGAACGTGAGGAACGAGATCACGTTGAACACCAACGCGTTCTTCATGAACGGGATGTCACGGTGGATCTTGAAGAATTCCATTTTTCTGCTACCGCCTCACTCCGGCTTGGTTATAGCCTGCCCGGCGCCCGGACGCCAGACGGTGCCGATGGAGACCGTCCGGAGCTTCTTCTTGCGGCCATACCAAAGGTTTACCAGGCCGCGCGAGAAGAACACGGCGGAGAACATCGAGGTCAGGATGCCGATGCAGTGGACCACCGCGAAGCCGCGCACCGGCCCGGAGCCGAATGCCAGCAGCGCCAGGCCCGCGATCAGGGTCGTGACGTTGGAGTCCAGGATGGTCGCCCACGCGCGGTCGTAGCCGGCGTGGATGGCCGCCTGCGGCGCCGCGCCGTTGCGCAGCTCCTCCCGCACCCGTTCGTTGATCAGCACGTTCGAATCGATGGCCATGCCCAGCGCCAGCGCCATGGCCGCCATGCCCGGCAGCGTGAGCGTGGCCTGCAGCATCGACAGCACCGCCACCAGCAGCAGCAGGTTGACCGCCAGCGCCAGGCCGGAGAACAGCCCGAACAGCATGTAGTACAGCGCCATGAACGCCACGATGGCGGCGAAGCCCCAGGCCACGCTGTGGAAGCCCTTGGCGATGTTCTCGGCGCCCAGGCTGGGACCGATCGTCAGTTCCTCGATGATCTCCATCGGCGCCGCCAGCGAGCCGGCGCGCAGCAGCAGCGCCAGGTCGGCCGCCTCGTTGACGCTCATCGAGCCCGAGATCTGGAACCGGGTGCCCAGCTCGCCCTGGATCACCGGCGCGGTCAGCACCTCGCCCTTGCCCTTTTCGAAGAGCAGGATGGCCATGCGCTTCTTCAGGTTCTCGCGGCTGACGTCGCGCATGATGCGGCCGCCCTTGGCGTCCACGGTCAGGTCGACCTTGGGCTGCTGCGTCTGCGAGTCGAAGCCGGGCTGCGCGTCCGTCAGGCTGTCGCCGGTGAGGATCACCTGCTTCTTGACGATGACCGCGCGGCCGTCGCGCTCCAGGTAGCGCTCGGAGCCGAACGGCACCGGGCCGGAGCCCAGTTCGGCGGCGCGTGCCTCGGCGCTCTCGTCCACGAGGCGCATCTCCAGCGTCGCGGTGCGGCCGAGGATGCTCTTGGCACGGCTGGTGTCCTGCACGCCGGGCAGCTGCACGACGATGCGGTCCAGGCCCTGCTGCTGGATCACCGGCTCGGCCACGCCCAGCTCGTTGATCCGCTTGTGCAGCGTGACCATGTTCTGGCGCAGCGCCTGCTCCTGCACGCGGCGCGCCGCTTCGGGCTTGAGCGTGGCGATGAGGCGGTAGTCTGTGCCCTCGGTCCGTTCGGCCACCTGCAGGTCGGCGAACTGGTCCTGCAGCACGCGCCGCGCGGCCTGCAGGCTCTGCGAATCGCGCAGCCGCACCTCGACCTGCTGGCCGTCGCGGCTGATGCCGCCGTGGCGCACGTTGGCCTCGCGCAGCTGCACGCGCAGGTCGCCCGCGAGCGATTCGGCCCGCTTGGTCAGGGCCGCCTGCATGTCCACCTGCAGCATGAAGTGCACGCCGCCGCGCAGGTCGAGGCCCAGGTACATGGGCGC
Organism: Pseudomonadota bacterium; assembly: GCA_023390985.1. GTDB lineage: Bacteria > Pseudomonadota > Gammaproteobacteria > Burkholderiales > Burkholderiaceae_C > Ramlibacter. The sequence goes on from JAEWBU010000262.1 coordinate 12,522, forward strand.
GGCCTTGATCGCGGTCAGCCAGCGCGGCGTGTTGGACAGCAGGTTCAGCGCGACGACGTAGGGCGCGTCGTCGGGGTTGGGCGCCAGCGCGCGCTGGATGGCGTCACGGGCGCGCAGTTGCGTGTCCGGGCTGTCCAGGCGCACCTTGACCGAATTGACGTCGAGGGCGATCAGCTCGGGCTGGATGCCGGCGGCATTCAGCGCCTGTTCCACGCGGGCCTGCGTGGTGGCGTCGATCTTGACCGTGGACTTGGCCGAGGAGACCTGCACCGCCGGCGCTTCGCCGAAGAAGTTCGGCAGGGTGTAGAGCACCCCCACCACCAGCGCGACCAGGATGATCGCGTATTTCCAGATCGGGTAACGGTTCATAGAGCGTAGCCTGTTGAGCGTCGGACGGGGCGGGCAGTTCCCCGCCAGGCTCAAAGCCGCACGCCGGGGTGGGCTTTACTTGATCGTGCCCTTGGGCAGGACCTGGACCACCGCGCTGCGCTGGATCTGGATCTCGACGCCGTTGGCGACTTCGACGCCAATGTAGGTGTCGCCCAGGCGGGTGACCTTGCCCAGCACGCCGCCCGCGGTGGCGACCTCGTCGCCCTTGGCCAGGGCGTCGATCATGGAGCGATGTTCCTTCTGGCGCTTCATCTGCGGCCGGATCATCACGAAATACAGGACGACGAACATCAGCACCAGCGGCAGCATGCTCATCAGGGACGAGGACATGTCGCCACCGCCGGCGGCGGCCGGCGCGGTCTGGGCGAAGGCGGAGGAAATGAACACGTTGGCTCCAGCGCGAAATGAAGGTTGCTTCGATTCACGCGCCGACGCGCGGCCCGAGGGCTGCGGCCGGGCGCGCAAACGTTTGATTGTAAGGCGCGGCCGCTGAGGGGCCGCGCCGCGCGAGGCTCAGGCGGCGCGACGCTCGGTCGCCGGCCGTCCCCAGCGCTGCATCAGCGCATCCCAGCGCTGGCGGGCGGCCGCCAGGTTGCGTTCCTTGACGTGGCCGTACCCCTTGATCTGCTCCGGGATCGCGGCGATCTCCAGCGCCAGCGAGTGGTTGCCCGCGTCCAGCCCGGCGATCACCTGCTCGACGCTCGCGCGGTACTCGCCGATCAGCGCCCGCTCGGTGCGGCGTTCCTCGGTGCGGCCGAACGGGTCCAGCGCGGTGCCGCGCAGGCCGCGCAGCTTGGCCAGCACCTTGAAGCCCAGCCCCATCGCGGGTCCGTACTTGCGCTTGACCAGCTCGCCCTTCTCGTTGCGCTTGGCCAGGAGCGGCGGCGCCAGGTGGTAGTTCACCTTGAAGTCGCCCTCGAACATGGACGCGATGCGCTCCTGGAAGCCCGTCTCGGCGTGCAGGCGCGCCACCTCATACTCGTCCTTGTAGGCCATCAGCTTGAACAGGTAGCGCGCGACGGTCTCGGCCAGCGAGGTCTTGCCCAGCGGCGCCTCGGCGGCGCGCACCTTCTCGACGAAGGCCTGGTACTCGCGGGCGTAGCCGGCGTTCTGGTAAGCCGTCAGGAACTCGACGCGGCGGGCCACCAGGCTGTCCAGGGTCTCGCGCTTCTTCAGTTCGATGACCTGGGCCGGCGTGAGCAGCTGCTCGAACCGAGCCGGGTCGTGCGCTGCGCAGCGGCCCCATTCGAAGGCGGCCTTGTTGCTCTCCACCGCCACGGCGTTGAGCTCGATCGCACGCAGCATCGCCTCGCGGCCCAGCGGGATCCAGCCCTTCTGCCAGGCGTAGCCGAGCAGCATCGGGTTGGTGTAGATCGTGTCGCCCATCAGCTTGGTGGCCGCGGCGTCGGCGTTGAACGCGCCCACGCCCTGCACGCCCACCGCCTTGGCGATCTCGGCGGTGCACGCCTCGGCCGGATTGGCCCAGCCGGCGTTCTTCACGAAGGCCGCGGTCGGCGTGCTGTGCGAATTGAGCGCCACGTGGGTGCGGCCCTCGCGCATGCGCAGCACGGTTTCCTTGCCGGCGGTGACGATCGGGTCGCAGCCGATCACCAGGTCGGCCGCGGCCATGCTCACGCGGGTGGTGTGGATGTCGTCCGCGCTGTTGCCGATCAGCACGTGGCTCCAGGTCGCGCCGCCCTTCTGGGCCAGGCCCGCGGCGTCCTGCGTGACGATGCCCTTGCCCTCGATGTGGGCCGCCATGCCCAGCAGCTGGCCGATGGTGATCACGCCGGTGCCGCCGACGCCCGCGACCACGATGCCGTAGGCGCCCTGCAGCGCCGGGGCCTGCGGCTCGGGCAGTTCGCCGAACGAAGCGGGCGTCGCCGCCTGCGACGACTTGGCCTTGCCCTTCAGCTTGCCGCCTTCGACGGTGACGAAGCTCGGGCAGAAGCCCTTGAGGCAGCTCGTGTCCTTGTTGCAGGTGCTCTGGTTGATGGTGCGCTTGCGGCCGAACTCGGTCTCCAGCGGTTCCACCGACAGGCAGTTGCTCTGCACGCCGCAGTCGCCGCAGCCCTCGCACACCAGGTCGTTGATGACCACGCGCACGGCCGGATCGACCATGGTGCCGCGCTTGCGGCGGCGCCGCTTCTCGGTGGCGCAGGTCTGGTCGTAGATGATGGCCGTCGTGCCTTCCAGCTCGCGGAACTCGCGCTGGATGCGATCCAGCTGGTCGCGGTGCTCGACGCCCACGCCCGGCGGCAGCTGGGCCACCGCGTACTTCTCCGGCATGTCGGTCACCACCACCAGCTTCTTGACGCCTTCGGCCACCAGGCTCTGCGCGATCTGCAGCACCGAATGGCCCTCGGGCCGCTCGCCGACCTGCTGCCCGCCGGTCATGGCGACCGCGTCGTTGTAAAGCACCTTGTAGGTGATGTTCACGCCCGCCGCGATCGACTGCCGGATCGCGAGCAGGCCGCTGTGGAAGTACGTGCCGTCGCCCAGGTTGGCGAACACGTGCTTCTCGCCTGTGAAGGGCGCTTGGCCCATCCACGGCACGCCTTCGCCGCCCATCTGGGTGAAACCGACGGTGGCGCGGTCCATCCAGGTCGCCATGAAGTGGCAGCCGATGCCGGCCATGGCGCGCGAGCCTTCCGGCACCAGGGTGGACGTGTTGTGCGGGCAGCCCGAGCAGAACCAGGGCTGGCGGTCGGCCTTGACCTCCAGCACCTGCATCGCGCGTTCCTTGGCTTCCAGGATCGTCAGCTGCGCGTCGATGCGCACCTGCGTGTCGGCGTCGATGCCCAGCTTGCGCAGGCGCCGGGCGATGGCGCGCGCGATGAGCGCCGGCGACAGGTCGGCATTGGCGCGCAGCAGCGTGCGGGCCGTCGGATTGGCGGTGGCCCATTCGCCGCCGCCGCCCTCGACCTCATCGAACTTGCCGACGACGGCCGGCCGAACGTCGGGCCAGTCGTACAGCTCTTCCTTCAGCTGGTATTCGATGACCTGGCGCTTTTCCTCCACCACCAGGATCTCGCGCAGGCCGGTGGCGAACTCGCGCGTGATCTGCGCCTCCAGCGGCCACACCACCGTCACCTTGTGCAGCCGGATGCCCAGGCGGCGGCAGGTTTCGTCATCGAGGCCGAGATCGGCGAGCGCCTGCCGCGTGTCGTTGTAGGCCTTGCCGCTGGCGATGATGCCGAAGCGGTCGTTCGGGCCTTCGATCACGTTGTAGTTCAGGCGGTTGGCGCGGATGTAGGCCAGCGCGGCGTACCACTTGTAGTCGAAGAGGCGCGCCTCCTGCTCGAGCGCCGCGTCGGGCCACCGGATGTGCACGCCGCCCGGCGGCATGGTGAAGTCCTCCGGCAGCCGGATCTGCACCCGCTCCGGGTCGATCATCGCGGTGGCGCTGGACTCGACGATCTCCTGGATCGTCTTCATGCCGGTCCACACGCCGGAATAGCGGCTCATCGCGAAGGCGTGCACGCCCAGGTCCAGGATCTCCTGCACCGTCGTCGGGAAGAACACCGGCAGGCCGCAGGCCTTGAAGATGTGGTCGCTCTGGTGCGCGGCCGTGGAGCTCTTGGCCACGTGGTCGTCGCCCGCGACCGCGATCACGCCGCCCCAGGGCGTGGTGCCGGCCATGTTGGCGTGCTTGAACACGTCGGAGCAGCGGTCCACGCCCGGGCCCTTGCCGTACCAGATGCCGAACACGCCGTCGAACTTCTGCTGCTCCTTCGGCGCGAAGCCGAGCTGCTGCGTGCCCCAGATCGCGGTGGCGGCCAGCTCCTCGTTCACGCCCGGGTTGAAGACGATGTTCTGCGCCTGCAGGTACTTCTTGGCCTTCCAGAGCGCCTGGTCGTAGCCGCCCAGGGGCGAACCGCGGTAGCCGCTGATGAAGCCGGCGGTGTTCTTGCCCACCAGGGCGTCGCGCTGGCGCTGCAGCATCGGCAGCTTGACCAGCGCCTGCACGCCGCTCATGAAGGCGCGGCCGTAGTCCAGCGAGTACTTGTCGTCCAGCGTGACGGTCTCGAGCGCCTTGCGGATGTGGTCGGGCAGGGGGGCGTTCACTTCGGTCTTGTCTCCATGGTCGGAACGGCAAAGTGTATGCAAGCGGGGCGGATATGTCTTTGCGTTTGATGCCTGGATCGGGCTAGGATGAGAAAGGATTTTTCTCGCAAAGCCGATTCATGGAAAGACTCGACAAGTTCGACCTGCGCATCCTGCAGGAACTGCAGGCCGACGCCCGGCTGACGAACGCCGAACTGGCGCAGCGGGTGGGCCTGTCGGCCGCGCCCTGCTGGCGGCGGGTGCGGGCGCTGGAGGAGGCCGGCTACATCAAGGGCTACCACGCCGAGATCGACCGGCACCGCATCGGCCTGGGCGTGCTGGCCTTCGTGCGGCTGGACGCCGACCGCAACACCGGCGAGCGCACGCGCGAGATGGAGGAGGCGATCCGCCGCATCCCCGAGATCGTGTCGTGCCACTACATCAGCGGCGCCGGCACCTTCGAGCTTCAGGTCGTGTCCAGCGCCCTCAACGCGTTCTCGCAGTTCGCGCGCAAGGTGCTGATCAACCTGCCGAACGTGAAGGACATCCACACCAGCTTCTCGCTGGGCGAGGTCAAGGCCAGCAGCGCCTGGCCGCTCGGGCACCTGCGCGCCGAGCCTCCCGCCTGAAATCCCGCATGACAGGAATGTGAAGACGGCGCGTTGGCAGGCCGGCGCGCTCGGGCATTCCCGTGTCATCGATTCTTCATGGCCCGTTCCTACGCTCGCGGCGCTGACTGATCCAGCACCCATTCAAGAGCACACAAGGAACGACATGTCCCACTTGACCGACAAGTACCGCGAGGAATCGCGCGCGCGCAAAACGCTGCCGGCCGTCCCCGGCCAGATGATGGAAGACGTCCTGGCCCAGGCCAACCTGCCCCGCCGCACCCTGCTGCGCGGCGGCTTCGGCGCCACCCAGCCC
>JAEWBU010000351.1 GCA_023390985.1 Pseudomonadota bacterium
CCGGCAGGCCATCCTGGCGGCGCTCTCCACCAGCGGCGCCTGCCTGCTGCTGGGTTTGCTGCTCGCGGTGCTGGTGGCGCGACGGGTCGCGAGTCCGCTGCGGGCCCTGGCGCTCCAGGGCCCGGCCGGCCTGCCCGAGCGCATCGCGGTCCGCGAGGTCGCCCTGCTGCGCGATGCGCTGCGCTCGGCCGCCCGCCACGACGAGCACGCGCGCCGCGCGCTGGAGGAAGACATCGCCAAGCGAAAGCAGGTCGAGGCGCAGCTGCTGTCCGCGCACGAGCAGCTGCAATCCAGCCAGCGCCTGATCGACCTGGCGCAGGAGGCGGGCAGCGTCGGCTTCTTCCACTACCGGTTCGAAGGCGACGAACTCACCTGGACGCCCGGCCACGGCCGCCTGTTCGGCGTGAACCCGCAGCGCCTTCGCCGGCTCGCGGACTGGTTCGAGCTCATCGCCCCCGAAGGCCGCGACGCGATCGAGCGCGACTTCTGGACCGCCTGCGCGCTGCAACGCCAGACCCAGACGCTCGAATACGCCGTCGCACGCCCGGACGGCGAACGCTGGCTCTCCAGCCGGCTGCTGCTGCGCTACGCCGCCGACGGCAAGCCGCTGCAGCTGACGGGCGTGAGCGTGGACATGACCGACCAGCGGGAGGCCGAACTGCGGCGCGCCGAGCTGACCGAGCAGGCGGTGGCCGCGCGCCAGGCCGCCGAGACCGCCAGCCGCGCCAAGGACGAGTTCCTCTCGATGCTGGGCCACGAACTGCGCAACCCGCTGGGCGCGATCTCCGCCGCCATCGACGTGCTGGAGGCGGCCGAGCCCGGTAGCGGCAGCGCTGCTGAAGCGCGCGCCATCATCTCGCGGCAGACCCGCAACCTGGCGCACATGATGAGCGACCTGCTGGACGTGGGCCGCGTCATCGCGGGAAAGATCCTGCTCGCGCGCCAGCCGGTCAACCTGGCGGCGGTGTTCGAGCGGGTGCATCGCACCTTGCAGGTCACCGGCGAGGCGGCCGGGCACGACCTGCAGGTTTCGGCGCGCGACGCCTGGGTGGACGGCGACGCCGTGCGGCTGGAACAGGTGATGACCAACCTGGTGACCAACGCGATCAAGTACACGCCGGCCGGCCGGCGCATCGACATCACCGTCGGCCCGGTCGGCGACCGCTCCGTCTTCGAGGTGAAGGACTCGGGCATGGGCATCCCCGCCTCGCTGCTGCCGCACGTGTTCGACCTCTTCGTGCAGGGCGAGCGCACGCTGGACCGGCGCGCGGGCGGCCTGGGCATCGGACTGACGCTGGTGCGGCGGCTCGTCGAACTGCACGGCGGCACGGTGGCGGCCGAGAGCTCCGACGCCGGCAGCCGGTTCACGGTCGAGTTGCCGGCCATCGACGCGCCGGCGCGGTCCGAGGGCGACGCGCTTCCGCCCTCGCGGCGCCGCCGCGTGCTGGTGATCGAGGACAACCCCGACGTGCTGGCCGCGCTGCGGTCCAAGCTCGAGCTCGACGGGCACACGGTCAGCACGGCGGCCGACGGCGTCGAAGGCCTCACGCGCCTGTTGCGGCAGCAGCCCGAGGTGTCGATCGTGGACATCGGCCTGCCCGGCCTGACCGGCTACGAGATCGCGCGGCACGCCCGGGCGGCCGGCTACGCGGGCCGATTGATCGCGCTGTCGGGTTACGGGCAGGAGCGGGACCGCAGCGATGCGCTGGTGGCCGGGTTCGACGGCTATCTGGTCAAGCCGGTGGACCGGGTCCAGCTGCGCGCCAGCCTCAGCGCCGACTAGGCCCCCGCGCAAACCCGAACGGATTCATTCAGCCCTTACACCACGGCTGGGCCGGACAGGCGAATAATCAGCCCGGCAATCGAAGAAACGGCGGAGCAAGCCGCCAGGCAGGAGTTCATGGGGCACGCACTGATCGTCGAGGACGATGCCGACGCCGCGCGCATGATGGCGCAGCTGGTGGCCAACGAGGGCTTCTCGGCCGCCACTGCGCAGTCGCTGCACGAGGCGCGCCGGCAGATGGCGCTGCAGCAGCCCGACGTGGTGCTGCTGGACCTGCGCCTGCCCGACGGCAATGGCATGGCCCTCTTCGACGACACCGAGCTGATCGGCAATTCCGAGGTGGTGCTGATGACGGGGCACGCCAGCCTGGAGACCTCGATCCAGGCCCTGCGCTACGGCGCCGCCGACTACCTGATCAAGCCGGTCAGCGCCAAGCAGCTGCACAGCATCCTCTCGCGCGTGATGAAGCCTTCGGTGCTGAAGGACGAGGTGCGCAGCCTGCACGACGACCTGGTGCGCACCGGCCGCTTCGGCCACCTGGTGGGCACCTCGGGCGCGATGGCGCTGATCTACGAGCAGATCGCGCGCGTGGCCGGCACCTCGGTCACCGTGTTCATCACCGGCGAGAGCGGCACGGGCAAGGAGCTGGTGGCGCGCACCGTGCACGACCTGAGCCGACGCCGCGCCAAGCCGTTCCTGGCGGTGAACTGCGGCGCGATCTCGCCCAACCTGATCGAGAGCGAGATCTTCGGCCACGAGAAGGGCAGCTTCACCGGCGCCGAGCGCCAGCACCAGGGCTTCTTCGAGCGCGCGCACGGCGGCACGCTGTTCCTGGACGAGATCACCGAGATGCCGCTGGAGCTGCAGGTCAAGCTGCTGCGCGTGCTGGAGACCGGCACCTTCATGCGCGTGGGCTCCACCACGCCGCTGGAGACCGACGTGCGCGTCATCGCCGCCTCCAACCGCGACCCGGGCCAGGCCGTCGCGCAAGGCAGGTTCCGCGAGGACCTGCTCTATCGCCTGAACGTGTTCCCGCTCGAACTGCCGCCGCTGCGCGACCGCCTCGACGACCTGCCGCTGCTCGTTCGGCATTTCCTGCAGGAAATCGGGCAGCGCGAAGGCGTGGTCAAGCGCGCCTCGCCACAGGCGATCGAGCGCCTGGGCCGGTACCGCTGGCCGGGCAACGTGCGCGAGCTGCGCAACGTGCTGCAGCGCGCCTACGTGATGTCCACGGGCCCCGAGATCACCGACCAGTGGCTGCCGCGCGATCCCGCGCAGGTGGCCGCGGCCGCGGCGGTGGCCGTTCCCGCGCCGGCGATGGCGATCGATGCGTTCGGTGCGCCCGCGCACGCAAGCAACGGCCCCAAGCTCGAAGTCGCGGTGGGCACGCCGCTCGCGGCCATCGAGAAGCAGGTGATCCTGGCGACGCTGCAGCACTATGGCCACCACAAGGAGCGCACCGCGGCGGCGCTCGGCGTGAGCCTCAAGACCCTCTACAACCGCCTGAAGGAGTACGGGCTCTAGAAACGCAATCGGTTGGTGCGCGCACGCGCACAAGGCGTCGTTTGCGGCCCGGCAGGCACGCCCATTGCCAGTCATGAGATGCCACACGGCATCACACCCCCTCAACGGAAAGGACGGGAACATGGCTACGCAAGAATCTTCTCCCCAGAAGCAAGGCGACATGGGCGCGGGCGCCGCGCGACGCAGCCTGCGCGGATTCGCCGCGATGGATCCGCAGCGGCAGCGCGAGATCGCCAGCCTCGGAGGACGCGCCGCCCACCAGAGCGGCCACGCGCATGAATTCACCACGGAGGAAGCCCGGGCCGCCGGCAAGAAGCGGCATGCGGCACGGGCCAACGGCGGCGGCGCCTCGGCCCGTTGAGCTGTAGTCGGCCGCCTGCGCGCCGGTAGGACACGGCGGCGCATGCGCGGTCCCAAGCGCTGACAAGGAAGGCGGGAGGGCGCGGCCTAGCATGGGCCGCAGCCATCGACCTTCCCATGACCACCACGACGTCCGCGCCCCCCGAACTGCAAGAGGCCAGCCGCGCGCTGTGGCTGGCGACGCTGTCGCTGATGACGGCCTTCATGCAGACGCAGGCGCCGGCGCATCGCTACCTGATGGCGCGCCGCATCGCTCGCAACTTCGAGACGCTGCGCGCCCAGGAGGAGTGCTTCTCCGACGATTGCCGCAGGCGCTTCGAGCGACTGGGGACGCGCTGGCATGCGCAGGCCGACCGGCTGCAGGGCCGGCCGCCGGCTTCGCCGCTGCAGCGCATGCGCGGGCTGCTCGGACTGGGGTGAAGCCGGAGGTCCGCATGGCCGCATCGAAGTCGTCCTCGCCCAAGGGCATGGCGCCCACGTCCACGCGCACGCTCTGGAAGGGCGCGATCACCTTCGGGCTGGTGCACATCCCCATCGGGCTCTATTCCGCCACCGCCGAGAGCGGCGTCGACTTCGACTGGCTCGATCGCCGCACCATGGACCCGGTGGGCTACAAGCGCGTCAACAAGAAGACCGGCAAGGAGATCGGCAAGGAGGACATCGTCAAGGGCGTGAAGCACGGCGGCGACTACGTGGTGCTCAGCCCCGAGGAGATCCAGGCCGCCTACCCGCGCACCACGCAGACCATCGAGATCGAGGCCTTCGTCGATGCCGACGAGGTGCCGTTCGTCTACCTGGAGCGGCCCTACTACGTCGGGCCGGTCAACAAGGGCGACAAGGTCTACGCGCTGCTGCGCGAGGCGCTCAAGCAGACCCACAAGGTGGGCATCGCGCGCGTGATCATCCAGACGAAGCAGCACCTGGCGGTGCTGATCCCCTGCGGTCCGGCGCTGGTGCTCAACCTGCTGCGCTGGGGCGGCGAGATCCGCTCGTGGGAAGACCTGCGGCTGCCGCCCTCGGACGCCAAGTCGGCGGGTGTGAAGGAAGCCGAGCTCAACATGGCCAAGCAGCTCATCGACGGCATGAGCGCCCACTGGAGCGCCGACAAGTTCCGTGACTCCTTCCGCGACGAGATCATGAAGCTGGTCGAGGCCAAGGCCGAGGCCGGGGAAACCGAGCATGTCACGCCGGTGGAGAAGGCGCCCGAAGGTGGCGCCGACGTGATCGACCTGACCGAGCTGCTCAAGCGCAGCCTGCAGGGCGGCGGGCGCAAGGCGGCCGAGGCGCCCTCACCGGCGCCGGCACCGGCGCGCAAGACCTCCCGCGCCTCCACGCGCAAGAGCGAAGAGAAGGCCGTCGCCAAGGGCGGCGACAAGCGCAAGGCCGCCACCCGATCGGCGCCGGCCAAGTCCGCATCCGCCAAGACCCGCACCCGCCGGGCGGCCTGAGCCATGTCCCTGCTGCAGTACCACGCGCTGTGGATCGCCATCGCGCTGTCCGGCATCGCCGTGGCCAGCGCGGTGATCACGCACCGGCTGCGCCTGCGGGAGCTGCGGCGCCTGCAGGCCGAACAGGCGCTCGAGGCGCTGGCGCGCTACTGCGAATGGCTGGCGGCTCAGCGGCGCGCGGCCGTGTTCCAGGGCGAGCCGCCGGCGGAACAGTCCGCCCTGGCGCGGCTGTGCGCGCTGCAGCAGGCCGCCTTCCCGGAGCTGTGCGGCGCGACGGTCGCCCTGCTGCTGGCGCATGGCCGCATGCTCGACTTCCTGTGGCGCCAGCAGGTGCTGCGTGACGGCGATACGGACGCCTGGCTGGAATCGGACCACGACGGGCGTTTCCTGGCGCTGTGGCGCGAGCACGGCGCGGCGGTGCACCAGCTGGCCGACCGGCTGCGCGAACGCGCCGGGGTGCCGCTGGACGACGCCGAGCCGGAAGCGGTGTTCCCGGCCTGAGCCGGCCGACGCCCCAAAAAACAAACCCCGGCGCCAGGCCGGGGTTCGGGAGACCGGAGA
>JAEWBU010000003.1 GCA_023390985.1 Pseudomonadota bacterium
AGACACCCGCGAGCGCGCCGCGATCACGGGCCAGCCACCAGCCGAGAAGCCCGCCTGCCAGCTGGCAGAGCAGGAAGCTGCAGACGCGCCAGAACATGCGGCCGCCGCGCTCCTCAGCCCGCGCGGACCGCGGCCTGCGGCTGCGCCGTGAGGCGGTAGCCGGCGCCCCGCACCGTTTCCACCATCGCGCCGGCCGCGCCCAGCGCCTCGCGCAGGCGCTTGACGTGCACATCCACCGTGCGCTCTTCGATGAAGACGTGGTCGCCCCAGATCCTGTCGAGCAGCTGCGAGCGGCTGTGCACCCGCTCGGGATGCCGCATCAGGTAGTTGAGCAGCTTGAACTCGGTCGGGCCGACCTTGAGCGCCTGCCCGCCGCAGGTGACGCGGTGCGTGGCCGGATCCAGCGACAGCTCGCCGATGGACACCGGACCGCCGTCCTGCTCGGGCGCGCGACGGCGCAGCACCGCGCGGATGCGCGCCAGCAGCTCCTGGGTGGAGAACGGCTTGGTGATGTAGTCGTCGGCGCCGGCGTCCAGGCCCGCCACCTTGTCCGGTTCGTCGCCGCGAGCCGTGAGCATGAGGATCGGGATCGACTTCGTGCGCGCGTTGCCGCGCCACTTGCGCGCCAGCGCCAGGCCGCTCTGGCCGGGCAGCATCCAGTCCAGCAGGATCACGTCGGGCAGCACCGCGTCGAGCTCGCGCTGCGCGGTGTCGCCGTCCTCGGCCCAGATCGGCTGGAAGCCGTTGTGCCGCAGGTTGACCGACACCAGTTCGGCGATCGCCGGCTCGTCTTCGACCAGGAGGACGCGGGGGATCTGCTTCATCGGGCGATCACTTCAGGGCGGATTCGATCTGCTCGAAGGTCGCATGGCGCACGTCGGCGCCCTTGACCACGTAGATGATGAATTCGGCGATGTTCTTGGCGTGGTCGCCGATGCGCTCCACCGCCTTGGCCAGGAACAGCAGGTCCAGGCTGGGCGAGATCGTGCGCGGGTCTTCCATCATGTAGGTGATCAGCTTGCGCACGAAGCCGTCGAACTCCTTGTCGATCAGGTCGTCCTCTTTCAGGATGGCCAGCGCCGCCGCGGTGTCCAGGCGCGCGAAGGCGTCCAGCGCCTTGCGCAGCAGGCCCGAGGCCAGGTCGGCGGCCACGCGCAGCTCGGAAGCGGGCAGCGCGCGCGCCGAGCCGCTGTCGATGATGGACCTGACCATCCGCGCGATCTTGGCGGCCTCGTCGCCCACCCGCTCCAGGTTGGCGGTGGTCTTGGAGATCGCCATCAGCAGGCGCAGGTCACGCGCCGTGGGCTGGCGGCGCGCGATGATGGACGACAGCTCGCGGTCGATGTCGACTTCCATCGCGTTGACGCGGTGCTCGGTCTCCAGCACCTGCGACGCGGCTTCGGCGTTCAGCTGCGCCAGCGCGTAGATGGCCTGGCCGATCTGCGACTCGACCAGCCCGCCGAGCTCCATCACGCGCGTCGAGACGCCGTTGAGCTCGCTGTCGAACTGGGTGGAAAGGTGCTTGTCGGGCATGGTGTCCTCCTCAGGCAGTCATCAGCCGAAACGGCCCGTGATGTAGTCCTCGGTTTCCTTGCGCTTGGGCTTGAAGAAGATCTGTTCGGTCTCCCCCACTTCCACCAGGTCGCCCAGGTACATGTAGGCGGTGTAGTCGCTGCAGCGGGCCGCCTGCTGCATGTTGTGCGTGACGATGACCACCGTGTAGTCGTTCTTCAGCTCGGCGATCAGCTCCTCGATCTTGGCGGTGGAGATCGGGTCCAGCGCCGAGCAGGGCTCGTCCAGCAGCAGCACCTCGGGGCGGATGGCGATGCCGCGCGCGATGCACAGGCGCTGCTGCTGTCCGCCCGAGAGGCCCGCGCCGCTCTGCTCCAGCTTGTCCTTGACCTCGTTCCACAGCGCCGCCTTGCGCAGCGCCCACTCGACCCGCTCGTCCATGTCGGAGGCGCCCAGGCTCTCGAACAGCCGGACGCCGAAAGCGATGTTCTCGTAGATCGACATCGGGAACGGCGTGGGCTTCTGGAAGACCATGCCGATCTTGGCGCGGATCAGGGCCACGTCCTGCTTCGAGGTCAGCAGGTTCTCGCCGTCCAGCACGATCTCGCCCTCGGCGCGCTGCTCGGGGTAGAGCTCGTACATGCGGTTGAAGGTGCGCAGCAGCGTGGACTTGCCGCAGCCCGACGGGCCGATGAAGGCCGTCACCTTCTTTTCCGGGATCTCGAGGTTGATGCCCTTGAGCGCGTGGAACTTGCCGTAATAGAAGTTCAGGTTGCGCACCGCGATCTTGGCGGGCGCCTGGGGGCTTGCATTCATGTCTTGCCTGCCTTCGGGGTCAGAGCTTGGTGCGGGTCAGCACGCGGGCGAGGATGTTCAGCCCGAGCACCGTCGCGGTGATGAGGAAAACGCCGGCCCAGGCGAGCTGCTGCCAGTTCTCGTACGGGCTCATCGCGAACTTGAAGATGGTCACCGGCAGGCTGGCCATCGGCTGCGACAGGTCCGAGGTCCAGAACTGGTTGTTCAGCGCGGTGAAGAGCAGCGGCGCGGTCTCGCCGGAGATGCGGGCCACGGCCAGCAGCACGCCGGTGACCACGCCGGCGCGGGCGGCGCGCAGCGTGATGCTGGTGATCACCTTCCACTTGGGCGCGCCCAGCGCGTAGGCCGCCTCGCGCAGGCCGGCGGGCACCAGCATCAGCATGTTCTCGGTGGTGCGGATCACCACCGGGATCACGATGAGGGCCAGCGCCATCGCGCCGGCCCAGCCGGAGAACTGCTTGAAACGCGCCACCACCACGGCGTAGATGAAAAGGCCGATGACGATGGAAGGCGCCGACAGCAGGATGTCGTTGACGAAGCGAGTGGTGGAACCGAGCCAGCCCTTGACGTCGTACTCCGCCAGGTAGATGCCGGCCAGGATGCCGATGGGCGTCGCGATGAAGGTCGCGATCAGCACCATCAGGAAGGAGCCGTAGATCGCGTTGGCGATGCCGCCCACCTCGTTGGGCGCCGGCGTCATCTGCGTGAACGTGGCCCAGGCCAGGCCGCCGATGCCCAGGCGGATGGTCTCCCACAGGATCCACAGCAGCCAGAACACGCCGAAGGCCATCGCGGCCAGCGAGAGCGCCAGCGCCACCTTGTTCAGGCGCTTGCGCCCCGCATAGCGCCGCTCGCGCGCCGCGGCCGCATCGGCCTTGGCCAGCAGCCGCTGGCCGGTTCCGCCGGGGTTCATGCCTTGGCTCCTTCGCCCTTGCGCAGCCGCGACAGCAGCAGCTTGGACAGCGCCAGCACCACGAAGGTGATGAAGAACAGCACCAGGCCCAGGTAGATCAGCGCCGACTGGTGCAGGCCGCTCGCGGCTTCCGCGAACTCGTTGGCCAGCGCCGAGGTGATGCTGTTGGCCGGCTCGAACAGCGACAGCGAGTTGAGCTGGTTGAAGTTGCCGATGACGAAGGTGACCGCCATCGTCTCGCCCAGCGCGCGGCCCAGGCCGAGCATGACGCCGCCGACGACGCCGGCCTTGGTGTAGGGCAGCACCACGCGCGAGACCACTTCCCAGGTCGTCGAGCCCAGCGCGTAGGCCGACTCCTTGAGCATGGGCGGCGTCACTTCGAAGACGTCGCGCATCACCGCCGCGATGAACGGGATGATCATGATCGCCAGGATGATCCCGGCCGACAGGATGCCGATGCCCACGGGCGGGCCGGACACCAGCGCGCCGAGGTAAGGCACGCCGCTGAAGAGTGCCTGCAGCGGCTGCTGCACGTACTGCGCGAGCAGCGGGCCGAACACCAGTAGGCCCCACATGCCGTACACGATGGACGGCACCGCGGCCAGCAGTTCGATGGCCGTGCCCAGCGGACGCTTGAGCCAGGCGGGCGAGAGTTCGGTGAGGAAGAGCGCGATGCCGAAGCTCACCGGCACCGCGATGACGAGCGCGATGAGCGAAGTGGCCAGCGTGCCGTAGACCATCACCAGCCCGCCGTACTCGTTGGCGACCGGGTCCCAGGTGGTGCTGAACAGGAAGCCGAGGCCGTAGGCGTGGATCGCCGGCCAGGCACCGATGAACAGCGAGACCATGATGCCGCCGAGCAGGGCCAGCGTGATGAGGGCCGCGCCGCGCGCGGCCCAGCCGAACAGCCGGTCGACCCACGCGCCGCCGACGGCCGGTCGACCGGCGGGAGGCGAACTCATCGTGCGGTCCTCGCGTGGCGCATCGCGAGGAATGTCAAGGGAGGCCTCATGGGCCGGCAGTGTAGAGGACACCTCTGTGCTTTCTCGTTCTCGGAAAAGGCGGCCGCGAGGGCCGCCCGGTTCGGGATCAGCGATACGCGACGGCCTTGCCCGAGCCGTCCTTCAGCTCGCCGGCCCACAGCTTCTCGATCTGCGCCTTCACGCTCGCGGGCATCGGCACGTAGTCGAGATCCTGCGCGGTCTTGTCGCCGTTCTTGTAGGCCCACTCGAAGAACTTCAGGGCGGCGGCGGCCTGCGCCGGCTTGTCCTGCACCTTGTGCATCATGATGTAGGTCGCCGTGGTGATCGGCCACGACTGCGCGCCCGGCTTGTTGTTCAGGATCTGGTGGAACGACTTGCTCCAGTCGGCGCCCGCGGCGGCCGCGGCGAAGGCCGCATCGTCCGGCGACACGAACTGGCCCGCGGCGTTCTGCATCTGCGCGTAGTTCATCCTGTTCTGCTTGACGTACGCGTACTCCACGTAGCCGATCGAGTTGGGCAGGCGGCCGACGAAAGCGGCGACGCCCTCGTTGCCCTTGCCGCCCGCTCCGGTCGGCCAGTTCACCGCGGTGCCCTCGCCCACCCTGGACTTCCACTCGGGGTTGACCTGGCTCAGGTAGTTGGTGAAGGCGAAGCTGGTGCCGGAACCATCGGCGCGGCGGACGACGGCGATGGCGGCGTCGGGCAGGTTCAGCGACGGGTTCAGCGCCTTGACGGCGGCGTCGTTCCACTTGGTGATCTTGCCCAGGTAGATGTCGCCCAGCACCTGGCCGTTCAGGCGCAGCTGGCCGGGGGTGATGCCCTTGATGTTCACCACCGGGATCACGCCGCCGACCACGGTCGGGAACTGGATCAGGCCCTTCCTGGCGAGCTCTTCGTCCTTGAGGGGCGCGTCGGAAGCGCCGAAGTCCACGGTCTTGGCTTCGATCTGGCGCATGCCCGCGCCGGAGCCGACCGACTGGTAGTTGATCTTCACGCCGGTCGACTTGTTGTAGTCGGCAGCCCACTTGGCGTACAGCGGCGCGGGGAAGCTGGCGCCGGCGCCGGTGACGTCCTGGGCCGAAGCCAGGCCGGCGAACGACAGGGCAGCCAGGCCGAGGCCGGCGACACGGAAGAGTTTTTTCATGGCACTTGACTCCATTGCGGATGGGATGTGCCGGACTGTAGGAAGGCTTCGTGACAACCCTGTGACAGGCCGGAAGCTCGTCACGGAACTGTCATGCGGCGGTCCGCCACCCTTGCTATGCTGGCCCAGGGCATGCAGAACGGAACCCTCCTCGCCGCGGTCGACCTCGGCTCCAACAGCTACAGGCTCGAGATCGGCCGCCACGACCACGGCCAGGTCCACCGCGTCGAATACCTGAAGGAAACCGTGCGCCAGGGCGCCGGGCTGGACGAGGCCCGCAACCTCACGCCCGAAGCCATGCAGCGCGGGCTGGATTGCCTGGCCCGGTTCCGCGAGCGGCTGGCGGGCTTCAAGCGCACCCAGGTGCGCGCGGTGGCCACCCAGACGCTGCGTGAAGCCCGCAACCGCGACGAATTCCTGGCCCGCGCCCACCGCGTGCTGGGCTTCCCGATCGACGTCATCTCCGGGCGCGAGGAAGCGCGCCTGATCTACCAGGGCGTGGCCCACCTGCTGCCGCAGTCGGACGAGCGCCGGCTGGTGGTGGACATCGGCGGCCGCTCCACCGAGCTGATCCTGGGCCACCAGTACGATGCCGAGGTCACCGAGAGCTACCGCGTCGGCAGCGTGGCCTGGTCGATGCGCTACTTCCCCGACGGCGTGTTCACCGAGGACGCGTTCGAGCGCGCAGAAGTAGCGGCGCAGGCCATCCTCGACGAGGCGGCCAACCGCTACAGCCCCTCGGAATGGTCGCTGGCCTACGGCTCCTCGGGCACCATCAACGCGATCGGCGAGATCCTCGAGGCCGCGGGGCACGGACCCGGCATCACGCGCCACGGCCTGCGGTGGCTGATGGACCAGCTGCTGTCCGCCGGCAGCGCCGACCGCGTGCGGCTGGTCGGCCTGAAGGACGATCGCCGCCCCGTCATCGGCGGCGGGATGTCGGTGCTGCTGGCCGTGTTCCACCTGCTCGACATCGAATCCATGACGCCGGCCGTCGGCGCCTTGCGCCACGGCGTGCTGTACGACCTGCTCGATCGCGACCAGCGCGAAGGCGACGTGCGATCGGCCACGGTTCAGCGGCTGGCCACGCGCTTCGGCGTCGATCTCGCGCAGGCCCGGCGCGTGGGCGACGTGGCGGCCGGCCTGCTGCACCAGCTGTGCGGCGCGTCCGAGGACGCGGACACCCTCGCCCGCCACGAACGCAAGCTGCGCTGGGCCGCGATGCTGCACGAGATCGGCAGCCTGGTCTCGCACAGCGACTACCACAAGCACGGCGCCTACATCCTCGACAACGCCGACGCCGCCGGCTTCGCGTTGCCCGAGCTGCACCGCCTGGGCCTGCTGGTGCTGGGCCACCGCGGCAAGCTGCGCAAGCTGGAAGCCGAACTGGCCGACGAGGACTTCGTGCACCGGCTGCTGTGCCTGCGGCTTGCGGTGATCCTGTGCCACGCGCGGCGCGATCCGGACCTGGCCGGCCTGTCGCTGGCCGCGCGGCGCGGCGGCTTCCGGCTGACGCTGCGCTCCGACTGGGCACGCGACTTCCCGCAGTCTGGCCACCTGCTGCGCGAGGAATGCGTGGCCTGGCAGAAGACGCCCTGGTCGCTGTCGCTGGCCTGATCCCGCTCAACGGTATAAACTGTTTATACCGTTTCGACGAGGAAAGGACCCGCATGGCAACGTCCGCCAAAAAGCCCGCCGCGAAGCCGGCTGCGAAGAAGACCGCCAAGACCGCCAAGCCCGCCGCGAAATCCAGGGCGCTGCCGCCGCCGCCGCCCGTGCAGGCGGTGAAGAAGGACGCCAAGGAGGCCAGGGAGAAGAAGCCCAAGCTGGTTCGCGACAGCTTCACCATCCCCAAGACCGAATACGCGGTGCTGGAAGCGCTCAAGCAGCGCGCGGCCCAGGCGGGCGCGCCGTCGAAGAAGAGCGAAGTGCTGCGCGCCGGCATCAAGGCGCTGGCCGGACTGACGGATGCCGCGTTCGCTGATGCGATGAAGGCCGTGCCGTCGTTGAAGACCGGTCGGCCGGCCAAGGCCTAGTCCGTCGTCCCCGCGAAGGCGGGGACCCAGAGCTTCCGCCTTCAGCATGGAAGCACTGGATTCCCGCCTCCGCGGGAATGACGAGTTGTTGTTCAGGCGGTATCCGCCGACTGCACCGCGATCACCACCGTCTCGCTGCCGCCGTCGTGGTCGCGGCGGCGCAGCCACCACGCCGCGCCCTTGCGCACCGGGCAGTCGGCCTCCATGCCCAGCAGCTGCGCCAGCACCTGCCCCAGCACCGGCTGGTGGCCCACCAGCAGCACCGGCTGGCGCGCGTCGGGCCATTGCGCGGCCTGCAGCATCGCTTCGACCGTCGTGCCCTGGACCAGCTCGGGCTTGATCTTGTACTTGCGGCCCAGCGCCAGCGCCGTCTGCTCGCAGCGCCGCGCCGGACTGCACAGGATGCGCGTGCCTTCGGGCAGCACGCGGTCCAGCCAGCCGGCCACGCGCGTGGCCTGCTTCTCGCCGCGCGGGGTGAGCGCGCGGTCGAGGTCGTCCTGGCCCTCGCGGGCCTCTTCGGCTTCGGCATGACGCCACAGGATCAGGTCCATATCACCTCCTCGGTGGAGCCGGGGTCGCGCGACGCGTAGCGCGCCATCAGGGCGGACTGCGCACTGTGCGTCTTGTTCCCGGCGGGCCTGACGCGGCGGTATCGCCCGTCCTCCAGGAGGTCCCAGGCATCGCGGTCGTCGTGCAGGTAGGCCACCAGGCATTCGTCGATCACGCGCTGGCGCAGCACCGGGTCGGTGACCGGCCACGCCAGTTCGATGCGACGCAGCATGTTGCGGTTCATCCAGTCGGCGCTGGACAGCCAGACCTCTTCCTCCGAACCGGCCCGGAAGTAGAACACCCGCGAATGCTCGAGGAAGCGGCCGATGATGGAACGGACGCGGATGTTGTCGGTGCGGCCCGGCAGCAGCGGCGGCAGCATGCAGGCGCCGCGCACGATCAGGTCGATCTTGGCGCCCTTGCGCCCGGCCCGCACCAGCGCCTGCATCAGCGGCTCGTCGGTCAGCGCGTTCATCTTCAGCACGATGCGCGCGTCCAGCCCGCGTGCGGCGGCCTCGCCCAGCACGTCGATCTTCTCGACCAGCCGGCGCTGCAGGTGGAACGGCGCCATCAGCGCCAGGTTCAGCCGGGGCAGCCGGGTCTGGCTGGCCAGGTGCACGAAGATCGCCTCCAGGTCCGCCGTGAGCAGCGGATCGGCCGTCAGGTGGCTCAGGTCGGTGTAGAGCCGGGCCGTGCGCTCGTTGTAGTTGCCGGTGGACAGGTGGGCGTAGCGCACCATCCTGCGGCCCTCGCGGCGCGTCACCAGCAGCATCTTGGCGTGCGTCTTCAGCCCCACCACGCCGTACACCACCTGCGCGCCGATCGCCTCCAGCTGCTCGGCCCAGTTGATGTTGGCCTCCTCGTCGAAGCGGGCCTTGAGCTCCACCACGGCGGTGACCTCCTTGCCGCGCCGCACGGCCTCGCGCAGCAGGTCCATCAGCTCGGAGTCGGCGCCGGTGCGGTAGATGGTCTGGCGGATCGCCAGCACGTCCGGGTCCTCCACCGCTTCGCGCAGGAAGGCCAGCACGCCGTCGAAGCTCTCGAAGGGCTGGTGGATGAGCACGTCGCGGCGGCGCAGCTGTTCGAAGATCGACTGCCCCGCCACCAGCCCCGAAGGCCGGCTCGGCCGGTACGGCGGGAACAGCAGGCGCGGCGCGTCCACCAGGTCGATCAGCTGCTGGAAGCGCACCAGGTTCACCGGCCCCTGCACGCGGTACAGCGCGCCCGGCGGCAGGCCGAACTGCTGCAGCAGGAAACCGGACAGGAACTCCGAGCAACCCGACGAGACCTCCAGCCGCATGGCCTGGCCGTAGTGGCGATGCTCGAGCCCGAGGCGCAGCGCGGTGCGCAGGTTGCGCACCTCGTCCTCGTCCACCGCCAGGTCCGAGTGGCGGGTGACGCGGAACTGCGAGAACTGGCCGACCTCGCGGCCCGGGAACAGGTCCTGCAGGTGCGCGCGGATCACGCTGGAGAGCGAGACGAACAGCGTCTTGCCGCCCGAGACGCGAGCCGGCATGCGGATCACCCGCGGCAGCACGCGCGGCACCTTGACGATGGCGATCTCGTTGAGGCGGCCGAACGCATCGGCGCCGCCCAGGCGCACGATGAAGTTGAGCGACTTGTTGGCCACCTGCGGGAACGGATGCGCCGGATCCAGCCCCACCGGCACCAGCAGCGGCCGCACTTCGCGCTCGAAGTATTCGTCCACCCAGCGGCGCTGCGCCGGGTTGCGGTCGCCGTGCGAGACGATGGCGATGCCCTCGGCCTCGAAGGCCGGCGTGAGCTCGTCGTTGAACAGCGCGTACTGGCGCGCGACCAGCTCATGCGTGGCGGCCGAGAGCGCCTCGAAATCCGCGGCGGTGCCGCTCGGGGGTCCGCCGTTCTGCAGGGCCGTGAGGTGCGGCGCCATGCGCACCTCGAAGAACTCATCGAGGTTGGACGAGACGATGCACAGGAAGCGCAGCCGCTCGAGCAGCGGCACGTCCCGGCGCCGTGCCCAGTCCAGCACCCGCTCGTTGAAGGCGAGGATGCTGTGGTCGCGGTCGAGGAAGGGGATCGCGTCGAATTCCTGCGGGGACTTGTTGGTCGTCATCGGTCAGCGCATGTGACGGAACCGTGACGAGTGTTCACGGGCCTGATGACGGCTTCGTGACAACGTCGGCGGCGGTCACGGACGCGGAACTCGCGGGCGGCAACCGGCGTGCCCGTGGCCGGCGCCAGGTTTCACGCCGGCTTGGCATGGCGCCTCGCTGCCGAGGAAGTGCCTGCGGTAGCGCGGCGGCAGGTCGGCGATGCGCATCAGCATGGGCAGGTCGGCGGTGTTGAAGTCGGGGTCCCAGGCCGGCGCGCCCAGCACCTTGGCACCCAGGCGCAGGTAGCCCCTGATCAGCGCGGGCGGCTCCACTTCGAGGTCGTCCTGCAGCTGGTCCACCGGCAGCGGCAGGCGCGGACGCACGTGGTACTCGATGGGCGCGAGGTGCGTGCGGCCCAGCTGCCGCCAGATGCTCGCGGCCGCGTGGCCGCTGACCACCCCGTTGTGCAGCATCGGGATGCTGGCGCAGCCGATCATGGTGTCCAGCTTGTTGCGCACCATGAACTCGGCCAGCGCACCCCACAGCGCCAGAATCACGCCGCCGTGGCGGTGGTCCGGGTGCACGCAGCTGCGGCCCAGTTCCACCATGCGCCCGCGCAGCTGGCGCAGGCGCGTGAGGTCGAACTCGGTGTCGCTGTAGGTGCTGCCGATGCGGCGGGCCTGGGCCGGCGTGAGCACGCGGTAGGTGCCCACCACTTCGCCGCTGGCGGGGTCGCGCACCAGCAGGTGCTCGCAGTAGTCGTCGAACAGGTCGACGTCGTGGTCCGGCACCGTAGTGTCGAGGCGCGCCCCCATCTCGCCCGCGAAGACGCGGAACCTCAGGCGTTGCGCTTCCCGGACTTCGTCCAGGTGGCGGGCCCAGGCGACAGAGACCGCGCCACGATCCGCAGCCGGCTGCGGATCAGGCCGATGAAGCGACCCCCGGGGCAGTGCGATCGGTGACAGCGGCAGGGTCGGGGTGGGCAGTTCGCTCAAGACGATGCTCCTGTTGTGGTCGTGCCCGCAGTGTGCGAAGCCACGGTGACCCGTTCGTGGCAATCGCGTGGCACTTCGATGACAACCGCGCAAGGGCTTCAGCGCAGCGTGCGGGACCACTCCAGGAGTTCGCGCAGCACCCATTCGGGGTCGTCCAGCGGGAGGTCGTGGCCGGCCCAGGGATGCATGCGCAGCGGCAGGTTCCAGTGGCCGGCGAGGCGACGCGAGCATTGCGGGGACACCAGCCTGTCACCTTCCGAGGCGAGCAGCAGCAAGGGCACGGCGGGCGGCGTGGACGGCGGGCGATAGCGCGACGCGGCCCGGAGTTGGCGCAGTGCGTTGGCCGGTCGCACCGGATGTTCACGCGCGATCGTCGCCCAGGCTTCGGGCGCGTCCGCATGGGCCTGAGGCCGCGCGCTCGTCATCGCGAGGACGCGCCGCTCGCGTTGTTCAAGCGAGAGCCCCGGCAGCAGCATGCGGGCCACGATCGGATAGTTCGACGGCCGCAGGCGCTGCCAGAACGGGCTGAGGCCCGAAGTGCTCGTGTTGATCAGCGCGCAGCCGGCGATCGCTTCCGGATCGAGGCGGCACCACTCGAGGGCGGTCATCGCGCCGAGCGACAGCGCGACCACGCGCACCCGCTCGTGCAGCACGCCGACGCGGCGCCGCACGTCTTGCGCGATCGCCTCGACGTCGGTCGGACTGGGCCGGTTCCACTGGTCGCCGTTGCCTGGCAGGTCCACGCCGACGACCTGCCCACCCGATCGTTCGGCCAGCGCCGCCGCGAAGTCGGCCCAGTGCCCGGTCTCGCGCGTGAGGCCGCGAAGCAGGATCCAGCGACTCACCGGAGAAGCCCCCGTTCTCCGTCATCCCCGCGAAGGCGGGGATCCAGTGCTTCCATCGACGCCCGCCGAAGGCGGATGCCCTGGATTCCCGCCTTCGCGGGAATGACGGGGTTGCTCATCGCGTGCCGTACCACTTGGCCAGCGCTTCCCGCCGCAGGCGCTCGCGGTCCGAAGCGGCCGGCAGCCAGCGATGCGCGCCTGTCGCCGCACGCACCAGGAAGTCCAGCAACGGAAAGTGCCGCCGCAGCACGCGCTCGTGCCGGTGCGCGATCAGCGGATTGAAGATGCCCGCTCGCGAGAACAGCTGCCGCGGGTTCTTCTTGACCCACAGCCAGGAGCCCATCTCCAGCGTGAGCGGGAGGAACACCGCGCCACCCGTGGGCGCGCGCAGGTAGGCGTGGTCCCAGAGGTCGCCGTGCGCGAGGTACTGGCGGCTCTGGGGCTCGAACACGTACGGGTGCTGCGGCAGCGTGCGTTCGAAGATGTCGTGCAGCGCGTGCAGCTCCGGCAGCTGCGCGATCGGCTTGCGGGTGTGCGCATGCGGGAACCACAGGCGGTCGTGCAGGCCGAAGCCGGAATGGCAGTCGAGCGCCAGGCTGAACGGACGGCCGTGCAGTTCCGCTTCCACCGTGGCGCACAAGGCCGCGCTCTCGGCTTCCATCGGCGCGCCCGCGCGTCCGCGGTACCAGGGCAGGCCCGCGCTGATGCGCTGGCCGCCCACCAGCGGCGCGACGGCATCGACCGCATCCACCGGCGCGTTGCGCATCAGGTCCACGCCGGCGGGATTCGCGCGCGTGCCGCGCAGCATGCCGCCCGGGTTCACCAGCGGCATGAAGACCAGGCGCACCTGCCGCAGCTCGCGGTGCAGCGATTCGTCCCAGTCGAGGCGCACGACCAGGCTGCGCAGCCAGGCGATGACGACTTGCGTGCCGATGCGCTCCAGCCCGTGCACGCCGCCGAAGAAGCCGACGGCGGGCACGCCGGGCGAAGCGTTGCCCAGCGCGATGCGGTAGACCGGAAGCGGCTGCGCTCCCGCGCTGGGCGTCCGGGTGACTTCCACGCGCGAGCCCGCGGCGGCGAGCACGGCTTCCAGGTCGTCGAGTTCGGGCGGCGCGCAGGGCATTGGCCGCGCGAGGATACGGCTTCGCCGTGTCACGCCACTGCCATGCGGGGCCGCTACCCTGGTGCGCGCCATGAGACATCCCACGCCCCTGCTCCACCACTTCGCCGTCGCTTTCGCGCTGCTGGCCGGGCTGCATGAACTGGCGGCCCTGCAGGCCGCGCGCTGGCGCGACGGGTTCGCGCGTTCGCGCGAAGGCCGCTAGACCGGTTCCAGCCGCCGGTGCTCGCCCGCGGGCGGCAGCACCTCGATGGCGTCGCCCTCCCTCACCTCGCCGCCTTCCAGCACGACACCCATGACGCCGGCCTTGCGCACGAGGCCGCCTTCCGCATCGCGATCCAGCACCGCCTGCGTCAGTCCCTGCTGGAACTGGTCGATCTGCGAGCAGGGATTGCGCAGGCCGGTGACCTCCACCAGCGCGTTCGCACCGAGTCGCAGGCGAGTGCCCGTCGACAGCGCCAGCAGGTCGATGCCGCGCGTCGTGATGTTCTCGCCGAGGTCGCCCGCGAAGACGGCGAAGCCGCGCTCGACCAGTTCATCGAACAGCTCCGCGTGGAGGAGATGCACCTGCCGCAGGTTGGGCTGCGTGGGATCGCGCCGCACGCGCGAGCGGTGCTTGACCGTCGCGCCCGCGTGCGCATCGCCTTGAACGCCGATGCCGGGCACCAGAGTGATCGTGTCCTCGGCGAACTTGCTGAAGCTGTGGCTGCCGCTGCGATGGACGGCCTCGACGCGGGCCGTGGACGCCATCAACCCGCCTGCAGCGCCTGCGCCAGGTCCTGCGCGCCCTGCCTGGCGAGCGCGGCGTCCTGCGCTTCCACCATGACGCGAACCACGGGTTCGGTGCCGCTCGGGCGGATGAGGATGCGGCCGCGACCGGCCAGCTGCTTCTCCAGCGCTTCCTGCGCCTTGGGCAGCTTGCTGCTCTGCTTCCAGTCCTGCCCGGGCTGCAGCCGCACGTTGATCAGCGTCTGCGGATAGAGCGTCACGCCTTCGAGCAGGGACGCCATCGTCTTGCCGCTGCGCGCGCAGGCCTTGAGCACCTGCAGCGCGCTGACCAGGCCGTCGCCGGTGGTGTGCTTGTCCAGCGCCAGCAGGTGGCCCGAGCCCTCGCCGCCGAGCAGCCAGCCGCGCTTGTCCAGCTCTTCCAGCACGTAGCGGTCGCCGACCTTGGCGCGCACGAACTCGACGTCGCGGTTGCGCAGGGCGACTTCCACCGCCATGTTGGTCATCAGCGTGCCGACCGCGCCGGGGACGCGCTCGCCGCTGGACAGGCGGTCCTGCACCATCAGGTAGAGCAGCTCGTCGCCGTTGTAGAGGCGGCCTTCGCCGTCGACCATCTGCAGCCGGTCGGCGTCGCCGTCCAGCGCGATGCCGAAGTCGGCGCGGCGCTCGCGCACCGCCTGCACCAGCGCTTCGGGATGGGTGGCGCCGCAGTCGCGGTTGATGTTCAGGCCGTCGGGCGAGCAGCCGATGCAGTGCACTTCGGCGCCGAGCTCGTGGAACACCTTGGGGGCGATGTGGTAGGCCGCGCCGTTGGCGGCATCGACGACGACGTTCAGGCCCTTGAGCGTGAGGTCGTTGGCGAAGGTGCTCTTGCAGAATTCGATGTAGCGGCCGGCGGCGTCGTCCAGGCGGCGCGCCTTGCCGAGCGTGGCGGAGTCGGCCCAGCT
>JAEWBU010000043.1 GCA_023390985.1 Pseudomonadota bacterium
CGCCATCCGCGGCAACGCCGGCGCCGGTGGTTTCGCGCCAGGCCGCGCCCCCCGCGCAGCGCTCCGCGCCGGCCGAGCGGGTCGCGCCCAGTTTCGATTGCGCCAAGGCCCGCTCCACGTCCGAGAAGACCATCTGCGCCGACCCGGAGCTCTCGCGGCTGGACCGCGACCTCGGCCGCCTCCATGCCCGCGCGCGCGATGCCGCACCCGACCCTGTCGCCTTCAAGCGCCAGAGCGATGCCCAATGGTTCGAGCGCGAGCGCAGCTGCCGTGACCGCGACTGCCTGCTGCGGTGGTACGCGCAGCGGCGCGAGCAGCTGACCGCGTTCGTGAACGAGAACGAGGCCGGCGCCCGGCGCTGACGCGGCTCACGCCGCCGCTTGCGGCCGCGCGCGCGCCTTCCTGACGAACTCCGGCTGGAACGCGCGCAGCGAGTTGTCCGAGAAGGCCACCGTCACTTCGGTGGCGCTGGCCTGCTTCACCTCGCCGCGGCCGTAGCGCCGGACCATCACGATGTCGCCGGCCGCGAACACCGCACGTGCGGGCCCTTCGCTTTCCTCTTTCGTCGCGTCGGCACCGGCTTTCGCCGCTCGCGCCAGCGCCTCTTCCTGCCGCGCGATGCGCAGGCAGTTGTCGCAATGGCGGCAGCGCTCGAAGCCGGCCTCGCCTTCCAGGTGTTCCAGCAGCACGCGCCAGCGGCACTGGCCGGTCTGGGCGTAGAACACCATGCGCTCCAGCGTCTGGCGGTCCTGCTCGCGCTTGTCGCGGTAGGCGGTCATCAGCCGGCGCAGGGCGTCGCCTTCCAGGTCGCGTCGCAACAGCCGGATCTCGCCGCCTTCCACCGCGACCACCTTGTGCCGCCGCAGCAGGCCCAGGGCCACCTGCAGCTTGGTCCGCGGACGGCCGAGGCGCGCCTGCAGCAGCGGCAGGGTCCACGCGCCGCCGTCCGCGGGTGATTCACCAAGCGCGTGGTGGAGCGCCACCGCGTCGTCGTCGGTCGGATAGCGGCCGACCAGGAAGAACTGCTGCACGGCCTTGTCCGCGCGCAGGAACAGCAGCGTGCACAGCGCCGCCTGGCCGTCGCGGCCGGCGCGGCCCGCTTCCTGGTAGTAGGCCTCCAGCCCGGAAGGCAGCTGGTAATGCAGCACGAAGCGGATGTCGGGCTTGTCGATGCCGAGGCCGAACGCGTTGGTGGCCACCATCACCCGCAGCTTGCCGTCCATGAAGGCTTCCTGCGCCGCATGCCGGTCGCCCGCCGAGAGCTTGCCGTGGTACAGCCCCACCGATTCGCCCGCGGCCTGCAGCGCTTCGTGGACCGCGACCGCGGCCTTGACGGTGGCCGTGTAGACCAGGCCGCAGCCCTTCGCCTCGCGCACGAAAGCCAGCGCGCGCTCGAGCTTGTCTTCCTCGCGGCCGACCTGTTCCACCTTGAGCGCGAGGTTCGGCCGGTAGGCACCGGTGTTGATGATCCCGTCGCGCGGGATGCCCAGTTGTTTCGCGATATCGCGCGCCACTTCGTCGGTGGCGGTCGCGGTGAGCGCAAGCACCGCGGGCCGGCCGAGCGCGGGGAGGGCGGGGCCGATGTCCAGGAAAGCGGGGCGGAAGTCGTGGCCCCACTGCGAGATGCAATGAGCCTCGTCCACCACCAGCAGGCTGGTGGGATGCGCCGACAGCTCCTGAAGGAAGCCCGGTTCGGCCAGCTTCTCCGGCGTGA
This sequence comes from Pseudomonadota bacterium, assembly GCA_023390985.1. Taxonomy (GTDB): domain Bacteria; phylum Pseudomonadota; class Gammaproteobacteria; order Burkholderiales; family Burkholderiaceae_C; genus Ramlibacter. Next base: position 1,715 of record JAEWBU010000043.1, read on the forward strand.
TCATCACGATCGGCGCGCTGCCGTCGATCGCCGCGGCGCGAGCCTCGCGGGCTTCCTCGCTGTCGATGGCGCTGTTCAATTGCACGGCGGCGATGCCGAGTTCGCGCAGCGCCTCGACCTGGTCCTTCATCAGCGCGATCAGCGGCGAGACCACCAGCGTGCGGCCCGGCAGCAGCATCGCCGGCAATTGGTAGCAGAGGGACTTGCCCGCGCCCGTGGGCATGATGGCCAGCGTGGGCCGGCCGGCCAGCACCTGCTCGATGACCGTGCGCTGGCCCGGCCGCAGCCGCTGGATCCCGAAGGTTCCCTTCAGGACTTCGGCGATGCGGCGCGTGCTCGCTGTCGTTCCGTTGCTGGCGCGCGCTCCCGCCATGGGTCAGCGATCGGCCTCGCCGTCCGCGTCGGCGTCGGCGTCGGAGTCCAGGTCGGTGTACTCCTGCGCGTCGGGGTCGGCCTCGGGGAAGCCGTTGCCCGAGCCGGGTCCGTCGTCGATCGCCTCGCCGAGGTCTTCCTCGCCGCCGTCGCTCATGCGCACCACGCGGTCGGGCGAGATGTCGGCGCCTTCGATGGCGTCCGGGCCATACACCGAGCCGCGCTCGCCCGTGCCGCCGACGTCCGAATCGGCGTGGTCCTCGCGCGTGCCGACGGCATCGCTGCCGGTGTCGGAGCTGTCGCTCGGTCCCAGCACGTCGCTGCTGCGGCCGCTGGGCTGGCTGGGTGCCGGGTCGGCGCCCAGGATGCTGCTGTAGGCCATGGTGTGTTCTCCTGCTTGGTCGGCCCCAGTGTGCGGCGCGGCCCTGCCGCTGGCCGTCGGAACCCGAGCGCGTTCACTGTGGGACTAGGGCTACGGCGGTGCGCCCGCCTTCGGCGTAAAAGGAATCCTCACGAAACAGGGACCTCCATGAACCCCGCGCCCGCGCCTTCGCATCCCCTGGTCGTCGTCGGCGCATCGTTCGGCGGCGTCGAGGCCCTGATCACCCTGGTGGCCGCCCTGCCGAAGGATTTCCCGGCCTTCCTCGCGGTGGTCCAGCACGTCGGCTCCCAGCCCAGCGTGCTGCCGGAGCTGCTCTCGCGGGCGGGGCCGCTGCGCGCCGTCCATCCGTACCACGACGAGCCGCTGCGGCTGGGGCGCATCTATGTGGCGCCGCCCGATCGGCACCTGCTGGTGACGCCGCGCACGGTGCGCCTCAACCGCGGTCCGCGCGAGAACCACACGCGCCCGGCGATCGACCCGCTGTTCCGTACCGCGGCTCTGCACTGGGGCCGCTCGGCCATCGGCGTGGTGCTCACCGGCGAACTGGACGACGGTACCGCCGGGCTGCACACCATCAAGACCTGCGGCGGCTGCACGGTGGTGCAGGATCCGCAGGAAGCCGTCGCGCCCAGCATGCCGAGCAGCGCGCTCGCCAATGTGGATGTGGACCATTGCGTGCTGCTGCCGGCCATCGCGCCGCTGCTGTCGCGCCTGGTCGCGCCGCCGAGCCCTGTCCACGCGCCCGAGCCGCCACCCGAAGCGCTGCTGCGCGAGCAATCGGTCTTCGAAGGAGTCGAACCCATGGACAACCTGCAGGCGATCGGCACGCCGACCCAGCTCACCTGTCCCGACTGCGGCGGCACGCTGTCGGAGATAGAGAGCGGGCGGCCGCTGCGCTACCGCTGCCACACCGGCCACGCCTACACCGCCAGGAGCCTGGAGAGCGCCCAGGCCGAGCGGACCGACCATGCGCTGCAGGCCAGCTTCCGCACCCTGAAGGAGCGCGAGCAACTGCTGCGCCGCATGGCGGGCGTCTCCCGCAGCCTCGGCGACGACGCCCAGGCCGAGGTCGGGATGCTGCAGGCGGCCCGGGTGCAGCAGCAGGCGGCCCGTCTGGCCGAGTTGATCGCGGAGGGAACCGGCGGCGCATAATGTCCCGCCCCTTCCCCCGCGCCCATGCCAGAAGAGTCCCCTACCGCCCGCAGCGAGCCGGCCGGCGAAGACGACGTCTCGCCGAGCAGCCACCATGAGCTCGTGCCGGTGGTGGCCCTCGGCGGCTCGGCCGGGTCGATCGAGGCGCTGCAGGCGTTCTTCGAGGACGTTCCGGCCGAGTGCCCGGTCGCCTTCGTCGTGGCGGTCGACCTCGACCCTGAACATGGATCGAAACTGCCGGAACTGATCGGTCGGCGCACCGCGCTGCCGGTCCTGCAGCTCACCCGGCACGAGCCGGTGCGCTCGGGCACCGTGTACGTGATCCCGCCGCGCAAGCTCATCCGCATGGAAGGCGGGGCGCTCGCGCTCGAGGAGCGCGAAGCCGAGCCGGACCGGCCGATCACGGTGGACCTGCTGTTCCGCACGCTGGCCGACTCGCACGGCGCGCACAGCGCGGCGGTGGTCCTGTCCGGCGCCGACGGCGACGGCGCCATCGGCATCAAGCGCGTCAAGGAACGCGGCGGCCTGACGGTCGCGCAGGACCCCGAGGAATGCGGCCATCCCGCCATGCCGCGCAGCGCCATCGCCACGGGCATGGTGGACTGGACGCTTCCGGTGGCCGACATGGTGCCGCGCCTGCTGGCCTATTTCCGGCTGGAGCGCCACCTGCGGCTGCCGTCCGAAGTCGCGCCGCCCGCGTCGCCGGCGGCCGGCCGCGAGGGCGACGACGAGGCCACGCTGCGCGAGATCCTGGCTTTCCTGCGCACCCGCACCGGCCGCGACTTCACCGGCTACAAGCGGGCCACCATCGTGCGGCGCATCGCGCGGCGCATGCAGGTCAACGGCACCGACCACCTGACCGGCTACCTCAATTTCCTGCGCACGCGGCCGGGCGAGGCGCCGGCGCTGCTGCAGGACCTGCTGATCAGCGTCACCAACTTCTTCCGGGACCCCGACTGCTTCCAGGGCCTGGAGCCGCACCTGCGCGAACTGCTGCGCGGCAAGGCCGCCGGCGAGCCGGTGCGCGTGTGGGTGCCCGGCTGCGCGACCGGCGAGGAGGCCTACTCGCTGGCCATCATGCTGTGCGACTACGCGCGCGAGATGGATGCGCCGCCGCACATCCAGGTGTTCGCCACCGACCTGGACGAGGAGGCCATCCGCGTCGCGCGCGACGGCCTCTATCCGCTGTCCATCGAGGCCGACGTTTCGCAGGACTGGCTGCGCCGCTACTTCAGCAAGGAGCACCGCGGCTACCGCGTGCGCCGCGAGGTGCGCGAGATGGTGCTGTTCGCCGAGCACGACCTGCTGAAGGATTCGCCGTTCTCGCGGCTCGACCTGGTGTCGTGCCGCAACCTCCTGATCTACCTGGAGCGCGACGTCCAGCAGCGGGTGTTCCAGACCTTCCATTTCGCGTTGCGCCCGCAGGCGCTGCTGTTCCTGGGTTCCTCGGAAAGCTGCGAGGACGAGGGCACCCTGTTCTCGGTGGTGGACAAGAAGAAGCGCATCTTCATGCAGCGGCCGCTGGCCCGGCCCGTGCTGCCGGTCCCGGCCCGGCCGACCGCGCTGGGGCAGGTGATGCTGCCGCGGCGCCCGCACGAGATGGCCATCCCCGGGCGCGCGATGGGCCCGGTGTCGCTGCCGGCGCAGGAACGGCCGGCCCGCGGGCTGGACGAGCGCGGCGTGTCCTGGGGCGCGCTGCACCTGCGCCTGCTGGAGACGCTGGCGCCGCCTTCGATCCTGATCGACCGCGAGCACGAGATCGTCCACCTGTCGACCAGCGCCGGTCAGTTCCTGCAGTTCTCGGGCGGCGAGCCCAGCCGCAACCTGCTGCGCACCATCCATCCGGCCCTGCGCATCGAGTTGCGCGGCGTGCTGTACCAGGCGGCGCAATCCAACGAAGAGGCCGAGGTCCAGGTCGACGGCGTGCCGCTGCCCGACGGGCCGGCCAGCGTCACGCTGCGCGCCTGGCCCGTGCGCGACGCGGGCGTCGACATGTTCATCGTGCTGCTGGAACGCCGCGCGCAGCTGGTCGAGTCCGAAGCCCGCCACGTCGTCGACCTGCATCCCAAGGACCCGGTCGCCACGCACCTGGACCGCGAGCTGGAGCGCCTGAAGTCCGAGCTGCGCGAGACGGTGGAGCAGTACGAGGCCTCCACCGAGGAACTCAAGGCGAGCAACGAGGAGCTGCAGGCCATGAACGAGGAGCTGCGTTCGGCCACCGAGGAACTGGAGACCAGCCGCGAGGAGCTGCAGTCGATCAACGAGGAGCTCACCACCGTCAACCACGAGCTCAAGAGCAAGGTCGAGGAGCTGGGCCACGCCAACAGCGACATGCAGAACCTGATCGACGCCACCGCCATCGCGACGGTGTTCCTCGACCGGGACCTGTCGATCATGCGCTACACGCCCACGGCGGTGCAGCTGTTCAACCTGATCCCCTCGGACATCGGCCGCCCGCTGGCCCACCTGGCCACGCGGCTGGACTATCCGCGCCTGGCCGACGATGCCCGCCGGGTGCTGGAGCGCCTGGTGCCGATCGAGCGCGAGATGGGCCTGCCCGACGGCACCTGGTTCCTGGTGCGCATGCTGCCCTACCGCACGCTGGAGGACCGCATCGCCGGCGTGGTGCTCTCGTTCATCGACATCACCGAGCGGCGCCAGGCCGACGAGGTGCGCACCTGGCTGTCGGCGGTGGTGCACGCGTCCACGGACGGCATCGTCAGCTTCGCGCTGGACCGCACCATCCTCAGCTGGAACGCGGCCTGCGAACGCATCTTCGGCTGGAGCGCGGCGGAGATGATCGGGCGCTCGGCGTCGGTGCTGTCGCCCAGCGCGGAGCTCGAGCGCGACCAGCTCGAGCTGATGCGCCGGCTGGGCGAAGGCGAGTCGCTCGACTTCGAAGCCGTGCGCAAGCGCAAGGACGGCCAGGAGATCCACGTCTCGATGTCGGTGTCGCCCATCCGCGATCCCGACGGCACGGTGATCGGCGGCACGACCATCGTGCGCGACATCACCGAGGCCCGGCGTGCGCAGACGGCGCTGCGCGAGAGCGAGGAGCAGCTGCGGCTGGTGGTCGAGAACGTGCGCGAGTACGCCATCTTCTCGATGGGCCTGGACCGCAACATCGTCAGCTGGAACAGCGGCGCCGAGCGGCTGCTCGGCTACTCCGAATCGGAGGTGCTCGGAAAGCCGGCCGACATCGTCTTCACCGAGGAGGACCGGCGCGAGGGCGCGCCCGAAGCCGAGGTGCAGACCGCGCTCGCCGACGGGCGGGCCTCGGACGACCGTGTCCACATGCGCAAGGACGGCAGCCTGTTCTGGGCCGAGGGCGTGATGATGCTCATGCGCGACGAGCAGGGCCGCGCGATGGGCTTCGTGAAGGTGCTGCGCGACCAGACGCGGGCGCGCGAGGTCCAGCAGGCCATCGAGCGCAGCCAGTCGGAACTGAAGCAGTCGCTCGAGGAGACGCAGCAGGCCCGCCGCGCGCTGGAGGCCGCCGACGCCGCCAAGGACCGCTTCCTGGCCGTGCTGTCGCACGAGCTGCGCAACCCGCTGGCCTCGATCGCCAGCGCGTCCGAGCTGCTGCTGATGCCCAAGCTGCCCGACTCGGCGCGCGAGAAGGCCGCCGAAGTGGTGCAGCGCCAGGGCAAGGCGATGAAGGTGCTGCTGGACGAACTGCTGGACGTGTCGCGCCTCACGCTGGGCCGGCTCAACCTGGCCAGGCGCCCGGTGTCGGTGACGATGGTGGTGCAGCAGGCGCTGGAGACGACCCGTCCCCTGGTGCAGGCCGCGGGCCACGAGCTGGTGGTCAAGCTGCCGCCGCACACGGTGGAAGTGGACGCCGATCCGCTGCGGCTGGCGCAGGTGGTGTCCAACCTGATCAGCAACGCGGCCAAGTACACGCCGGAGGGCGGGCGCATCGAGGTTTCGGCGGAGGTGTTCACCGACGAGGTGGTGGTCCAGGTCAGCGACAACGGCATCGGCATGGAGCCTTCGCAGATCGACCGCATGTTCGACCTGTTCTCGCAGGGCGAGCGCGTGACGGGACATTCGAACAGCGGCCTGGGCATCGGCCTGGCGCTCGCGCGCAACATCATCGAGCTGCACGGCGGCTGGATCATGGCCAGCTCGGCCGGTCCGGGCGAGGGCAGCCAGTTGCGCGTCGGCCTTCCGCTGCTGCGCGTGGGGACGCTGGACGGCGGTCCCGAGCTCGAACTCACGCAGCCCGAGGCGCTGCCGCCGGCGCCCGCCATCGCGGCCGACGGCGAGCTGATCCTGGTGGCGGACGACAACGGCGACGCCGCCTGGGGCCTGGCCAAGCTGCTGGAGCTCTCGGGTTTCCGCGCCGTGCTGGCGCGCTCCGGCGAAGAGGCGCTGCAGGTCGCCGAGCAGCACCGGCCGACCATCGCGCTGCTGGACATCGGCATGCCCGACCTCAGCGGCCACGACGTCGCGCGACGCCTGCGCGGCGAAGCCTGGGGCCGCGACATGATCCTGATCGCCGCCACCGGCTGGGGCCAGGAAGCCGACATCCGCCATTCGATGCAGGCCGGCTTCGACGCGCACCTGACCAAGCCGCTGAACGTGGGCCGCATCAAGGGCCTGATCGAAGAGCTCAAGGCGCAGCGCAAGGGCTGATCCCGATGAGGCCGGCGGGGGTCCGCGGCTAGCATCGGCCCATGACCTATCTGCTCGCGCTCGACCAGGGCACCTCCAGTTCCCGCAGCATCGTGTTCGACCGCCAGGGGCGCATCGTCGCCCTGGCGCAGCGGGAGCTGCCGCAGATCTACCCGCAGCCGGGCTGGGTGGAGCACGACCCGATGGAGATCTGGCGCGGCCAGCTGGCCACCGCGCAGGAGGCGCTGGCGAAAGCCGGCATCACCGCGCGCGAGGTCGCCGCGCTGGGCATCACCAACCAGCGCGAAACGGCCGTCGTCTGGAACCGCAGGACCGGCCAGCCCATCCACCACGCGATCGTGTGGCAGGACCGGCGCGGCGAGCCGCTGTGCGCGCAGCTGCGCGAGCAGGGGCACGGGCCGCTGATCCAGTCGCGCACCGGCCTCCTGATCGACTCGTACTTCTCGGGCACCAAGATCCGCTGGCTGCTCGACAACGTGCCGGGCGCGCGGCAGCAGTCCGAGCGAGGCGAATTGGCCTTCGGCACCATCGACAGCTGGCTGCTGTGGCAGCTGACCGGCGGCGCGCTGCACGCCACCGACGTCAGCAACGCGTCGCGCACCATGCTGTTCGACGTGCACCGCAACCGCTGGGACGAGGAACTGCTCGATCTGCTGCAGGTGCCCGCTTCGCTGATGCCCCAGGTGCTGCCTTCCAGCGCCGAGTACGGCCGCAGCGTGGAGTCGCTGCTGGGCGCGCCGGTGCGCATCGGCGGCGTGGCCGGCGACCAGCAGAGCGCGCTGTTCGGCCAGGCGTGCTTCCGCGAAGGCATGGCCAAGAACACCTACGGCACCGGCTGCTTCCTCCTCATGCACACCGGTTCGCGCTTCCAGCAGTCGGCCAACGGCCTGCTCACCACCAGCGCCGCCCAGACCTCGGCGCAGCCGCAGTACGCGATGGAAGGCAGCGTGTTCGTCGGCGGCGCGGTGGTGCAGTGGCTGCGCGACGGCCTCAAGGCGATCGAGAGCAGCGCTCAGGTGCAGGCGCTCGCGGAAAGCGTGCCCGACGCGGGCGGCGTGATGCTGGTGCCGGCCTTCACCGGCCTGGGCGCGCCGTACTGGAAGCCGGATGCGCGCGGCACGATCACCGGGCTCACGCGCGGGTCGACCGTCGCGCACATCGCGCGTGCCGCGCTGGAGAGCATCGCGTACCAGAGCGCGGCGCTGCTGCAGGCGATGAGCCGCGATGCCGTGGCCGCGGGCTCGGCGCCGGTCGCGGAACTGCGCGTGGACGGCGGCGCCTGCGTCAACAACCTGCTGATGCAGTTCCAGGCCGACCTGCTGGGCATCCCGGTGGTGCGGCCTGCGATCACCGAGACCACGGCGCTGGGCGCGGCCTACCTGGCCGGGCTGTCGTGCGGCGTGTTCTCGGACAGCGGGGAGCTGGAGAAACTCTGGAAGGCCGAGCGCCGCTTCACGCCCACGCTGTCCCGCGAGCGGGCCGGCGAGCTGATGCAGAACTGGGAACGCGCGGTGCGCCAGGCCACGCTGGACTGAACCTCGAAGGAGCCATCATGAAGAGAACCCTGTCCTCTGCCTGCTTCGCTCTGGTTGCCGCCTGCGCCGCTTCCGGCGCTTGGGCGCAGAACCTCAAGCCCGGCTTGTGGGAGGTGCAGCACAAGATGAAAGGCAATCCGGAAATGGAGCGCCAGCTGGAAGAGGCTCGCAAGCAGATGGCCGCCATGCCGCCCGAGCAGCGCAAGCAGATGGAAGCCATGATGGCCGGCCGCGGCGTGCAGATGGGCGCGGGCGGCCAGAGCGTGCGCATGTGCCTTACCAGGGACATGGTGGAGCGCAACGAGATCCCGGCGCAGCAGGGCGACTGCAAGACAAGCAACCAGCAGCGCACCGGCAACACGCTGAAGGTGAACTTCACCTGCACCAACCCGCCTTCCAGCGGCGAGAGCCAGATGACGATCAACAGCCCGGAGTCCTACGCCATGAAGACCACGGCGGCGTCCAACATCGACGGCCGGGTCGAGAAGATGTCGGTGGAAGGCGCGGGCAAGTGGCTGGGCGCCGATTGCGGCAGCGTCAAGCCGATGAAATGAACAATCAGGCGGGCCGCGGCCGGCCGCCGAAGATCGCCGTGCCCACCCGCACCATCGTGCTGCCGGCCGCGATGGCGGCTTCGAGGTCGGCGCTCATGCCCATGGACAGCGTGTCCAGTTCGAGCCCGCCTTCGCGCAACGCATGGAACAGGTCGGCGGCGCGTTCATGCACCGCCTTCTGCGCTTCGAAATCCTCGGCCGGCTCGGGGATCGTCATCAGTCCGCGCAGCCGCAGGCCCGGCAACCGGGCCACCTCTCGCGCCAGGTCCCCGGCTTCCTCGGGCGCGACGCCCGACTTCCCCGGTCCGCCATCGATGTTGACCTGGATGCAGACCGAGAGCGGCGCGCGGCCTTCGGGCCGCTGCTCCGACAGGCGCTGCGCGATCTTCAGGCGATCCACCGTGTGGGCCCAGTCGAAATGCTGCGCGACCAGCCGCGTCTTGTTGCTCTGGATCGGCCCGATGCAGTGCCATTCGAGCGGCAGGTCCGAGAGCAGGGCGATCTTTTCCACCGCTTCCTGGATGTAGTTCTCGCCGAAGGCGCGCTGGCCGGCCTGGTGGGCCTGGCGCACCGCTTCAGGCCCGAACGTCTTGGAAACCGCCAGCAGCGTGACATCTTCCACCGGGCGTTGCGCCGCGGCACAGGCGGCGGCCATGCGCTCCCGGACGGTATGGAGGTTGTGACCGATGGTGGTCATAATCGACCAGCTTGAAATAGTTGCAGAACGTCAAGAGGGACTCGTGGATATTACCCAGCTGCTGGCATTCAGCGTGAAGAACAAGGCGTCGGACCTGCACCTGTCTGCCGGTCTGCCGCCCATGATCCGCGTGCATGGCGACGTGCGCCGCATCAACGTCGATCCGATGGACCACAAGCAGGTCCACGCCATGGTGTACGACATCATGAACGACACGCAGCGCAAGCAGTACGAAGAGTTCCTGGAGTGCGACTTCTCGTTCGAGATCGAAGGCCTGGCGCGCTTTCGCGTGAACGCCTTCAACCAGAACCGCGGCGCGGCCGCCGTGTTCCGGACGATTCCTTCCAAGATCCTGAGCCTCGAGCAGCTGAACGCGCCCAAGATCTTCGGCGACCTCGCGCTCAAGCCGCGCGGCATGG
>JAEWBU010000164.1 GCA_023390985.1 Pseudomonadota bacterium
CCAAGATGCGCGCGGCCCGCCTGCTGTGGTGCCGGATCATGAAGGGCTTCGGCGCGAAGAACCCCAAGAGCCTGATGCTGCGCACGCACTGCCAGACCTCGGGCTGGTCGCTGACCGAGCAGGACCCGTACAACAACGTGGTGCGCACCACCATCGAGGCGATGGCCGCGGTGTTCGGCGGCACGCAATCGCTGCACACCAACAGCTTCGACGAGGCGATCGCGCTGCCCTCCGAGTTCTCCTCGCGCATCGCGCGCAACACGCAGCTGATCATCCAGGAAGAGACCCACATCACAAACGTCATCGATCCCTGGGCCGGCAGCTTCATGATGGAGAAGCTGACGCAGGAGATGGCCGACGCCGCCTGGAAGATCATCGAGGAGGTCGACGCCATGGGCGGCATGACCCGCGCGGTGGATTCGGGCTGGGCCAAGCTGAAGATCGAGGCCGCCGCGGCCGAGAAGCAGGCCCGCATCGACTCCGGCAAGGACGTCATCGTCGGCGTCAACAAGTACCGCCTGGCCAAGGAGGATCCGGTCGAGATCCTCGAGGTGGACAACCACAAGGTGCGCGAACAGCAGGTGGCGCGCCTGCAGAAGATCCGCGCCACCCGCGACGGCGCGCAGGTGCAGGCCGCGCTGGAAGCGCTGACCACGGCCGCGCGTGAAGGTCAGGGCAACCTGCTCGACCTGAGCATCCGGGCGATCCGCCTGCGTGCCACGGTGGGCGAGGTGTCCGACGCATTGGAGAAAGTCTTCGGGCGCCACCGCGCCGATACCCAGAAGGTGACCGGCGTGTACGCAGCTGCCTACGACTCGGCCGAGGGCTGGGAAAAACTCAAGGGCGAGATCGCCCGCTTCGCCGAGGAACAGGGCCGCCGCCCGCGCGTGATGGTCGCCAAGCTGGGCCAGGACGGCCACGACCGCGGCGCCAAGGTGGTGGCCACGGCTTACGCCGACCTCGGTTTCGACGTCGACATGGGGCCGCTGTTCCAGACGCCGGAGGAATGCGCGCGCCAGGCGATCGAGAACGACGTGCACGCGGTGGGCATCTCCACCCTGGCGGCCGGCCACAAGACGCTGGTGCCGGCCATCATCCAGGAGCTGAAGAAGCAGGGGGCCGACGACATCATCGTGTTCGTGGGCGGCGTGATCCCGCAGCAGGACTACCCGTACCTGTACGACGCCGGGGTCAAGGGCATCTACGGCCCGGGCACCCCGATCCCCGCCAGCGCCAAGGACGTGCTGGAGCAGATCCGCAAGGCGCAGGAGGCCTGACCCGCCCGCTTCCGCCGCGTCTGCGTATACTTGTGTGACTGTCATACGTCACACGGAGTCGCCCGCCATGTCCACCCTCTCCATCCGCCTCGACCCCGAACTCGAGCGCCGGCTCGACCTGGAAGTCGCCCGGCGCAAGAGCACGCGTTCGCGCTTCGTGCAGGACCTGCTGCGCGAGGCGTTGTCGCCGCAGGATCCGGTGCACCTGCTGCAGGAGGCGCGCGCGGCCTACGGGTTGCCCGATCCGGCCGCCGCGAAGTTGCGCACGAACAAGGCGGCGGAGGTGAAGGCGCTGGTGCGCAAGGCCGTGGCCGACAAGCAGGGCCGGGCGAAATGAGGTTCGTCCTGCTCGACGCCAGCGTCATGGTGGCCCTCTTCGACGACGCCGAGCAGCGACACAGCCACTACCTTTCCAAGATCGGCCGCCACTCGGACGGCTGGCAGCTCGCCACCACCTGGCCCTGCGTGGCCGAAGCCAGCTACCTGCTGTCGCCGCGCAACCATCTCGCGCTGCTGCACTGGCTGCACAAGGGCGGCGCCATCGTGCTGAACTTCGAGGCCGCCGACCTGGGCGAGCTGCTGCCCTGGATGCAGCGGTACTCCGAGAAGCACAAGTCGCTGATGGACCTGGCCGATGCGTCGCTGGTCTGGCTGGCCGGCCAGCTCGACACGCACGTCATCCTGACCGAGGACCGCCGCGATTTCCTGCGCTACCGCCTGCCCGACGGCCGGGGCTTCGAGGTGCTGGCGTGAAATCGGTGATCACGCCGCAAGACATCGTGGGCGCCCAGCCCGGCCCACAGCGCCGCGCCATCGCCAAGGCCATCACGCTGCTGGAATCGACCCGGCCCGACCATCGGGCGCAAGGCGACGAGCTCCTCACCGCACTGCTGCCCCACACCGGCAACGCCTTCCGCCTCGGCATCTCCGGCGTGCCCGGCGTCGGCAAGAGCACCTTCATCGAGGCGCTGGGCCTGTACCTCATCGAGCAGGGCCATCGCGTCGCCGTGCTCACCATCGATCCTTCCAGCAGCGTTTCGGGCGGCTCCATCCTGGGCGACAAGACGCGCATGGAGCGGCTTTCGGTGCACGAGAAGGCCTACATCCGCCCCAGCCCGTCCGCCGGCACGCTCGGCGGCGTCGCGGACAAGACGCGCGAGGCGATGCTGGTGTGCGAGGCCGCCGGCTACGACGTGGTCATCGTCGAGACGGTCGGCGTCGGCCAGAGCGAAACCGCCGTGGCCGGCATGACCGACATGTTCGTCCTGCTGCAGCTGCCCAACGCCGGCGACGACCTGCAGGCGATCAAGAAGGGCGTGATGGAGCTGGCCGACCTGGTGGCGATCAACAAGGCCGACCTCGACCCCGACGCGGCCACGCGCGCCCAGGCGCAGATCACGAGCGCGCTGCGCCTGTTCACCCAGCAGGGGCGCGACCGCGGCCCCTGGCAGGCACAGGTGCTGCAACTCAGCGCGCTGACGGGCGAGGGGGTCGACCGCTTCTGGCAGGCCGTCTCGCGCTACCGCGAGTTGCAGGCCGGGGCCGGCGCCATCGAGGCTCGCCGCCGCCACCAGGCGCTGGCCTGGATGTGGGAACGCATCGAGCGCGGACTCAAGCAGGATTTCCGCCAGCACCCCCGGGTGAAGGAACGCCTGCCGCAACTGATGGCGCAGGTGGACCAGGGCGACGTGCCCGCTTCCACCGCCGCGCGGCAACTGCTGGCCTTGTGGCACGAGCAGCCCTGACAACGGACACACGGAGAAGAGCAATGCAGGACATCCTGGAACAACTGGAGAAGAAGCGCGCCGCGGCGCGGCAGGGCGGCGGCGCCAGGCGCATCGAGGCCCAGCACAAGAAGGGCAAGCTCACCGCGCGCGAGCGCATCGAGCTGCTGCTGGACGAGGGCACGTTCGAGGAATGGGACATGTTCGTCGAGCACCGCTGCCACGACTTCGGCATGCAGGACCAGAAGGTGCCCGGCGACGGCGTGGTGACGGGCTACGGGATGATCAACGGCCGCCTGGTGTTCGTGTTCAGCCAGGACTTCACCGTGTTCGGCGGTGCCCTGTCGGAGGCGCATGCCGAGAAGATCTGCAAGGTGATGGACCAGGCCATGAAGGTCGGTGCGCCCGTCATCGGTCTGAACGATTCGGGCGGCGCGCGCATCCAGGAAGGCGTGGCCTCGCTGGGCGGCTATGCCGACGTGTTCCAGCGCAACGTGCTGGCCTCCGGCGTGATTCCTCAGATCAGCATGATCATGGGTCCCTGCGCCGGCGGCGCCGTGTACTCGCCGGCGATGACCGACTTCATCTTCATGGTCAAGGACAGCTCGTACATGTTCGTGACCGGGCCGGACGTGGTGAAGACCGTCACGCACGAGGAGGTCACGGCCGAGGAGCTGGGCGGCGCCACCACCCACACCACCCGGAGCGGCGTGGCCGACCTGGCGTTCGAGAACGACGTGGAGGCGCTGATCATGCTGCGGCGCCTCTACAACTACCTGCCGCTGAACAACCGCGAGAAGCCGCCGATCCGCCCGAGCAACGACCCGGTGGACCGCATGGACGCGTCGCTCGACACGCTGGTCCCGGACAATCCGAACAAGCCGTACGACATGAAGGAGCTGATCGTCAAGACGGTCGACGACGGCGACTTCTTCGAACTGCAACCCGAGTTCGCGAAGAACATCATCATCGGCTTCGCCCGCATGGAAGGGCAGACGGTCGGCATCGTGGCCAACCAGCCGCTGGTGCTCGCCGGCTGCCTGGACATCAAGAGCTCGACCAAGGCGGCGCGCTTCGTGCGCTTCTGCGACGCCTTCAACATCCCGGTGATCACCTTCGTCGACGTGCCCGGCTTCATGCCCGGCACCAGCCAGGAGTACGGCGGCATCATCAAGCACGGCGCCAAGCTGCTGTATGCGTATGCGGAATGCACGGTGCCCAAGGTGACGGTCATCACGCGCAAGGCCTACGGCGGCGCCTACGACGTGATGAGCTCCAAGCACCTGCGCGGCGACGTCAACTTCGCCTGGCCCAACGCCGAGATCGCGGTGATGGGCGCCAAGGGCGCGGTGGAGATCATCTTCCGCGAGGACAAGAACGACCCGGGCAAGCTGGCCGCCCGCGAGGCCGAGTACAAGGCCCGCTTCGCCAACCCGTTCGTGGCCGGCGCGCGCGGCTTCATCGACGACGTGATCCTGCCGCACGAGACCCGCAAGCGGATCTGCCGCTCGCTGGTGATGCTGCGCGACAAGAAGCTCGAGAACCC
>JAEWBU010000197.1 GCA_023390985.1 Pseudomonadota bacterium
TCCAGGCATCGGCACCGTGACGTTTCTCCGCAGGTGCGCTCGATACAATCGTTGCATTCTATTCGAAGGCCCTTTAAGCTGTGACTGAAGCGAAGACCTGGATGTGTCTGATCTGCGGGTGGATCTACGACGAAGCCGCCGGCGCCCCCGACCACGGAATTCCTCCCGGAACACCGTGGGACCAGGTCCCCATGAACTGGACCTGCCCCGAGTGCGGTGCGCGCAAGGAAGACTTCGAGATGGTCCAGATCTGAGGGAGGTGCTTCGGTGACGCTCTTCGTATGACGATGCGGCCCCGCGGCAGTTACGAAAAGAGGAGCGGCGTCAAGTGAGCACGACGGGGTTCAAGGTGCTGGTGATCGATGACAGCAACACGATCCGGCGCAGCGCGGAGATCTTCCTGAAGCAGGGCGGCCACGAGGTCATGCTGGCCGAGGACGGGTTCGACGCGCTTGCCAAGGTCAACGACTACCAGCCCGATCTGATCTTCTGCGACATCCTGATGCCGCGGCTGGACGGCTACCAGACCTGCGCCATCATCAAGCGCAACTCGCGCTTCGCCGCGACCCCGGTGGTGATGCTCTCGTCCAAGGACGGCGTGTTCGACAAGGCGCGTGGCCGCATGGTCGGCTCGCAGGACTACCTCACCAAGCCCTTCACCAAGGACCAGCTGCTGCAGACCGTGCAGCAGTTCGGTGCGGCCGCGCAACAGGCCCAGTAAGCAAAACAAGCAACCCGCGATAAGCAAATACAGAAAAGAGAGAGCAGGAGTACCCCGATGGCGATCAAGAAAGTGCTCGTGGTGGATGATTCCAAGACCGAGCTGATGTTCATGACCGACCTGCTGCAGAAGAACGGTTTCGCGGTCAAGACGGCGGAGAACGCCGAGGATGCCTTCCGCCGCCTGGGCGAGGAAAAGCCCGACCTGATCCTGATGGACGTGGTGATGCCGGGCCAGAACGGCTTCCAGCTCACGCGCGCCATCACCCGCGACCCGCTGTACGCCGACGTGCCCATCATCATGTGCACGAGCAAGAACCAGGAAACCGACCGCGTCTGGGGCATGCGCCAGGGCGCGCGCGACTACATCACCAAGCCGGTCGATGCCGCCGAGCTGATGGCCAAGATCAAAGCCCTGGGCTGATCGCCCGAGCAGACGATGGCCAACCGCGAAGCGCTGCGCGAACTCCAGACCCGCCTGGCCCATCGGCTCCAGGCGGCGCGCGCCGAGGGCGTCCAGGCCTCGTGGCTCGCCGTCGAGGCGGCCGGCTCCCGTTACCTGTTCCCGCTGGCGCAGTCCGGCGAGATCTTTCCGTTCGCCAGTGCCCAGCCGGTGCCCTACACGCAGAAGTGGTTCCTGGGCGTCGCCAACCTGCGCGGTGGCCTCTACGGCGTGGTCGACCTGGGCGGCTTCGTGTCCGGCCGTGCGCCCGTCGCGCGCACCGATGCCGGCCGGGCCGAATCCCGCCTGGTGGCGCTCAACGCGGCGCTGGAAGTCAACTGCGCCTTGCTGATCGACCGGCTGGCCGGCCTGCGCAACCTCGAGGCCTTCACCTCTTCCAGCGAGCCCCCCGAGGGCTCGCCGGCTTATTTCGGCAGCGGCTACACCGATGCCGGCGGCGCCTACTGGCAGGAGATCAACCTGCAGGCCCTCTCCCAGCAACCCCAGTTCCTGAGCATCAGCGCTTGAAGCACCCCCGGAAGGCCTAGCAACATGTCCGTCGTCGACCAACTCAAGAACCTGCTCGCCAAGAAGAAGTCCGAGGCCGCCGGCGAAACCACGGGCTCGCTCAGCCTGGGGTCGCCCGAGGCGACGGTGGATCCGTTCCACGAGCCCTCGCAGGCGATGATGCTTCCCGGCGCCGACGATCCGGACTCCATCGACACGCAGGACCACTTGCCGGAAGCCGAGCGGGTGTCGATCCCTCTCCTCGGCCGCCGAAGCA
Source organism: Pseudomonadota bacterium (assembly GCA_023390985.1). Taxonomy (GTDB): domain Bacteria; phylum Pseudomonadota; class Gammaproteobacteria; order Burkholderiales; family Burkholderiaceae_C; genus Ramlibacter. The sequence goes on from JAEWBU010000197.1 coordinate 1,947, forward strand.
TCGTGGCGCACCAGCGCGTGCTGTTCACCATGCTGGCCGGCTCGCTGCTGGTGCTCGGCTCGGTGGCCTGGTACACGCTGAACCAGGCCGACAAGGTGGCGCAGCAGGTGCGCAACACCGGCGACTCGCTCACGCAGTCGCAGCGTCTGGCGAAATCGGTCACCCAGGCCCTGGTCGGCAGCAACCCGGCCTTCAACGAGGTGAAAGACAGCGCCAGCGTGCTGGCCAAGTCGGTGCGCGGCCTGAAGGCCGGCGACGAAGTGCTTCGCCTCTCACCCGTCGCGGCCGAATTCCAGGAGGACGTCGACAAGATCGTTCCCCTGATGGAAAAGGCCGAACGCGCAGCCGCGGTCGTGATGGGCCAGCAGAAGATCCTGACGCAGGTGGGCGCCGCGCTGCGCACCATCAACCGCCAGTCGTCCGACCTGCTGGAAGTGGCCGAGACGGTGTCCTCGCTCAAGCTGCAGCAGAACGCCTCGCCCGCCGAGATCTCCGCCGCCGGCCAGCTGGTGATGCTGACCCAGCGTATCGGCAAGTCGGCCAACGAATTCATGACCGCCACCGAGGGCCTGTCGCCCGAGGCGGTGTTCCTGCTGGGCAAGGACCTGAACTCCTTCAAGGAGATCGCGCAGGGCCTGCTGGAAGGAAGCCCCGAGCTGCGCCTCTCCGGCTCCAAGGACCCGCAGACGCGCGAGCGCCTCGAGTCGCTGCTCAAGACCTACGAGGAGACCCGCACGCAGGCCAGCGCCATTCTGGGCAACCTGCAGGGCCTGGTGTCCGCGCGTGAAGCGCAGGCGGCCATCATCGCGGACTCCGAGCCGCTGCGCCGCGCGCTGGAAGAACTGCAGAACAAGCTGTCGCTGCAGACCGGCCTGGGCCTGGGCGCCCTCGTCGCGCTGGTCGTCGCCGCGCTGTTCGCCATCTTCTGCTCGATCGGCCTGGCCTATGTGCAGCTGCAGGACAGCCGCAAGCGCCAGGAAGTGGCCGAATCGCAGCGCCACGAAGCCGAGCGCCAGGAGCAGGAAGCCAAGCGCGTCAACGACGCCAACCAGGCCGCCATTCTTCGCCTGATGAACGAACTGCAGACGGTGGCCGAAGGCGACCTCACGCAGGAAGCCACCGTGACCGAGGACATCACCGGCGCCATCGCCGACTCGGTGAACTACACGGTGGAAGAACTTCGCCAGCTGGTGGGCAACGTGCAGAACACGGCCACCAAGGTGGCGCAAACAACGGCGCAGGTGGAAAGCACGTCCACCGAGCTGCTGGCCGCTTCGACCGAGCAGTTGCGCGAGATCCGCGAGACCGGCCAGTCGGTGCTGGACATGGCGTCCCGGATCAACCAGGTGTCCGGTCAGGCGCAGGAATCGGCCCAGGTGGCGCGCCAGTCGCTGATGGCCGCCGAGTCGGGCCTGACGGCCGTGCAGAACGCCATCGGCGGCATGAACGCCATCCGCGACCAGATCCAGGAAACCTCCAAGC
>JAEWBU010000216.1 GCA_023390985.1 Pseudomonadota bacterium
GCCCAGCCGGATCTGCACGAGAGCCTCACCGGCTGTTGTTGAGCGCCTTGATCACCTTCTCGGTGATGTCGTGCTTCGGGTTGATGTAGACCGCTTCCTGCAGGATCAGGTCGTACTTCTCCTGCTCGGCGACCTGGCGCACCACGCGGTTGGCGCGCTCGAGGACCTGCTGAAGTTCCTCGTTCTTGCGGGCGGTCATGTCTTCCTGGATCTCGCGGCGCTTGCGCTGGAATTCGCGGTCCTGGTCGATCAGCTGTTTCTGGCGCTGCTGGCGCTGGCTCTCGGACAGCGTGGGCGCCTCGCGCTCGTATTTCTCGGACTGCGACTTGAGCGAGGCGCCCAGGTCGTTCAGTTCCTTCTCGCGGCGGGAGAATTCCTGCTCCAGCTTGGCCTGGGCGGTCTTGGCCGCGCCGGCCTCTCGCAGGATGCGATCGAGGCTGACGAAACCCACGCGGAATTCCTGCGCCATCGCGGGCGCGGCGGCGAGCGCGAGGGCCCCGACGAGGACCCACAGCGTGGACAGGCGGCTCAGATACTTCATCAAAAAGCGGTTCCGATCTGGAATTGGAGTCGCTGGATTCTATCGCCAGCGAATTTGCGGACGGGTTGGGCGATCGCCAGGCGCAGCGGGCCGATGGGCGACAGCCAGGACACGCCGACGCCGGTGGACGCGCGCAGCTGGCCGAAGTCCAGGCGCTCCTCGTCGCCGTACACGTTGCCGACGTCGACGAAGCCGAAGAGGCGCAGCGAACGGTCGTTGCCGGCGCCGGGGAACGGCGTGAACAGCTCGCCGTTCAGCGTGATCTTGCGGGTGCCGCCGATGCTGGCGCCGGTGACGTCGCGCGGGCCCAGCGTGCCCTGCTCGAAGCCGCGCACCGAACCCAGGCCGCCGGAGTAGAAGTTCTTGAAGATCGGATAGATGCGGTCGCCGATCGCCTTGCCCAGGCCGAGCTCGCCGTTGAAGGCGAGCGTGAACTGCTTGTTCAGCGGGTAGTAGTGCTGGTACTGGTAGTTGGCCCGCACGTAGCGGCCGTCGCCGAAGAAGCTGGCCTCGCCGGATGCGCGCTGCAGGCGGCCGGTGGTGGGCGCGATCGCGCTGTCGCGGTCGTCGCGGGTCCAGCCGATGGTGAACGGGAAGTTGTAGCTGGTGAGGCCGGCCTCGGCCGCGTAGGCCAGGTAGGCCGCCGGGATGTTGGTGCCCGGGCGGATCTCGGTGCGCTCGAGGCCGGCGCCGAAGTAGACCGTGTCGAACTCGCTGAACGGAACGCCGAAGCGCAGCGCGGCACCGGTGGTGGCCAGCGAGTAGTTGCCGCCCTGCTCCTCGTACGGCTTCGAGTTGCGGTGGTAGAGGTCGATCGCGCGCGAGATGCCGTCCTGCGTGAAGTACGGGTCGACCGAGGTGAACGCGATGCTGCGGTTGTACTTGCTGGTGTTGATCTCGGCGCTGAGGTACTGGCCGGTGCCGAACGCGTTCTCCTGCTTGACCGCGAAGCCCAGGCCCAGGCGGTCGGCGCTGGAGAAGCCGGCCGACAGCTGGAGGCTGCCGGTGGGCTTTTCCTCGACGGTGACGTTCAGGTCGACCTGGTCGGGCGCGCCGGGCACGTCGCTGGTCTCGACGTTGATGTCGCGGAAGAAGCCCAGGCGGTCGACGCGGTCGCGCGAGAGCTTAATCTTGTCGCCGTCGTACCAGCTGGATTCGAACTGGCGGAACTCGCGGCGCACCACTTCGTCGCGGGTGCGGTTGTTGCCGGCGATGTTGACGCGGCGCACGTAGGCCCGGCGCGAGGGCTCCGCCACGATGGTGAAGCCGACCAGGTTGCGCTGGCGGTCGATCTCGGGACGCGCCTCCACGCTGGCGAAGGCGTAGCCGAAGCTGCCGAAGTAGTCGGTGAAGGCCTTGGTGGTCTCGGCCACCTGGTCGGCGTTGTAGGGCTCGCCGGCACGGATCCGCACCAGGTTCTTGAAGTCCTCTTCCTTGCCGAGGTAGTTGCCTTCCAGCTTGACGCCGCTGACGACGAAGCGCTCGCCCTCGGTGACGTTCACCGTGATGGTGATGTCCTGCTTGTTCGGCGAGATCGCGACCTGGGTGGAGTCGATGGTGAACTCCAGGAAGCCGCGGCTCAGGTAGTACGAGCGCAGCGACTCCAGGTCGGCGTTGAGCTTGGCGCGCGAGTAGCGGTCGGACTTGGTGTACCAGGACAGCCAGCCGCCGGTGTCCAGGTCGAACAGGCCCTTGAGCGTGCCCTCGCTGAACGCCTTGTTGCCGACGATGTGGATCTCGCGGATGCGGGCCGGCTCGCCTTCGGTGACGGTGAAGGTCAGGTTGACGCGGTTGCGCTCGATCGGCGTGACGGTGGTGACCACGTCGGCGCCGTACAGGCTGCGGTTGATGTACTGGCGGCGCAGTTCCTGCTCCGCGCGGTCGGCCAGCGCCTGGTCGTACGGGCGGCCCTCGGTCAGGCCGATGTCGCGCAGCGCCTTGCGCAGCGCTTCCTTGTCGAACTCGCGGGTGCCGGCGAAGTCGACGTCGGCGACGGTGGGGCGTTCCTCGACGATGACGACGAGCACGTCGCCCGCGACTTCCAGCCGCACGTCCTTGAACAGGCCCAGGCCGAACAGCGCGCGGATCGCGGCCGAACCCTTCTCGTCGTTGTACTGGTCGCCGACCCGGAACGGGAGCGAAGCGAAGACGGTGCCGGGCTCCACGCGCTGCAGGCCCTCGACCCGGATGTCCCTCACGGTGAAGGGATCGACCGCCCACGCGTTGACCGCAAACGCGGCGGCGACCATGCCCGAGACGGTGCGCGCGCGAATGCGCTTGAATTGGTTCTTCATCGAGTCCTGGGTGGCCCCGCCGTCTTCGGGGCTGGCTGGCTGGCTGGTGACGCCAGCCGTTGTTCTATTCAACCGAAGAGACGCGTGACGTCGTTGAACAGTGCGATGGTCATCATCACCAGAAGCACCGCCACCCCGCCTCGCTGCAGCCTCTCCATCCACGCGTCCGGGACACTGCGTCCCGTGGCCGCCTCCCAAAGATAATACATCAGGTGACCTCCATCCAGGACGGGGAGAGGCAGCAGGTTCAGCACCCCGAGGCTCACGCTGATCATCGCCAGGAACACCACGTACTGCAGCAGTCCCATGCTGGCGGACTTGCCGGCGTAGTCGGCGATGGTGAGCGGTCCGCTCAGGTTCTTCAGCGAGGCTTCGCCGATCACCATGCGACCCAGCATGCGCACGGTGAGAAGCGACACCTCCCAGGTCTTCACGGCGCCGCGCCACAGGCCGTCGATCGGGCCGTAACGCACTTCCACCATGTCCGGCGGCGCGCCCACGTAGGCGCCGATGCGGCCGATCGTCCGGCCGGCGTCCTGCGCCACGGAAGGCGCGACCTCCAGTTCGATCACCTGGCCTTCGCGCTGCACGCGCCAGGTCGAGGCGACCGGCTGGCCATCGCGCACCTGGGCGCGGATCCATTCGCGCAGCTGCTGCGCGTCGACCACCGGCATGCCGGCGACGGCGAGCACGCGGTCGCCCTTCTGCAGGCCGGCCTTGCGGGCGGCGCCGTCGGGGACCACGTCGCCCAGCACCGGTTGCGTGAGCGGGCCCAGCAGGCCGATGCGGCGGAACAGCTGCGGATCGGCGTCGGGGGATTCGAGGCGGCTCAGGGGCAGGACGACCTGGCGCTCGCGCCGGCCGCCCTCGTCGACCGTCAGGCGCAGGTCCTGCGCATCGAGCGCGCCGCGCGTGAGCAGCCACCGCACCTGCTCGAAGGAGCGCACCGGCTCCTGGTCCTCGCCCTCGAAGCCGGCGGCCGAGACGGTCTCGCCGCCGCGCAGGCCGGCCTGCTCCGCGATCGATCCCGCGACCGGCGACGCCAGCACCGCGCGCGGTTCCTGCACGCCCCACCAGTTGACGCCGGCGTACAGCAGCACCGCCAGCAGCAGGTTGGCCGCCGGGCCGGCGGCGACGATGAGCGCGCGCGAACGCAGCGGCTGGGTGTTGAAGGCCAGGTGGCGCTCGTGCGCCGCGACCGGCGCCTCGCGCTCGTCGAGCATCTTCACGTAGCCGCCCAGCGGGAAGGCGGCGATGACGAATTCGGTGTCCTGGTTGGGGCGCTGGCGCTTCGGCTTCCAGCGGTACAGCGTCTTGCCGAAGCCGACCGAGAAGCGCAGCACCTTGACGCCGCAGGCCACCGCGACGCGGTAGTGGCCCCACTCGTGGACGGCCACGAGCAGCCCCAGCGCGACGATGAAGGCGACGACGGTGGTCAGCATGGAAGGCCCTTTCGGCTCAGCCGCAGGCGGAGATCGCGCCGCGGGCCGCCTGCCGCGCCCGGGCATCCAGCGCCAGCAGATCGGCCAGCGCCTCGGGCTTGGACGGCGCGATGCGGTCCAAAGTTGCAAGGTTCACGGCGTGGATCTGGTCGAAGCGGATCCGCCGGTCCAGGAAAGCGGCGACCGCCTCCTCGTTGGCGGCGTTCAGCACGGCCGTGGTGCCGGCCGGCGCCCGCAGCGCGTCCCAGGCCAGCCGCAGGCCGGGGAACCGCTCGGCATGGCCGTGGCTGTCCAGCGATTCGAACGTCATGTCGGCCAGCGAGGTGAAGTCCAGCGGCTCGGCGCCGGACGCGATGCGGTCGGGCCAGGCCAGGCCGCAGGCGATGGGCACGCGCATGTCGGGCGTGCCGAGCTGGGCCACGACCGAATGGTCGCGGTACTGGACCATGGAATGGATGACGCTCTGCGGATGGATCACCACCTCGAGCCGCTCGGGCGGCAGCCCGAACAGGTAGCGTGCCTCGATCACCTCGAGCGCCTTGTTCATCATCGTGGCCGAATCCACCGAAATCTTGCGGCCCATCACCCAGTTGGGATGGGCGCAGGCCTGCTCGGGCGTGACCTCCCGCAGCGACTGCGGATCGCGCCGGCGGAACGGGCCGCCCGACGCCGTGAGGATGATCTTGTCGACCCGCTCATTCCAGCTGGACGCGTCTTCGGGCAGCGACTGGAAGATGGCCGAGTGCTCGCTGTCGATCGGCAGCAGCGTGGCGCCGCCTTCGCGCACCGCGGCCATGAAGAGCTCGGCACCGACGACCAGCGCCTCCTTGTTGGCCAGCAGCAGCCGCTTGCCGGCGCGCGCGGCGGCCAGGCACGAGGCCAGGCCGGCGGCGCCGACGATGGCGGCCATCACGGTGTCGACGTCGTCGCGCACCACCAGCTCCTCGAGCGCGCGGTCACCCGCCAGCACCTTGACCGGCAGCCGTTCGGCCTCGACCCGGGCCGCGAGTTCACGGGCCGCCGATTCGTCGGCCATCACGGCGAAGCGCGGACGGAAGCGCGCGCACTGCTCCAGCAGCGGCTGGACGCGCGAACCCGAGCTCAGGACGGCAACCTCGTAGCGATCGGGATGGCGCGCGATGACGTCGAGGGTGTTGGCGCCCACCGATCCGGTGGAGCCGAGGATGGCGACGCGCTGGCGATTCATCGGGAGGAAAGCGTAGCCAGCATCATGGCCAGCGGAAGCGTGGGCAGCAATGCGTCGACACGGTCGAGCACGCCGCCGTGGCCCGGCAGCAGGCCGCTGGAATCCTTGGTGCCGGCGCTGCGCTTGACCAGCGACTCGGCCAGGTCGCCGACCACGCTCATCGCGGTGAGGAACACGGCGCCGAGGATGACCAGCCACCAGCCGGCGGCGGCCAGGCGGCTGTACAGGCTGGGCACCTGCGCCTGCCAGTGCGAATCGGCCGCCACCCAGGCGAAGGCCAGCACCAGCACGCCGACCATGCCGCCCCACACGCCTTCCCAGCTCTTGCCGGGACTGATGGAAGGCGCCAGCTTCTGGCGGGTGAACTTCAGGCCGAAGGTGCGGCCCGCGAAATAGGCCGCGATGTCGGCGACCCACACCAGCACCAGCACCGACAGCAGGAAGTTGATGCCGGCCACGCGCGCCTGGGCCACCGCGACCCAGGCCAGCCAGAGCGCGACCAGTCCACCGGTGAGGCGCACCGCGCGCGGGATGCGCGGCCAGCCGGCCACCGAACCGCGCAAG
>JAEWBU010000281.1 GCA_023390985.1 Pseudomonadota bacterium
CACGCGCGCCGCCGGTCCGATGACGCGCGACCTGCCGCTGCGCATGGGCGATCGCCACTCGCCGCTGCCCGCCGTGTCGCGCATCGCCCTGGCGCTGGCGCCGGTCGAGCCGCCGGCCGGCTGCGAACTGCTGCTGGCCGCGGACGCTTCCGGCCAGAAGCTCGAGCTGGTGATCGACGCCGGCGTGTTCAGCCCCGAGACGGGCCTCGCCATCGCCGCCCACCTGTCCACCTGGCTGAGGGGCTTCGCGCAGTCCGGCGAACCGCTGGCACGCCTGCCGTTGCTGCCCGCCGTGGAGCAGCAGGCGCTGGAGCACCTGAACGCCACCCAGGTCGCGTTCGACGAAACCGGCTCGGTCGACCAGGCCATCGTGGCGCAGCTGCGCCGCACGCCCGAGCAGCTGGCCGTCACCACCGGCCCCGAGAGCCTGAACTGCACCGAGCTCGACGAGCAATCGACCGCGCTCGCGCATCGCCTCGTCGCCCGCGGCGTCAAGCCCGGCGACATCGTCGGCCTGTGCCTGCCGCGCACGCCGCAGTTGCTGGTGGCCGTGCTCGGCGTGATGAAGGCCGGTGCCGCGTACCTGCCGCTCGATCCCGAGTACCCGCGCGACCGCCTGCAGTTCATGGTGGAGGATTCGAACGCGCCGGTGGTGCTGGTGAGTGCCGCGACGGCCGGCGTGCTGGAGCTGGACGCCGCGCGCCAGATGCGCATCGACGACGGCGGCGTCGCGACGGCCGGCGAGCTGCCCGCCGCCGACGCGCGCCGTCCCGCGTACGTGATCTACACCTCGGGCTCCACCGGCAAGCCCAAGGGCGTGGTGGTGACGCACCGCAACGTGATGAATTTCTTCGCGGGGATGGACGAGCGCGTGCCGCGCGAGGCCGGCTCGCGCTGGCTGGCCGTCACCAGCCTGTCGTTCGACATCTCCGTGCTGGAGCTGTACTGGACGCTGGCGCGCGGCGTCACCGTGGTGCTGCATTCGGACGCGGCCGCCGCGCCGGTGAAGGCGCCGGAGTTCAGCCTGTTCTATTTCGCCAGCGACGACTCGCGCGATCCGCGCCGCCATTACGAGCTGCTGATGGAAGGCGCGAAGTTCGCCGACCGCGAAGGCTTCGTGGCGGTGTGGACGCCCGAGCGCCACTTCCACGCGTTCGGCGGCCTGTACCCCAACCCGGTGGTGACCAGCGCGGCGATCGCCGGCATCACCAGCCGCGTGCAGATCCGCGCCGGCAGCTGCGTGCTGCCGCTGCACCACCCGGTGCGCGTGGCCGAGGACTGGGCCTTCGTGGACAACATCTCCAACGGCCGCGTCGGCATCTCGTTCGCTTCGGGCTGGCAGCCCAACGACTTCATCCTCATGCCGGACGCCTTCGCGAAGCGCCAGGACGAGATGATCGAGCGCATGGACGTGGTGCGGCGCCTCTGGCGCGGCGAGGCCGTCGCCTTCCCCGGACCCAACGGCAACCTGGTCGAGACGCGCACGCTGCCGCGCCCGGTGCAGAAGGACATCCCGGTCTGGATCACCGCCGCGGGCAACCCCAGGACCTTCGAGCAGGCCGGCCGCATGGGCTGCCGCCTGCTGACCCACCTCTTGGGCCAGAAGGTCGAGGACGTCGCCGAGAAGATCGCCATCTACCGCAAGGCCTGGCAGGACGCCGGCCACGCGGGCGAGGGCCACGTCACGCTGATGCTGCACACCTTCATCGGCGCCGACGAGGAAGCCACGCGCGAGACCGCGCGCGAGCCGATGAAGAAGTACCTGCGCAGCTCGGTCGACCTGATCAAGAAGGCCGCCTGGTCCTTCCCCACCTTCGTCGAGCGCGGCGCCGCCAGCGGCAAGACGCCGCAGGAGGTGATGGAATCCGCGCCGCTGTCCGATGCCGAGATGGACGCGCTGCTGGACCACGCCTTCAACCGCTACTACGGCACCAGTGCGCTGATAGGCACGCCCGAGCGCTGCCTGGAGCTGGTGGACAAGGTGCAGGGCGCCGGCGTGGACGAGATCGCCTGCCTGATCGACTTCGGCATCGCGCCCGACACGGTGATCGAGCACCTGAACGACCTCAAGGGGCTGATGGAAGCGACCCGCGCGCCGCGCGCGACCGGCCGCCGCGTCTCGGTCGCCGAGCAGGTGCTGCAGCACGGGGTCACCCACCTGCAGTGCACGCCGTCGATGGCGGCCATGCTGCTGGCCGACGGCCCCGGCCGCGCCGCGCTGCAGAAGCTGCAGGCGATGATGGTCGGCGGCGAGGCGCTGCCGCTGGAGATGGCGACGCAGCTGCGCTCGCTGGTGCCCGGCGCGCTGCTCAACATGTACGGGCCGACCGAGACCACGGTCTGGTCCACCGTCTGCAACCTGCAGCGCATCGACGGCTACGTGCCGCTCGGCCAGCCGATCGCGAACACGCAGCTGTCGATCCGCACGCCCTGGGGCGCGGAGTGCCCGGCGCTGGTGCCCGGCGAACTGCTGATCGGCGGCGACGGCGTCACCGACGGCTACCTGCACCGCCCCGAGCTGAACGCCGAGCGCTTCGTCGCCGACGCGGCCGACGCCACGCGGCGCTGGTACCGCACCGGCGACCTGGTGCGGCGCCTGCCCGACGGCGCGATCGAGTTCCTCGGCCGCATGGATCACCAGGTGAAGATCCGCGGCCACCGCATCGAGCTGGGCGAGATCGAGAGCGTGCTGCTGCGCCAGGACGGCGTGAAGCAGGCCGTGGTGGTGGCGCGCGACGACAGCGCGGGCCAGAAATTCCTGGCCGGCTACGTGACGGCCAAGCCCGGCGCCACGCTGCAGGCCGGCGCGCTGCGCGATGCCGTGGCGCAGGCGCTGCCCGAGATCATGGTGCCGCAGGCCGTGCTGGTGCTGCCCGCGCTGCCGATGACGCCCAACGGCAAGATCGACCGCAAGCTGCTGCCCGATCCGCGCCTGTCCGCCGAGACGCGCACCCCGACCGGCGCTCCGCCGCCGGCCGCGGGCGTGCCCGACAACCCGCTGGAAAAGACCATCGCGGGCATCTGGCAGGACGTGCTGGGCCTGGCCTCGGTCGGCACCACCGAGAACTTCTTCGACCTGGGCGGCCACTCGCTGCTGGTGGTGCAGGTGCAGCGCCGGCTGCGCGAAGCCACCGGCCAGGAAGTGGCGATCACCGACATGTTCCGCCTGCCCACCATCCGGGCGCTGGCGGAACACCTGGGCGGCGGAGGCGCATCGACCGCCGTGGCGCAGGGGCAGAGCCGGGCGCAGGCGCGCCGGATGCTGCGCAACCGTGGGCTGCAGACGCAGCAGACGGCCTGAGGGAGACCCATGAACGACAACAACGAACAAGGCATCGAACCTGGTTGCGTCGCCATCGTCGGCATGGCGGGCCGCTTCCCGGCCGCGCGCACCCCGGCCGAGCTGTGGAAGCTGCTCGCCGCCGGCCGCGAGGCCACGCAGTGGCTCACCGACGAGGAACTGCGCGCCGCCGGCGTCGGCGACGCCGAGCTGAACGACCCGAACTACGTGAAGGCCAGCCTGGTGCTGCCCGACATGGAGATGTTCGACGCCGAGTTCTTCGGCTTCTCCAAGCGCGACGCCGCCATCCTCGATCCGCAGCACCGCCACTTCACCGAATGCGCCTGGGAAGCGCTGGAGGACGCGGGCCATCCGCCCGAGAAGTTCGAAGGCGCGATCGGCGTGTTCGCCGGCTGCGGCATGCAGGCCTACCTGCCGTACAACCTGCTCACCAACCCGGAGCTGAAGAAGTCGGTCGGCCTGTTCCTGCTGCGGCACACCGGCAACGACAAGGACTTCCTGTCCACGCGGGTGTCGTACCTGCTGGACCTGAAGGGCCCGAGCCTGGGCATCCAGACCGCGTGCTCGACCTCGCTCGTGGCGGTGCACGTCGCCGCGCAGAGCCTTTTGGCCGGCGAATGCGACATGGCGCTGGCCGGCGCGTCCAGCATCGAGCTGCCGCACCGCCACGGCTACCGCTTCGCCGAGGGCGAGATCCTCTCGCCCGACGGCCACTGCCGCGCGTTCGACGAGAACGCGAGCGGCACGCTGTTCGGCAGCGGCGCCGCGGTGGTGGTGCTGCGCCGGCTGGAAGACGCGATCCGCGACCGCGACAACATCTACGCCGTGATCCGCGGCTCGGCCGTCAACAACGACGGCTCGCAGAAGGCCGGCTACCTGGCGCCCAGCGTGGACGGCCAGGCGCGCGCGGCGGTGGAGGCGCTGGCGGTGGCCAACGTCGAGCCCGGCAGCGTGCAGTACATCGAGGCGCACGGCACCGGCACGCCGGTGGGCGACCCGATCGAGATCGCGGCGCTCACGCAGGCCTACGGCGACGGCGGCAAGGGCTTCTGCGGCATCGGGTCGATCAAGACCAACATCGGCCACCTGGACACGGCGGCCGGCGCGGCCTCGCTGATCAAGGTTTCGCTGGCGCTGCGCAACGGACTGATCCCGCCGACGCTCAACTTCAGCAAGCCCAACAGCCGCTTCGACCTGGACAAGACGCCGTTCCGCGTCATGGACCAGGCCAAACCGTGGGTGCGCGGCCGGCAGCCGCGCCGCGCGGCGGTCAACTCGCTGGGCGTGGGCGGCACCAACGCGCATGTCATCGTCGAAGAGGCGCCGCGCATCTCGTCGCAGGCGCCGGCCCAGCAGCCTTGGCAGGTGCTCACGCTGTCCGCCCGCACGCCTTCCTCGCTGGAGCGCCTCAAGGCCAAGTGGAGCGACTTCCTTGCGCAGAAACCGGCCGACTTCAGCCTGTTCGACGCGGCCTTCACCCTGCAGGAGGGTCGTCGCGGCTTCCAGCACCGCTGCGCGGTGGTCGCGCAGGACGTGGAAGGCCTGGCGGCCGCGCTGGACACCCGCAACCATGCACGCGTGGCGAGCGGCAAGGCCGGATCGAACGCACCCGGCGTGGTGATGATGTTCCCCGGTGGCGGCGCCAGCTACCCGGGCGCGGGCCGCGAGCTGCTCACGCAGCCGGCCTTCCGCGCCGCGGTGGACGAGTGCTTCAGCCGCATGCCGGCCGACGCGCCCGCCGACCTGCGCGCCCTGATGTTCGAACGCGAGCCGGGCGATGCCGAGGCCTCGCGGGTGCTCGAGCAGCCCCGCTACAACATCCCCGCGCTGTTCGTCGTCGAGTACGCGACCGCGAAGCTGTGGGAGAGCTGGGGCGTCAAGCCCGCGGCCGTGATCGGCCACAGCGCCGGCGAATACGCCGCGGCGGTGATCGCCGGCGTGATGAGCCTGCAGGACGCGCTGTCCGTGGTCGTGCTGCGTGGGCAACTGTTCGAGCAGGTGCCCGCCGGCGCGATGCTCTCGGTGGACATGAGCGAAGCGGAGCTCAAGCCCCTGATGCAGGGCCTCGAACTCGACATCGGCGTCATCAACGCCCCCGACCTCTGCATCGCCTCCGGACCGACCGCCGCCATCGAGGAGCTGGGCAAGCGCCTGGCCGCGCAGGGCCGCGAAGGCCGCCGGCTGCACATCAAGGTGGCGGCGCATTCGAGGTTGCTCGACGGCATCCTCGAGCGCTTCCGCCAGGGTGTCTCCAGCACCAAGCTGTCGGCGCCCGCGATCCCCTTCATCTCCAACCTGAGCGGCGACTGGGCCGATGCCGCGCTGCTGGCCGACCCCGACTACTGGGTGCGCCACCTGCGCCAGCCGGTGCGTTATGCCGACGGCCTGGCCAAGGTGCTGGAGATGGGCGAAGCCGTGCTGCTCGAGGTCGGTCCCGGCCAGGGCATGTGCGCGCTGGCGCGCCAGAACCTGCAGGGCCAGCAGCGCACGGTGCTGCCGTCGACCTGCAAGGCGAACGAGCCGAACGCCGACCTGTCGCTGATGCTCACTTCGCTGGGCGGGCTGTGGACGCGCGGCGTCACGCCCGACTGGAACACGGTGCGCGGCGGCGGCCAACCGCGCCGCATCTCGCTGCCGACCTACGCCTTCGACCACCAGCGCCACTGGATCGAGCCGGGCAAGGTGGTGGTCGAGGAAACCACGCTGCAGGAAGCCGTGCCGCCGCAATCGGTGCGCCGCCTGCCGCAGATGGACGAATGGTTCGGCGTGCCGCAATGGAGCCCGGCACCGCTGCCGCACGTGCCGGCCGCGCAGGCGGGCCAGCCCTGGCTGGTGTTCGGCGGTTCCGACGCCGCGACGGCGGGCGTGCTGCGCCGCATCGCGGAAGAGGGCGGCAAGGCCACGCTGGTGCGCCACGGCGCCGCGTTCGCGGTCGGCAGCGACGGCAGCTACACGGTGGACGCGCACGACGAGGCGCAGTTCGAACAGCTGTTCAACGCGCTGGACCAGGCGGGCCGGACGCCCGACCACATCGTCCACCTGTGGTCGCTGGAGACCGGCGCGCAGGGCCACGGCGAAGGACTGCTGCTCGGCCAGGCGCTGGCGTTCGACAGCCTGGTGCACATCGCCAAGGTGATGCAGACGCTGGACGTGCGGCAGGCCGTGCGGCTCACCGTCGTCACCGCGGGCGGGCAGGCCGTCAATGGTTCGAAGGTCGAGCATCCGGTGCGCAGCCTCGCGCTCGGACCCTGCCGCGTGATCCCGCGCGAAGTGCCGAACGTGAGCACGGTGCTGATCGACCTGGACCCGGCCGACACGGAGTCGGCGGCGATGTCGCGCGCCGTTGTGTGCGAGGCGCTGGCGGGTGCGGGGGCGGATCTGGTGGCCTGGCGCGCGGGGTCGCGCTGGGTGGCGCAGCTGGTCAAGGCGCCGCAGAAGACGGAAGCCCTGGATTCCCGCCTTCGCGGGAATGACGGGAAGCTGGTGCGTGAGGGCGGCGTGTACCTCATCACCGGCGGTCTCGGCGATATCGCGCTCGAGCTCGCCTCCTTCCTCGCCACGCGCTACCACGCCAAGCTGGCGCTGGTCAGCCGTCGCACGCTGCCGGAGCGCGAGGTGTGGCAGCCTCTCGCCTCCAGCCGCGACCAGGGCGAGTCGGCTCGCCTGGTGCGCCGCCTGCTCGAGATCGAAGCGGCCGGCGGCCAGGTGGCGACCTACAGCGCCGACGTGGCCGATGCCGCCGCGATGGCGCGCGTGGTCGAGGACATGCGCCGCCGCTGGGGCGTGATCAACGGCGTGTTCCATGCCGCCGGCACGCTGCAGGACGCGCCCATCGCCGCCAAGACGGCCGAGTCGGTGCGCCAGGTGATGGCGCCCAAGGCGGTCGGCGCGCAGGTGCTGCACGAGCTGCTGCCGCCGGGCCAGCTCGACGTCTTCGCCGTGTTCTCCTCGACCAGCGTGTACCTGGGCCCGCCCGGTCAGGTGGACTACGTCGCCGCCAACGCGTTCCTGGACGCGCTGGCGGCCGCGCGGCCCGACGGCCTCGCCATCCACTGGGGCATCTGGGGCGACAAGGGCATGGCCGCGCGCGCCTACGGCCGCGCCTCGGCCGCGCCATCGCCGCAAGGCAGCCATCCGCTGCTGGGCGTGCGGCGCGACAACGACGACGGTCCGGCCTTCGAGGCGACCTACTCGGCGCAGGACCTGTGGGTGCTGCGCGAGCATGCCGTCGCCGGCCGGCCGGTGCTGCCCGGCACCGCCTACATCGAGATCGCGCGCGCCGCGATGGCGCAGCTGCATCCCGGCGCCGATGTGGAGATCCGCTCGCTGTCGTTCGAGGAAGCGATGGTGTTCGACGCCGGCGGTCGCCGCGAGGTGCGCATCGAGATGCATCGCGCCGGCTCGGGGTACGAGTTCGTGGTGCGCAGCCGCGCGGACGCGAAGGAGCCGTGGCAGGAGCACGCCCGCGCCAAGGTGAGCCGCTTCACCGGCGCGCTGCCGCCCGACACGCAGCGCGCGAACGGCGCGTGGCGCGAAGGCGAACTGCCGCAGAGCGGCGTGGCCTTCGGGCCGCGCTGGCACAACATCGAGCGCATGCAGCTCGACGGCCGCCGGGGCGTCGCCGAGATGGCCCTGCCCGAGCGGTTCGCCGCCGACCTGCAGCCGTACGCGCTGCACCCGGCCCTGACCGACATCGCCGCGACTTTCGGGCTGCACCTGCTCGACTCCCGGCAGCGCGAGGCCAACCTCTTCGTGCCGCTGTCGGTCGATCGCATCCGCATCGTGGCGCCCATGCCGCTGCGCAGCATCAGCCGCGCCGAGCTCAAGGGCCCGGTGAAGGACCGCTTCGCCGCGTTCGACGTCAGCCTGCACACGCCGGAAGGCGCGCCGATCGCCACCTTCGAGGGCTTCAGCCTGCGCGGCGTGGATCCGCAGGCGATGTCGCGCAACGCCGCGACCCACGCCCGCAAGGAGCCCAGCCTGGCCGAGGCGATGCTGGCCTGCGGCCTGCGCGCGGAAGACGCGCCGGCCCTGTTCGAGCGGGTGCTGGCCGGCGGTGCCCGCGACCTGGTCGTGTCCTCGATCTCGCTGTCGGCGATCAAGCGGGCGATGAGCGAGGCCGCGCCCAAGCCGCTGCCCCCGGTGCCGGCTTCGCGCGCGCCGGCCGCTTCGGCCGCGCAGCTCAATCCGGTGGAGGCGGTCATCGCCGAGGCCTGGCGCGAGCTGCTCGGCGTGGACGAGGTCGGCCGCGACGACGACTTCTTCGCGCTGGGCGGCCACTCGCTCGCCGCGGTGCGCCTGTTCGCGCGCATCCGCAAGCAGTGGAACGTCGACCTGCCGCTGGCCACGCTGTTCCAGGGCTCCACGCTCTCGGGCCTGGCGGCCATCGTGGCCGAGGCGGGCGGGCTCGACACCAGCATGCCGAGCGCGCCGGCGCCCACCTCCGCGCCCGCGGCGTCCAACGTGATCCAGCTGCCGCGTGCCTGGTCGCCGCTGGTGGCCATCTGCCGCGGCGCGCCCGACAAGCGGCCGCTGTTCTGCGTGCACGGCGCGGGCGGCAACGTGCTCAACTTCAAGGTGATCTCCGACCGCCTGGGGCCCAAGCAGCCGTTCTACGGCCTGCAGGCGCAGGGCGTGGACGGGCGCCTGCCGCCGCTGACCAGCGTGGAGGCCATGGCCGCTCAGTACATCGAAGCCATCCGCACGGTCGATCCCACCGGTCCGTACCGGCTGGCCGGCTACTCGGGCGGCGGCGTCATCGCCTACGAGATGGCGCAGCAGCTGCGCCGCGAAGGCCTGCGGGTCGAAACGATCGTCATGATGGACACGCTGGCGCCGGAGGCCGCGCGGCGCAAGGTGCCGCTGCTGCAGAAACTCTGGCTCAAGCGCCACTGGACACTGGACTTCATGCTCGACTGGCCCAACCGCCGCCGGCGTGGCCGCGAGATGCAGCGGCAGTACCAGGTGGCGCTGGAGAAGCTGTCGCGCGGGGAAGCGCTGCCGCCCGAGCTGGCCGACTTCCACCTGTTCCGCACCTTCACCGACGCGCAGGAGCGCTACCAGCCCCAGCCCTACGACGGCGACATCGTGCTGCTGCGCGCCGAGCTGGCCGAGACCGTGTACCTGTACGCGGGACCGCAGCTCGGGTGGAACGAGAGCGTCTCGGGCGCGATCCGCGTCACCGAGATCGGCGGCTCGCACTTCAGCATGATGGCCGAGCCCGGCATCTCGGAAGTGATCGAGGCGTTCCGGCGCGAACTGGCCCGCCTGGACGGCGAGCCGCCGAGGTCGGGGCAGGGCGGCGGCGACGCGGAGGACACGGGCCCGATCCCGACCCTCATCCCCGCCTAAGCGACACCTGCTAAGGTCCGGCGCCATGGAGACTTCTGCCTGGCGCCTGGGCTGGCGCACCCTGTGGCGCGACCTGCGCGCCGGCGAACTGCGGCTGCTGCTGGTGGCGGTGACGCTGGCCGTCGCCGCGCTCACCGCCGTCGGCTTCTTCGCCGACCGGCTCAAGGGCGGCCTGTCGCGCGACGCGCGTCAACTGCTCGGGGGCGATGCGGTCGTCGCCAGCGACAACCCGACGCCGAAGGTGTTCATCGAACGCGCGCAGGCGCTCGGCCTGCAGGGCGTCACCACCGTCCTCTTCCCGACGATGGCCCGCGCACCCGACGACAAGGGCGGCGGCGCGCGGCTCGTCTCGCTCAAGGCGGTGCAGGCGGGCTACCCCTTGCGCGGCGACCTCACGGTGGCCGACACCGCCGATGCGGCCGGCACGCGCACGCGCGAGGTGCCGCAGCGCGGCGAGGCCTGGGTCGATCGGCCGCTGCTCGAAGCACTCGGCCTCGCGCCCGGCGACCTGCTGCTGCTGGGCGACAGCAGCCTGCGCATCGGGCGCGTGGTGCTGCTGGAGCCGGACCGCGGCACCGGCTTTTCCACCTTCGCGCCGCGCGTGATGATCCACGAGGCCGACCTGCCGGCCACCAAGTTGATCCAGCCCGCGAGCCGCGTCAGTTATCGCTTCGCCGTCGCGGGGCCGGACCGCGCGGTCAAGGCCTTCACCCAGTTCGCCACCGCCGAAGCGTCGCGCACGGACGTGCGCGGGGTGCGCGTCGAATCGCTGGAAAGCGGCCGGCCCGAGATGCGCCAGACGCTGGACCGGGCCGAGAAATTCCTCAACCTCGTGGCGCTGCTCTCGGCACTGCTCAGTGCCGTCGCCGTGGCGCTTGCCGCGCGCGGCTTCGCGGCCGCCCACCTGGACGACTGCGCCATGCTGCGCGTGCTGGGGCAGCCGCAACGCAAGATCGCGACGGCGTACGCGGTCGAGTTCGGGCTGATCGGCTTGGCGGCGAGCGCGATGGGCGTGGCCGTCGGCTTCGCGGTGCACTTCGTCTTCGTGCTGCTGCTGTCCGGGCTGGTGGAGACCTCGCTGCCGGCGGCCAGCCTGTGGCCGGTGGGCTTCGGCTTCGGCATGGGCCTCACGCTGCTGTTCGCGTTCGGCCTGCCGCCCGTGCTGCAGCTGGCGCAGGTCCCGCCGCTGCGGGTGATCCGCCGCGACGTCGGCAACCTCAAGCCCGCGTCGGCCCTGGTGCTGGGCGTCGGCGTGGTCGGCTTCGCCACGCTGCTGCTGGCGGCCAGCAGCGACCTCAAGCTGGGCGGCATCGCGGTCGGCGGTTTCGCGGGCGCCGTGCTCCTGTTCGCGGCGCTGAGCTGGGGCGCGGTGAAGCTGCTGCGCCTGTCGGTCAACGAGGCGACCGCGCCGCGCTGGCTGGTGCTGGCCACGCGCCAGCTGTCGGCGCGGCCGGTGTACGCGGTGGTGCAGGTCAGTTCGCTCGCCGTCGGCCTGCTGGCGCTGATGCTGCTGGTGCTGCTGCGCACCGACCTGGTGGCCAGCTGGCGCGCGGCCACGCCGCCGGACGCGCCCAACCGCTTCGTCATCAATGTCATGCCGGAGCAGGCCAGCGATTTCCAGAAGGCGCTGCGAGCGGGCGGCGTCCAGCGCTACGACTGGTACCCGATGTTCCGCGGCCGGCTGGTGGCGGTGAACGGCCGCGCGGTCGGCCCGGACGACTACACCGAAGACCGCGCGCGCCGGCTGGTGGATCGCGAGTTCAACCTCTCCAACGCGGCCAGCGCGCCCACGCACAACGAGATCGTGGCCGGCCGCTGGCAGCCCGAGGAGGCCGGCGCGGTGAGCGTGGAAGCGGGCATCGCCGAGACGCTGGGCCTCAAGCTGGGCGACACGCTGCGCTTCGACATCGCGGGCGTGGCCAGCGAGGCGCGCATCACCAGCCTGCGCAAGGTGGACTGGGGATCGATGCGCGCCAACTTCTTCGTCATGTACCCGGTGAGCCAGGTGCCCGACGTGCCGGCGACCTTCATGACCTCGTTCCGCGCGCCGGAGCGCAAGGGCTTCGACAGCGGGCTGGTGCGCCAATTCCCCAACATCACCAACGTGGACATGACCAGCACGATCAACCAGGTGCAGTCGGTGCTCGACAAGGTGGTGCGCGCGGTGGAGTTCCTGTTCGGCTTCACGCTGGCCGCCGGCCTGGTGGTGCTGTTCGCGGCCGTCACGGCCACGCGCGAGGAGCGCGCGCGGGAGTTCGCGATCATGCGGGCGGTCGGCGCGCGCGGCTCGCTGCTGCGGCAGGTGCAGCGCGCCGAGCTCGCGGGCGTCGGCCTGCTCGCCGGATTCCTGGCCAGCGTGGTCGCGGCGCTCGTCGGTTGGGGCCTCGCTCGCTACGTGTTCGACTTCAGCTGGACGGCTTCGCCGCTGGTGCCGGTCGCGGGCGCGCTGGCCGGTGCCGCGCTGGCGCTCGGCGCGGGCTGGTGGGGTCTGCGGGAAGTGCTGCGGCGGCCGGTCGTCGAGACCCTGCGGCGGGCGGCCGAGTAGGCGTCAGCGCGAGGACGAGAACGCGAGGGGCTCGAAGCCCCAGGCATCGGCCTCGTCGGGGAACGGCATGCGGGACGCGCAGCCCGACAGCACCAGGGCCGCGAGCGAAACGCAGATCGCGGCGAGAAGAGGGCGGCTCATGCCGCCGAGTGTCGGCCTGCCGCGCAGGCCGCGGGCCGCCGGAAGTCCCAAAGCCGCGTAGGGAAAAAACCGCGGCCAGCGCCCGCCGCCTTCCGCTCAGTGTTCCGAGTTCACCATCCACGGGATGCCGAACCGATCGGTGAGCATGCCGAAGTGTCCGCCCCAGAACGGCGGCGCGAACGGCATCGTCACCTTGCCGCCCTCGGCGAGCGCCTCGAAGGCCTTTCGTGCCTGGTCCGCCGGGCCGGGCACGAAGAGCGACATCGAGAAGCCCTGGTAGCCGGGCCTGGGTTGGCCCGGCAGGGTGTCGGAGGCCATGAAGCGCGCGCCCTGGCTCTCGAAGGTGGAGTGCATCACCTTCCGCTTCCACTCCTGGGGCAGCTGGGCGTTGTCCATGGGCGAGCCTTCGTAACGCATCAGGGCGGTGATCTCGCCGCCCAGACAGCGCTTGTAGAAGGCCAGCGCCTCCTCGCAGTCGCCGCCGAAGAACAGGTAGCTCTCGATCTGCATGCGATGCCTCCTTCGAACCAAAGGGCCACGATGCTAGGAGCCCGCCGAATAAAATCCAGCGATGCTCGACATCTCCCTGCTACGAAAAGACCTGGGCGCCGTGGTCGCCCGGCTCGAGGCGCGCAAGACGCCGCAGCCCTACCTGGACGTGGAAGCGTTCAAGTCGCTCGAGGCCGAGCGCAAGACCATCCAGAGCCGCACCGAGGAGCTGCAGGCCAAGCGCAACCAGCTCTCCAAGCAGATCGGCCAGCTCAAGGCCAGGGGCGACTCGGCCGATGCGGTCATGGCCGAGGTGGCCGGCATCAAGTCCGAGCTCGACAGTTCGGCCCAGCGGCTGGAGCAGATCCAGCCCGAGATGCAGGCGCTGCTGCTGGCCATCCCCAACCTGCCGCACGAGAGCGTGCCGACGGGCGAGGATGAGAAGGGCAACGTGCAGGTGCGTGCCTGGGGCACGCCGCGCGGCTTCGACTTCCCGGTCAAGGACCACGTCGACGTGGGCGAGCCCCTGGGCCTGGACTTCGGCACCGGCATCAAGCTCAGCGGCTCGCGCTTCTCGGTCATGAAGGGCCCGATCGCCCGCATGCACCGCGCGCTCGCGCAGTTCATGCTGGACGTGCAGACGCGCGAGCACGGTTACACCGAGTGCTACACGCCCTACATCGTCAACGAGGCCACGCTGCGCGGCACGGGGCAACTGCCCAAGTTCGAGGCCGACCTGTTCGCGGTCAGCAAGGGTGGGCAGGAGGGCCTCACGGAAGAGGACAAGCAGGCGCTTTACCTGATCCCGACGAGCGAGGTGCCGCTCACGAACTTCGTGCGCGACGAGGTGCTGGCCGAATCGCAGCTGCCGCTGCGATTCACGGCCCACACGCCGTGCTTCCGCTTCGAGGCGGGCAGCGCCGGGCGGGACACGCGCGGCATGATCCGCCAGCACCAGTTCGACAAGGTCGAGATGGTGCAGATCACGCACCCGGACAAGAGCTACGAGGCGCTGGAGCAGATGACCGGCCATGCCGAGGCCGTGCTGCAGAAGCTGGGGCTGCCGTACCGCGTCATGCTGCTGTGCACCGGCGACATGGGCTTCGGTTCGGCCAAGACGTACGACCTGGAAGTCTGGCTGCCGGCGCAGAACACCTACCGCGAGATCAGCTCGGTCTCCAACTGCGAGGCCTTCCAGGCCCGTCGCCTGCAGGCGCGTTTCAAGACCGCGCAGGGCAAGAACGAACTCGTCCACACCCTCAACGGCTCCGGCCTGGCCGTCGGCCGCACCCTGGTGGCCGTGCTCGAGAACTACCAGAACGCCGACGGCTCGGTCACGGTTCCCGAGGTGCTGCGCCCTTATCTGGGCGGCGAGGAACGTCTCGTCCCCTGAAGTCCCTCGCGGCTGCGTTAGAATGGCGGGCTTCGCACCACGCGAAACCGAATAAACGGAGCGGTGGCAGAGTGGTCGAATGCGCCGGACTCGAAATCCGGTATACGGTTTCACCGTATCGAGGGTTCGAATCC
>JAEWBU010000331.1 GCA_023390985.1 Pseudomonadota bacterium
AACTACAGCATCGACTTCAAGGACCTGGACAGCGCCGGGCAGGCGGGGACCAGTCTTACCTCCACTGGGGGCTGGCTGGGCTTCACCGACAAATATTGGCTGACTGCAATGGCCCCGGCGTCGGGCGCACGCATCAACGCGTCGTTCCGCAGCATCGGCGACAAAGTCTATCTGGCTGCCTATACGCCTGTGGATCAGACGGTGCTTGGCCCGGGCAAGGCGTCGACGAGCACCACGCGTCTCTTCTCCGGCGCCAAGGAAGTGGCGCTCCTCCAAGATTACGAGAAGAACCTGAACATTTCCCAATTCGATCGCGCGATCGATTGGGGCTGGTTCAGCTTTTTCGAGCGGCCTATTTTCGCGCTGCTCGACTGGCTTTTCCGTGCGGTCGGCAATTTCGGCGTGGCGATCATCCTGCTGACGCTGATCGTGCGGGGCGCCATGTTCCCGATCGCGAAGCGCCAGTTCGCGTCGATGGCGGCGATGCGCGTGCTCCAGCCCAAGGTGAAGGCGCTGCAGGAGCGGCACAAGGACGACAAGGTAAAGCTGCAGCAGGAAATGCTGGAGCTCTACAAGCGCGAGAAGGTCAACCCGCTCGCCGGCTGCCTGCCGATCGTGCTGCAGATCCCGATCTTCTACGCGCTCTACAAGGTGCTGATGCTGACGATCGAGATGCGGCACCAGCCCTTCGTGCTGTGGATCAAGGACCTGTCCGCGCCCGATCCGGCGACCGTGATCAACCTGTTCGGCTATCTGAACTTCACGCCGCCGCACATGCTGGCGCTGGGCGTGCTGCCGATCCTGCTCGGCATCACGATGTACGTGCAGTTCAAGCTGAACCCGGCCCAAATGGACCCGGTGCAGCAGCAGATCTTTTCGATCATGCCTTGGGTGTTCATGTTCATCATGGCGCCGTTCGCGGCCGGCCTGCAGCTTTACTGGACGGTCTCGAACACGCTCACCATCCTGCAGCAGAAGTGGCTCTACAGCCGCCATCCCGGCCTCAAGGAAGCGGCACCAGCAAAATGACCGACCAAGCGCCCGACCTCGACGAGATCGCCCGCAAGCTCTTTTCGGGGCCGATGGCGTTCCTGAAGTCGGCGCCGTCGCTCGACCATCTGCCGACGCCGGACGTCGATGAGATCGCCTTTGCGGGCCGGTCGAACGTCGGCAAGTCGTCGC
Source organism: Pseudomonadota bacterium (assembly GCA_023390985.1). Classification (GTDB taxonomy): domain Bacteria; phylum Pseudomonadota; class Gammaproteobacteria; order Burkholderiales; family Burkholderiaceae_C; genus Ramlibacter. Next base: position 1,183 of record JAEWBU010000331.1, read on the forward strand.
TGCTGAACAAGCTCACGAACCGCAAGGACCTCGCCCGCACGTCGAACACGCCGGGGCGGACGCAGGAGCTCAATTTCTTCGATATCGGCCAGCCGCTGCGTTTCCGGCTGGTCGACATGCCCGGCTACGGCTTCGCCAAGGCGCCCAAGGATATCGTCCGCAAGTGGCGTTACCTTGTAAACGACTATCTGCGCGGACGGCAGGTCCTGAAGCGCGCCTTGGTGCTGATCGACAGCCGCCACGGCATCAAGGACGTCGATCGCGAGATATTGAAGATGCTCGACGACGCGGCGGTGAGCTACCACCTCGTCCTGACCAAGGCCGACAAGATCAAGGCGAGCGATCTCAAGGAGGTGCAGCAGCGCACCGCCGAGGAAGCGCGCAAGCGCCCGGCCGCACATCCCGACATCATCACGACGTCCAGCGAAACCGGATTGGGCGTGGATCAGTTACGTAGGGCAGTGATCGAAGCGATCGGGTAAAGCGGAGGACGAATGCTGAAGCTCATTATCGGCAACAAGGCATATTCTTCCTGGTCGCTGCGCGGCTGGCTGGCGGTGAAGCAGTCCGGCCTCCCCTTCGAAGAAATCACCGTTCCGATGTTCGACGAGGATTGGGACAAGCGTACCCAGGGCGCCGAGTTCGCGCCATCGGGCGGCAAGGTGCCGATCCTGTGGGACGACAAGACCTTCGTCTGGGATTCGCTCGCCATCATCGAATGGCTCGCCGAGAAGACGGATCGCGCCCGCTACTGGCCCGAGGACGACGCCGCGCGCGGCATGGCCCGCTCGATGGCGGCCGAGATGCATTCGAGCTATCAGAACCTGCGCCGCGAATGCGGGATGAACGTGCGCAAGCAGTTTCCGCCGGGCCCGATTTCGGAGGAGGTGCGGCAGGAGATCATCCGCATCCTCGAACTCTGGGCCGAGGCCCGCGCACGCTACGGCAGCGGTGGCCCCTACCTGTTCGGTGATTTCGGTGCGGTCGACATTATGTTCGCACCGGTCGTCACCCGCTTCGCCACCTACTCGATCCCCCTGCCCCGCTTCGCCGCTGCTTATGCCGAAGCGATCATGCACCATCCCTGGATGCGCGAATGGATCGATGCCGCCCAGGAGGAACCATGGGTGATCGAGCGCTACGAGGTCCCGGCTTAATAAGGCGTCCCATCCTTGCGCATGTAGCGGCCGGTCGCACCGTCGAGGTGGAGGTCGATGTCGGGATAATGGCAGTCGCTCTGCGCCGGACGCCCGATCGCGACGAACAGACAATCGGCGTCGCTGCGGTTGACGAGATGGTGACCGTTGGCCGCGCCCTTGGGA
>JAEWBU010000356.1 GCA_023390985.1 Pseudomonadota bacterium
CTGCACGGCCGGCGTCAGGAACGCGGCCAGCGCGAAGCCGCCCGCCACGGCGGCGACGGCCGCGCCGACCCAGCGCGGGCGGATCGCGGGCGTGTGCGTGGTGGAACCCGCCGCTGCTTCATCTTCGAGCGGGGCCGGGTGTTGGCGAGCCAGATAGCACATGAGGAACCTCCTTCATGCCGTGGGTTGCTTGACGACCCGCAGGTACGGCTTGACCGCGTTCCAGCCCTGCGGGAACAGCTTCTTCGCGTCTTCGTCGTTGACCGAGCCGGCGATGATCACGTCCTCGCCCGGCTTCCAGTTCACCGGCGTGGCGACCTTGTGCTTCATCGTCAGCTGCATCGAATCGACCACGCGCAGGATCTCGTCGAAGTTGCGGCCCGTGGTCATCGGATAGGTCATCATCCGCTTGATCTTCTTGTCGGGACCGACCACGAACACCGAGCGCACCGTCTGGTTGGTCGTGGGCGTGCGGCCCTCGGAGGTGCCCGCCTCGTCGGCGGGCAGCATGTTGTAACGCTTGGAGACCTCGAGCTTGCTGTCGCCGATGATCGGATAGCCGACCTTCGCGCCCTGCGTCTCCTCGATGTCGGCCATCCAGCGGCCGTGGCTGTCCACCGGATCGACGCTCAGGCCGATCAGCTTCACGTTGCGTCGCTTGAACTCCGGCTCGATCTTCGCCATGTAACCCAGTTCGGTGGTGCACACCGGCGTGAAGTCCTTCGGATGCGAGAACAGGATCGCCCAGCTGTCGCCGATCCACTCGTGGAACTTGATCGGCCCCTGCGTGGTCTCGGCCTGGAAGTCGGGGGCGGTGTCGTTGATGCGCAATGACATGGGTGGGACCTCCTTCGCCCGCGAAAGGGGCACCGGGCATGATGCGGCGCGCCCGCGGGAGGTGTCAACGAGCGGCCAGGATGAGCTTGAAGAGCCCGGCCGAGATGAGCATCAGGCCGAGCCAGCCGGCCAGCCGCTCGCCGCCCGGCGCCGTCTTCTCGATCGCCACCGCGAGCGCGAGCGCGGCGACCCAGGCGATGTTCATCGCGCCGCCGACGAACAGCAGCGCCATCAGCGCCCAGCAGCAGCCCAGGCAGAAGAGCCCGTGCCGCATGCCCATCGCGAAGGCGCCGGCCATGCCGGGTCGCCATTCACCGATGAGGAAGCCCAGCGGCGTGCGGCAACGCGCGAGGCAGACCCGCTTGAGCGGCGAGAACTGGTAGGCGCCCGCCAGCAGCAGCAGGGCCACGTCGAGCGCGCTGGAGCGGCTGGCGATCATCGGGTCCACCCAGCGCATCGATTGCAGCAGCCATTGCAGGGCGGTGGTGACGGCGCTGAACGCCGCCCAGGTCAGCAGGTACGCGGCCACGAAGGCGGACGCCCGCCCGCCTTCGCCCCGGGCCAGGCTCAGCCGCACGAAGGCCAGCACGACCGGCAGCGCCGACGGCAGCATCATCGCGGCCATCATCACCGCCCACATCGTGCAGATCGCCGCGACATTGGAAGCCGACCAGCGCGCGCCGCCGGGCATGGTGAGCTGCACCAGCGGATTGGCCATGTCCACCGCCATCCAGGCCAGCAGCGCCCAGGCCAGCACGCTCACGGCGACGAGCGTGGTTCGAACCGAGGGCGGCACGGGATGGACCATGCTTTCCACACTCCGCGCTATCGGGCGCGCTGTCAACGACGCCTTGAACAATCGCGCGCGCCACCTATCCTCCAGACCCGCCCCACTCCCCGACGAGGTCGCACCATGGCTTGGCAGATTTCGGGTCGGTACATGGAAACCTGCAGTTGCACTTTCCTGTGCCCGTGCATTACGACCAACCTCGCGGGCAGGCCCACGGAAGGCAACTGCCAGGCCGCGCTGGGCCTGCACATCGACAAGGGCAGCAAGGACGGCGTCGCGCTCGACGGTCTCGACCTGGTGGTGCTGCTGGAATCGCAGGGCCCGATGGGCGCGGGAAACATGACGGTGGGGCTGATCGTCGACGAGGGCGCCTCGCAGCAGCAGGCCGATGCCATCGCGGAGATCGCGAGCGGCCAGGCCGGCGGCCCGATGGCGCTGCTCGCACCGCTGGTCGGCCGCTTCGCCGGCATCGAGCGCGCGCCGGTGTCGCTCACGCAGTCGGGCAACACCTGGACCGTGCGCGCGGGCGAGCTGATCGACCAGGCCTGCGAAGCCCTGCCCAACATGGACGGCCAGCCGATGTACCTGGACAACGTGTCCCATCCGATGAACTCCCGGCTGGGCCTGGCCAAGGCCACCCGCAGCCGCTTCGATGCCTTCGGCATCAAGTGGCGCGACGAGACCGGCACCCGCAACGGGCACTTCGCGCCGTTCTCCTGGTCGGGCTGAAGGGACTCTTGCGCCGATCCGGGCGGGCCGCTGCGTGACGCCCGAAAATCGGGGGCTGATGTTTCCTTCCCCTCCCTTCCACCCGGCCGTGACGGCCTGGCTGGAAGGCCGCTTCGGGCAGGCCACCGACGCGCAGGCGCAGGCTTGGGCCGTCACCTCGCAGCGGCGCCATGCCCTGATCGCCGCCCCAACCGGTTCCGGCAAGACCCTCGCGGCCTTTCTCTCCGCCATCGACGAGCTGGTGCGCGAGGGCCTGGACGCGGGCCTCACGGACGAGGTGCACTTGCTCTACGTGTCGCCGCTGAAGGCGCTGTCCAACGACATCCGCAAGAACCTGGAAGAGCCGCTCGCCGGCATCGCCGGACAACTCGCGGCGATGGGCCTGCCCGATATCGGCATGCGCGCGGCCGTGCGCACTGGCGACACGCCGACGGCCGAGCGCGACCGCATGCGCCGCAAGCCGCCGCACATCCTGGTGACCACGCCGGAGTCGCTTTACATCCTGCTCGGCTCGGCCTCGGGCCGCGCGATGCTGAAGTCGGTCAAGAGCGTGATCGTCGACGAGCTGCACGCCGTCGCCGGCAGCAAGCGCGGCTCGCACCTGATGCTGTCGCTGGAGCGGCTGGACTCGCTGTGCGAGCGGCCGCCGGTGCGCATCGGGCTGTCGGCCACGGTGAAGCCGCTGGAGGAGATGGCGAAGTTCCTGCTGGGCGCACGCGACGAAAGCATCGCGATCATCGACGCGGGCCATGTGCGCCGGCGCGACCTGGCGATCGAGGTGCCGCGCTCGGCGCTCGGCGCGGTGATGGCCACGGAGGTGTGGGACGAGCTGTACGACCGGGTCGCCGGCCTGGTGCACGAGCACCGCACGACGCTGGTCTTCGTCAACCAGCGGCGCACCGCGGAGCGCGTGGCACGCCATCTCGCCGAACGATTGGGCGAGGAGCACGTCACCGCGCACCACGGCAGCCTCTCGCGCGAGCACCGGCTGCAGGCCGAGCAGAGGCTCAAGCAGGGCGAGCTGAAGGCGCTGGTGGCCACCAGTTCGCTGGAACTGGGCATCGACATCGGCGATATCGACCTGGTGTGCCAGCTCGGCTCGCCGCGCGGCATCAACGCCTTCCTGCAACGGGTGGGACGCGCGGGCCACGCCATCGGCGCGGTGCCCAAGGGGCGCCTGTTCCCGCTGGCGCAGGACGACCTGCTCGAGTGCGCCGCGCTGCTGCACGCGGTGGAACGCGGCGAGCTGGACCGCATCCGCGCGCCGCGGCAACCGCTGGACGCGCTGGCGCAGCACATCGTGGCCGAGACGGCCTGCCGCGACTGGCCGCTGGACGAGCTGTACGACCGCCTGCGCCGCGCGCAGCCGTATCGCGGGCTCGAGCTCAAGCAGTTCGAGCAGGTCGTGCACATGCTCGCGGACGGCTACAGCACGCGCCGCGGCCGGCGCGGCGCCTACCTGCACTACGACGCGGTCAACCGCATGCTGCGGGCGCGGCGCGGCGCAAGGCTCGCGGCCGTCACCAACGCGGGCGTGATCCCGGACCAGTTCGATTACGACGTGGTGCTGCTGCCCGAGGAGCATCGCGTGGGCACGCTGAACGAGGACTTCGCCTTCGAGAGCCTGCCGGGCGACGTGTTCCAGCTGGGCAACGCCTCGTACCGCATCGCCAAGGTCGAGACCGGCAAGGTGATGGTGGAGGACGCGAAGGGCCAGCCGCCCACGATGCCGTTCTGGCTGGGCGAAACGCTGGGCCGCAGTGACGAGTTGTGCGAAGCGGTCTCGCGCCTGTTCGACACCGCCGACACGCTGCTCGCCGAGGGCGGCGTGCCGGCCTGCACGCGCTGGCTGCGCGACGAACTGCACCTGCCGCAGGCCGCCGCGGAGCAGCTCGCGCTCTACCTCGCTTCCGCGCGCGCCGCGCTCGGCGCGCTGCCCAGCCGCAAGCGCATCGTGTTCGAGCGCTTCTTCGACGAGGTGGGCGACACGCACCTGGTGATCCACTCGCCCTACGGCTCGCGCATCAACAAGGCCTGGGGCCTGGCGCTGCGCAAGCGCATGTGCCGCAAGTTCAACTTCGAGCTGCAGGCCAGCGCGCTGGAAGACAGCATCGTGCTGTCGCTCGGTCCGACCCACAGCTTCGCGCTGGAGGAAGTGCGGCACTGGCTGAAGGCCGCCACCGCCCGCGACGTGCTCGTGCAGGCGCTGCTCGACGCGCCGATGTTCGGCACCCGCTGGCGCTGGAACGCCACCGCGTCACTGGCGGTGCGTCGCATGAACGGCGGCCGCAAGGTGCCGCCGCAGTTCCAGCGATCCGACGCGGAGGACCTGCTGACGGTGGTGTTCCCCGACCAGATCGCTTGCGCGGAGAACCTGGTCGGCGAACGCGAGATCCCCGACCACCCGCTGGTCACGCAGACGCTGGCCGACTGCCTGACCGAGACCATGGACGCCGACGGCTTCGTCGCGCTACTGGCGCGCATCGAGTCCGGCGAGGTGGAAGTGATCACGCGCGACCTGCCGCTGCCCTCGCCGCTGTCGCACGCGGTGCTGAACGCGCGGCCGTACGCCTTCCTCGACGACGGCGCGGCGGAGGAGCGGCGCACCAAGGCGGTCCGCACGCAGCCGGTTTCGGAGCAACTGCAGACCGAACAGGACGTGGGCCGGCTCGATCCGCAGGCGATCGCGCAGGTGCGAGAGGATGCGTGGCCGGTGATCGGCAACGCGGAGGAACTGCACGACGCGCTGGTGGTGCACGGTTTTCTCACGATGGAGGAAGCGCCATTCGCTGAATGGGTCGATGCGCTCGTGCAGCAGCGGCGCGTCACGCGGCTGGGCGAGCTTCTCGTCGCGGCCGAGCGATTGCACGAGATGCGCGCGATCCTTCCGGACGTGGCGCCATCGACGGACATCGAACCGCTGACGAGCCGGCGTGCCGAACCCGAGGACGCGCTGCGCGAAATCCTGCGCAGCCGCCTCGACGCGCTCGGTCCGGTCACGGCCGAATCCCTGAACCAGCCGCTGCGCCTGCAAGACAACGCCGTGCTCACGGCGTTGCTGCAACTCGAGGCCGAAGGCGCCCTGATGCGCGGCGCCTTCACCGCGCCCGGCGCGGCCGAGTGGTGCGACCGCCGCCTGCTCGCCCGCATCCACCGCGCGACGCGCGACAGGCTGCGCGCCGAGATCCAGCCGGTGCCGCCCGCGCAGTTCATGCGCTTCCTGTTCCGCTGGCACCAGCTGGCCGGCAGCGAAGGCGACGAGCGCCGGCAAGGCGAAGGCGGCCTGGCCGACGTGCTGCGGCAGCTCGAAGGCCACGCCGCGCCGGCCACCGCGTGGGAGGAAGACCTGCTGCCCTCGCGGGTGAGCGACTACCTGCCGCACATGCTCGACAAGCTGTGCGCCGTGGGCCGCGTCGCCTGGTGGCGTCCGGCGGAAGGCGGTGAAGCGGCGAGCCGCAAGTCGGGACCGATCCGCGGCACGCCCGTGATGCTGTGCGAGCGCGAGGCGATGGCGCACTGGCAGTCGGCCGTGGGCGCGGCGCCGGTGGACGAGTCGGCGCTGTCCGGCCGGGCCCGTCTCGTGCTGGAGCTGCTGCGCGAACACGGCGCCAGCTTCTTCGCCGACCTGCAGCGCGACGCCCGCCTGCTCGGCGCGCAGGTCGAGCAGGCCCTGGCTGAACTGGTGGCGCACGGCCTGGTCACCTGCGATTCCTTCGTCGGCCTGCGAACGCTGGTGATGCCCTCGGACAAGCGCAACAAGCTGCGCCGCAAGAACCGCGATCCGATCGACGACGCGGGCCGCTGGTCGCTCACGCGCCGGCCCCGGCCGGTCGAAGCCAGCGCCGGTGCGCTGGCCGCGCCGCATGTCGAGCACATCGCGCGCGTGCTGCTGCGCCGCTACGGCGTGGTGTTCCGCAAACTGCTGGAGCGCGAAGAGGGACTGCCGACCTGGCGCGAACTGGTCTACGTGCTGCGCCGGCTGGAGGCGCGCGGCGAGGTGCGCGGCGGCCGCTTCGTCAGCGGCTTCTCGGGCGAGCAGTTCGCGCTGCCCGAGGCCGCGACCGCGCTGCGCAAGACGGCGAAATCGCCCGGCCGCGAGCGCGTGGCGATCTCGGCGGTCGATCCGCTGAACCTGGCCGGCATCCTCACGCCCGGCGAGAAGCTGGCGCGCCTGCCGGGCAACCGCGTGCTGTTCGAAGGCGGCGTGCCGATCGCGGCGCAAAGCGGCGGCGACATCCGTTTCCTGCGAGAGCTGGAGCCCGCCGAGCAGTGGGAGGTGAAGAACCTGCTGATCCGCCGCGGGCGGCCCGCCAGCTACGTCGTGCCGCAGGCCGTCCTGAACGGCTGAGCGGAGGCCCGCGGGCGCTTCACTTCTTCGGGGACATGATCCCCATCATCAGGTCGGTGTTGAGCTTGGCCATCTGCTGCACCAGCGACCACTGGCTGCTCATGATCTTCGTGAACTCGGGATTGGTGGGGCTGGCCTGGCCCGACATGGCGAGTTGCGCGGTGGACTGCGCGATCTTCTGCTGCTCGGCCAGGATCTGCTTCACGGCTTCGTTGTATTGATCCAGGGTCATCGTTGGCTCCATTCGCGGGACCGCCCGCTGCCTGATCTTAGGCCGGAGCCCGGCTCAATAGGGGCCGAGCGAGCCCGGGCGCGAGGCGGCTGAGGACCGCATCGGCAGCTGATCCGCGGGGGCCGCCGGCACTTCGGCGATGCGGCGCAGCTGCTGGCTCAACTCGCCGAAACGGCGGCGGTACTGGGCCGGCGTGAGCTGCACCATGCGCCGGAACAGGCGGTTGAAGAAGCTGGCGTCCTGGTAGCCCACCTCGGTGGCCACTGCCTCGACCGGCATGTCGCTCGACTCCAGCAGCTGCTTGGCCTCCTCGAGCCGGAGCGTGTGGATGTACTCGAGCGGGCTCATGCCCGTCGCCTCCGTGAACCTGCGCTTGAACGTGCGCTCCGGCAGGCCCGCCAGCGCCACCAGCCGCGACACGGGCGATTCGGTGCGGTAGTTGGACGCGGCCCAGACCTGGCAGCGGGCCACCACCGTGTCCTGGGCGACCTTGGGTCCCCGGACCAGCGACGAGTAGGCGACCGCGCTGACGTCGCTGCTGCCCAGCAGGTACACGCGCGCCACCCGCATCGCGTCCTGCGGCGAGGCGAACCGCGCGATCACCGCGAGCGCGAGCATGTACCAGGCGATGCCGCTGCCGGCCAGCATCAGGCGCCGGTCGGGGCCGGTCACCACGAGCGAGCGCTCGGCGGCCCAGCGCGTGCGCGGGTGGTCGCGCGAGAGCGAGTCGCAGTAGGCCCAGTGCGAAGTGCCTTCGTAGCCGTCCAGCAGGCCGGTGCCGGCGAGCAGCAGGGCCCCGGAACAGCTGGAGCACAGCGTCGCCCCGTGGTCCCAGGCCTGGCGCAGGTAATCCAGCTCGGGGCCGTAGCGCTCGCCGACGTCGGTGCCGGGCATCTCGAGCAGGTCGGTGACGGCCACGATGTCGGGCCGGGGGCAGGCCTCGAAGCCGGCGTCGGGCGTGAGGCGCACGCCGTTCGCGGCGACCAGGGGCTGCCCGTCGCGGGTGACCACGAGCGGTCGGAACGGGGAATCGACCATCGGGCCGCCGTGCATCAACTGCCAGTCGCGGCGCGTGGCCGCCAGCAGGTCGAGGAAACCGAGCACCGTGCCGGCCGTCGTTGCGGGAGTGCCGATCAGGGCGACCGTAAAGGCTTGGCGGCGGGCGTCTGGCATGTTTGACGTGCTTGTTGCACGTATCACTTTAGCAGTCACCCCCGGTTGGGCGGCAAACTTTCGTCACTGATTCTGACTGGAGTTTGAAGATGGAAGTTCAAGATTCCTCGGGCCTGGCCCTTACGGCGGCGAACGCCGAAGCACTCACCCACTACGAGGCGGCCGGCCACCAGCTGCGGTGCTACACGGGCGATCCCGTCGGCAGCGTCGACCAGGCGCTGAAGGCCAGCCCCGACATGCCCATGGCCCATGCCCTCAAGGCCTGGCTGCACCTGGTGGGCACCGAGCCGTCCGGCCTGCCCGTCGCCCAGGAGTGCATGCGGGCGGCCCGCAACCTCAAGATGACTTTCCGCGAGCGCCGCCACTTCCGCGCCATCGAGCTGGTGAGCGAAGGCCGCTGGCGCGCCGCCGGCCGCGTGCTGGAGGAAGTGACCGCCGACCACCCGACCGACGTCCTGGCCTTGCAGGTCGGACAGCTCATCGACTTCCTGGTCGGCGACTCGCGCATGCTGCGCGACCGCATCGCCCGCGTGCTCCCCCACTGGAGTCCTTCCATCCCCGGCTACCACGCGGTGCTCGGCCTGTACGCCTTCGGCCTGGAGGAAACCGGCGACTACGCGCAGGCCGAGAAGTACGGCTGCAAGGCCGTGGAGCTGGAGCCGCGCGACGGCTGGGGCTGGCATGCGGTCGCCCACGTGATGGAGATGCAGAACCGCACCGCCGACGGCATCAGCTGGCTGGCCAACGGCGCCGACAGCTGGTCGCCGGAGAGCTTCTTCCAGGTGCACAACTGGTGGCACCTGGCGCTGTTCAACCTCGAGCAGGGCAACGTCGACGAGGTGCTGCGCCTGTTCGACGGCCCGATCTTCGGCAGCCAGTCGCAGGTGATCCTCGACCTGGTGGACGCGTCGGCGCTGCTCTGGCGGCTGCACCTGCTGGGCGTGGACGTCGGCGACCGCTGGCAGCCGGTCGCGGACAAGTGGCAAGCCGTGGGCTCGACCAGCGACTACGCCTTCAACTCGTGGCACGCGATGATGGCCTTCGTCGGCGCCGGCCGCGAGCGCGCGCAGAAGGAGACGCTGCACTCGCTCAAGATCGCCAGCGTCGGCTCGGGCGACTCGGCCCTCTTCGCCAAGGAATGCGGCCTGGACGCCGCGCAGGCCATCCTGGCGTTCGGCGCCGGGCGCGCCGGTGAAGCGCTGGACCTGCTGCGGCCCCTGCAGCACTACGCGCACCGCTTCGGCGGCAGCCACGCGCAGCGCGACCTGATCGACCTGACCATGATCGAAGCCGCCCTCCGGTGCGGCCAGCAATCGCTCGCCGGCGCCTTCATCGCGGAACGTGCCGCGCGCCGTCCCCACAGCCCCGCGGTGAAACGTCTCGCCGCGCGCGTCACCCCCGTTTCCGCACAAGCCTGAGAGGAGGCCCGTCACATGCTCAGCCCGTCCCGTCCCTTCGACACCGATCCTTCGCGGCCGCAACCGCCGGCCCGCGACCCGTCGACGCCGCGTCGCATCCTCCTGGTGGACGACCACGCCCTCGTGCGCATGTCCGTCGTGAGCCTGTGCGCCACCGTCTCCAAGGACCTGCAGGTGCTCGAAGCCACTTCGCTGGCCGCCGCGCTGAGCCTGTACGAGCGCCACGAGGACTCCATCGACCTCGTGCTGCTCGACCTCAACCTGCCGGACAGCAAGGGCTTCGCGGCCATCCAGATGCTCAAGCGCCGCTTCCCGCGCAGCCGCATCGTGGTGCTGTCCGGCGCGTTCGACGACGCGGTGGCGGCCGAAGCCTGCGTGCTGGGGGCCGAGAAGTTCCTGCCCAAGGGGTCGGACCCCTCGCTCCTCACCGCCACGCTCACCGAACTGGTCGACCCCGGCAGCTACGGCAAGCCGGTGCGGGACGTGCATGCATCGAACGGAAGTTCGCGCCGCGGCTCGCCTTCGGCGGCCACCTCGCTGTCGCCGCGCGAGATCGAGATCCTCAACCTGGTGCTCCAGGGCAAGACCAACCAGGAGATCGTGGGTGCCACCGGACTGAAGCTGGGCACCGTGAAGAACTACATCTCGGGGCTGTTCGTGGTCTTCGGGGTCCCCTCGCGATCCAAGCTCGTGAGTCTCTTCGTCTGAATTCGGTCCGGTGGACTTTGGGCCGCGTTCGCGCGGCCCTTTTTTTTTTCGCCCGATCAGATCAGTGCAGCAGCAACCCGCCGCTGCGCCGCGTCGGCCGCAGCACCGCCTCTTCCAGCAGCGCGGCCGACCCCGCCACGGTGAACCAGCGGCGCGCGCGCGTGATGCCGGTGTAGACCAGCTCGCGGGTGAGCACGCGCGAATCCCGCTCCGGCAGCAGCAGCGCCACGTGCTCGAACTCCGAGCCCTGCGACTTGTGCACGGTCATCGCGAACACCGTCTCCACCGAAAGCAGCCGGCTGGGCAGCACCCACCGCACGCCGCCTTCGCCCGAAGGGAAAGCCACGCGCAGCGCCGGCCGGCCGTCCGGGCCCCGGATTTCGAGCGCCACGCCCACGTCGCCGTTCATCAGGCCGAGCGAGTAGTCGTTGCCGGTGACCATCACCGGCCGCCCGTCGTACCAGCCCTTCGACTCCGCAATCAGCCCTTCGCGGTGCAGCAGCTGCGCCACCCGTTCGTTCATCCGCTCGACGCCGTGCGGGCCACGACGCACCGCGCACAGCAGCTGGAAGCGTGAGTACGCGGTGAGAACGCGCGCCGCCCACGAGTCGAAAGCGGCCATGTCGGAATCCGCGGGCGGCCGCTCTCCGCTCACGACCTGGAGGTAACTCCGCAGTCCGGCGCGGCCGTCTTCCGCGCCACCGTCCAGCACCAGCGGCCGCAGCGCCGCGTCGGTGGCCAGTTCGCGCCAGGACACGCCACCGCTGCCCTGCTCGCGAAGTTGCCTCACGCGCGGCACGTCGCCGGCGTTCACCGCTTCCGCGAGACGGCCGATGCCGCTCTTCGCATCGAAGCGGTGGCTGCGGCGCAGCTTCACCACCGCCTGGTCGAGCGGCTCGCCGGCCGCGTCGACCAGCTCCGCGGGCACGCCCTCGCCCGTGGCCTCCTGCACCCAGCGCGCCGTCGCGGGCAGGAAGTGCCCGCCGTCCGCGCGCCGGCACAGCTCGCCCAGCAGGCCGCCGGCCTCGACCGAAGCGAGCTGGTCCTTGTCGCCCAGCAGCACCAGCCGCGCGTGCGCGGGCAGCGCGGCCACCAGCGCCGCCATCGCCTCGAGGCCGACCATCGAAGCTTCGTCGAGCACCAGCACGTCGAGCGGCAGCGGATGGTGCTCGTCGTGGCGGAATCCGCCGCGCAGCGGTGATCCGCCCAGCAAGCGGTGGACGGTCTCCACGCGTGAAGGAATGGCCGCGCGCAGCAGCTGCGGCGCGCCGAGCTCCACGAGCGGCAGGCGATCCACCGCGCTGGCGATCGATTCGTTCAGCCGCGCGGCCGCCTTGCCGGTGGGCGCCGCGAGCCGGATGCGCAGGCGCCGCGCCGGTGCCAGGTGCTGCAGCAGCGCGAGCAGCTTCACCACCGTCGTGGTTTTGCCCGTGCCGGGCCCACCGGTCACGACGGCGAAGCGCGAGCGCACGGCCAGCGCGCAAGCGACCTTCTGCCAGTCAGGCCCTTGGTCGTCGCCCTTGAAGAGCAGGTCCAGCGCCGGACGCAGCCGCTCGAGCGGCGGGCCGTCTTCATGCTGCGCCAGCCGAACCTCGATGGCACGCCGCACCGACCGCTCGTGCTGCCAGTACCGGCGCAGATAGAGGCGCGTGCCGGCCAGCACCAGCGGCGTGGCGCCCTCCCCCGTGCCCACCAGTCGCTCGTCCCCCAGGGCCGCGAGCCAATCCGCCAGCGGCGTCGCCGCGACGTCGCGCAGCAGCGCGTGCGCGGCCTCAGGAACGTCCTCCTCATCGTCGGGCGGCAGCGCGAGCGTTTCCTTCGCATCCGCGGCCAGCGCAGCCAGGTCCAGGCACACATGGCCGCGGCCGAGTTGATGGCTGGCCAACGCGGCCGCCAGCACGCCGCGCGCGGGCGCATGCGGCGCTTCCCAAGCGAGGAAGCCCGCGAACGCATGGTCCACCTCGCGCAGCCAGCCCGCGTCGACCCAGGCGCGCAGCGCGGCCAATACTTCGCTCATCGGGCATCCTCCCGCCCTTCGTCATCCCCGCGAAGGCGGGGATCCAGTGCTTCCATCGAAGTCCGCTGAGGGCGGACGCGCTGGATTCCCGCCTTCGCGGGAATGACACGGTGGCTCATGCCGAGGCCTCCGCGTCCTGGCCCGCGAAGAGCCGGTCCATCGCCTCGACCAGCGCGCGCGGCGGTCGCTCCAGGTGCAGCCCGTGCCCATCGGCGGAAGCGCCGCGCAGGAACACGTACACCGCGCCGCCCACGTGCCTGTCGTAGTCGTAGTCGGGCAGGCGCGCGCGCAGCAGGCGATGCAGCGCGAACAGGTACAGCGCGTACTGCAGCTCGTAGCGGTGCCGCAGCACCTCTTCGCGCATCGCATGCGCGGTGTAGGCCGCGTCGTTCGGGCCCAGCCAGTTCGATTTGTAGTCCGCCACGTAGTAGCGTCCCTCGTGCTCGAACACGAGGTCGATGAAGCCCTTGAGCATGCCGTTGAGCTGCTGCGGCGCGAGCGGCGGCCGCGCCTGCGCGCCGAGCGTGTGGCGAGTCACCAGCGCATCCAGCGCCGACGCGTCCACGGCCTGGGCTCCGATCCAGAACTCCATCTCGGCCTGGTACGAACGCAACCCGGCCGGCGCGACCGGCGCGGCGCCGGGCACCAGCGCCGACAGCTCCATGGGCGCGTGCAACCAGGCGCCGAACCACTCGCGCAGCACTTCCTCCTGAGCGGCCCAGGGGGCGGGCCGCGAGCGGCGCGCGATCTGCGCCTGCCAGTCGGACGGCGCGGCCGCCACCGCGGCGAATCCTTCACGCCCGGCCCACTCCAGCAGGTCGTGCAGGAACGTGCCCGCCGCCGCGCCGCGCGGGAACGCATGCATCCCGCCTTGGGCAGGCGTGGCCGCGGCGCGCGCGACCGGCTTGCTCGCTTCCTCCTCCAGGTAGTTCGCCTCCTGCGCGGACTGCGGCGCCGATGCGCCCGCCGGCCCCGCCAGCAGGCGCGAGTAGCTCGCGATCCACCAGCGTTCGCGCCGGGCCTGCGCGTGCAGCGCCTCGCCCGGCAGCAGCGCCGTCGGCGCCGCGGGCGCGTAGGTCGCTTC
>JAEWBU010000412.1 GCA_023390985.1 Pseudomonadota bacterium
GTTCCTGCATTTCGCCGGCCAGGGCCGCGGCGCCGGTCGCCGTCGATTCGAAGCTGCGGCCCGACGCCTGCGGATGCGCGGCCACGAAGGCCCGGAACGCCGCCGCGCGCTCCTCGCGCGAGCTGACGCCGGCGACCGGCTCGGTGACGAACAGCAGGTCGTCCCAGCCGTGCTCCAGCAGGTGGGCGGCGGCCATGCGCACCGCGCCCTGGTTGTCGATGGAGACGAAGTCCGCCTGCATGTTGGCGTGGCGGCGGTCGACCAGCACGACGGGGCGGCCCTGCCGGGCGGCCGCGGCGGCTGCGCCCTCGTCGCGCCCCAGGGTGTTGAGGATCATCCCTTCGACCTGGTAGGAGGCCAGCATCTCGATGGCGTCGCGCTCGAGGTGCCAGTCGTCGCCGAGGTTGAACAGCATCAGGCGGTAGCCGGCGTCCTGGCAGGCCTTCTCCGCGCCGCGCAGCACCGCCACCGAGAACGGGTTGGTGACGTCGGCCACGACCAGGCCCACGAGACGCGAGCGCCCCCGCTTGAGCGCCTGCGCCATCGGGCTGGGCGTGTAGCCCAGCGCGGCGATGGCGGTCTCGACCCGGGTGGCGATCTCGGGCGTCAGCAGCTCGTCGCGGCGGTTGAGGAACCGCGACACCGTGGCCTTGGACACCCCGGCCTTCTCGGCGACGTCGGCGATCGTGATGCGCGGACTGAAGGCGGTCAGGGCGGGACTCGTGGGCTTGCTGGGCATGGTTTTCTGAAACCAGTTTCAGCGATCGTACATGGAACGGCCGGAGCCGCGAAGAGGAACTTGCCGTTGCCGGGACTCAGCGACCGGCCACGTAGCCGGCCGTCGCGGCGAGCGCGTCGCCGACGTCGATGCCGGCCTCGGTCGTGCCGGCCGGCAGCACGATGACGCCGTCTTCGTCCGCGACCAGCCGAAGCCCCGGCGTGAACGTGACGCCGCCGAACGACACCGGCACGTCGCGCTCGCCGGCGCCTGCGGGCTCGGCGCGTCGCGGCACCGTGCCCAGTGCCTTGACGCCGATGTCCATGGCGTCGATCTCGGCGCGATCGCGGACGGCGCCGTTCACCACGACACCGGCCCAGCCGTTGCGGATGGCCAGCCCGGCCATCACGTCGCCGAACAGCGCGCGTGTGTTCATGCCCCCGCCATCGATCACCAGCACCTGGCCGTGGCCGGGTTCGTTGACCAGGTCGCGCAGCGCCTTCAGGCCGCCGCCGAAGCGGAAGGTGCGGATGTCGCCCGCGAAGGCCGTCCTGCGGCCGTAGGCGGTGAAGAAAAGTTCGCATGCCTGGGCGGCGGCGCAGGCATCGCAGAGGTCGGAGGTCTTGGGCATGGGGCGCGATTCTTCCACGCGCCGCCGGACGGTCAGGTCCCGACGACCGCCACCGCTTCCGCTTCGACCTTGAACCCGTAGTGCAGCGCACCCGTCGGCACCACCGCGCGGCTCGGGCGGCTGTCGCCGGCCCACTGTGAATAGATCCGGTCGAACTCGGGCCAGTTCTCCACGCTGTCCACGTAGACGCGCACCTGCACCAGGCGATCGATGCCGCTGCCGGCCGCCTTCAGCACGGCCTCGACGTTGGCGAGCACCTGCCGCGCCTGGTCGGCGAAGGAGGCGTCCGTGAGCTTCTCGCCCGTGCGGGTGACGGGCAGCTGGCCGGACACGAACACGAAGCCGTTCGCCACGGTGCCGTGGGAGTAGTGGCCGCCCGGGCGGGCGTTGCCTTCAGGCTGGATGGAAGTGGGCATCAGGTCACCACCCGTAGAAGCGCGGCCAGGTCTCGAGATCGCCGCTCGCGCCCACGGCGTGGTACTCGGGGAACTGCGCGCCGGTGGCGCAGGCGTGGTTGGGCAGGATGCGCAGCCGGGTGCCGACCGGGAAGCGTGCTGCGATCTCGCGGTCCGTGCCTTCGGCGCGGCACAGGATGCCGTGCTCCTGGTTCGCGCTGCCCAGGACATAGCCCGCGAGCGGCTCGCCGTCCTCGGTGCACACCTGGCCATAGAAGAAATCGCGCTTCTGCTTCTGCGTGCCGCGGTCGCGGCTCATGGCCATCCAGCCGGCGTCCACGATGGCCCAGCCCTTGTCCTCCTGGTGGCCGATGACGGTGGTGAGCACCGAGAGCGCGATGTCCTGCTCGGTGCACACGCCGACGTTGCGCATCACCAGGTCGAAGAACACGTAGACGCCCGCGCGCACTTCGGTGACGCCCTGCAGGTCCTGCGCGGACAACGCGGTGGGGGTCGAGCCGACGCTGACCACGGGGCAGGGCAGGCCCGCTTCGCGCAGCCGCTCGGCCGCCCGCACGGTGCCGCGGCGCTCCTGCTCGGCGACCTTGCGCAGCGCCTCGGGCTCATCGAACTCGTAGCTGGAGCCGGCATGCGCCATCACGCCGCCGAGCCGTGCGCCGCCTTCGTGCAGCGCGCGCCCCACTTCGATCAGGGAAGCGCCTTCGGGCGGGATGCCCGAGCGGTGGCCGTCCACGTCGATCTCGATCCAGGTTTCCAGAGCTTCTCCGTGCTGCCTGCTGAACTCGGCGATGGCCTGCGCAGCGGTCACGCTGTCCGTGATGATCTTCAGGTCGCAGCCGCGCCGCCGCAGCTCGAGCACGTGGGGCAGCTTGGCGGGAACGATGCCGACGGCGTAGAGGATGTCGGTGACGCCCGCGGCGAAGAACTGCTCGGCCTCCTTCAGCGTGGACACCGTGATGCCGCGCGCGCCGGCCGCGATCTGCGCCTGCACGACGGGCAGGCACTTGGAGGTCTTCACGTGCGGGCGGAACTTCACGCCCAGTTCGTCCATGCGCCGCTGCATGCGGGCGATGTTGTGCTGCATGCGCCGCGTGTCGACGAGCGCGGCGGGGGTTTCGAGGTCCTGGAGGCGGGTCATGCGCCGATCCTAAACTCGCGCTGGTCGCACACCAGGTCGTCGCCCCAGGTGAAGGCGATGGCGACACCGGTGCGCACGAAGAAGAAGGTGTGGATGTGCAGGCCGCCCTGGATGCGCTGCTCCTCGCGTTCCGGGAACCCCAGCCGGCCGGTGACGGCGGCCATTTCATTGTCGCAGCCGATGGCGCCGCCGATGACGATGCCGCCGCCGCAACCGGACACCAGGGCCGCGGCGGCAACCAGCAGCAGCGAAAGCCGTGAGCTCATGGGCGCCCGCCTCCCAGCGCGGTCCTCGAGGACGAAATCCCAGTTTACTTAGCCCTAGCATCCTTGCGATGCGTACGGACGACGCGCTGCAACTGTTCGATTCGCTGGACGAGGTCGACACCGGCTTCATGCTGGGCGCGTGGTCGGGGCGCGGGTTCCCGACCGGCCATCCGCTCGATGGCGCGTTGGAGGCGTACGGCTGGCACGGCAAGCGGTTCGACAGCGAGGAGCACGTTCATCCGCTGCTGTTCGGCAGCGGCGACCGGACCTTCGCGGTTCGGCCCGCGCTGCCTTGGCGGTGCATGCCGCTGCTCGAGCGCTGGCCGGCGCTGAAGTCCGGCGCGGTCGCCCGCGGCGTGCGCATGCTCCTGCCCTTGCTGGCCACGCGCGGCTCGCGCGCCCGGCTGCGCATGATGGGTTTCCGCGGCCGCACCTCGGCGGCGATGCTCTACGACGACATCCCGGTGCAGGACGTGTTCCGCCGGATGGATGCGCAGACCGTGCTCGGCCTGATGGACGGCAAGGGGATGGCGCAGCCGTTCTTCTTCCTGCTGCGGCGCGAACGCTGACTCAGCGGGATTCGTCCAGGAACGGCGTGCCGGGATCGCTCACGTAGAAGATCAGCACCTTCAGCGGCTGGTTGCCGCTGCGGTTGAAGCCGGTCATGCGCACGTGCGGCGGCTCCACGTAGGCCTCGCCCGCGCGCACCGTCACCGGGGGCCGGCCCTCCAGCTCGAGCGTGAACTGGCCTTCCAGCACGTACACGGTCACCGGCGATCGGTGCGTGTGGAACACCGTGCGGTCGCCCGGCTGGAACGTCGCGGTGAGCACCCGGATCTCCTGGATGTCGCCCTGGGGCATGCCCTGCACGATCTCGCGGCGGATCAGCTCGGGTTTTGCCAGGCCGCCGTGCTCGCTTGCGCCTGCCGACGGGCTGGCCGTCGCCATGAAAAAAACCGATGCGAGGGCGAGCGCTGACGCGGTCGGGGCCATGGGTCTTCTCCCGGAAACGAGGTGCTTCAATCTAATGCGGCACGCATCGGATCTCTCCGCGACCGCACGGCAACAGGCGGCACCGCCTGTTCGCGCGACACGCGGGCGCGGTCCCTCGGCAGAGGCCGGCGGTGCGCCGTGCAGATGTTTCGAGGCTCCCCAGTTCTGGGGGGCCGCCGGCGGCCCCAGGTCCGCGGCCGCGGTTGCATCCACTCGGACGCCGGCGCTACACCGGTCGCCGCGCCAGGGTGGCGCCACAGGAGACGGGAATGGGCAACAACGTGATCGTGTTCGGCTGGAAGCAGTCGATCCCGGGCCGCGAGTCGCTGAGCGGCCAGCACTTCCAGGAATTCCTTCAGTACCTGCAGGCGCAGAAGGAGCAGGGCGCCATCGAGTCGTACGAGCCGGTGCTGCTGGAACCGCACTCGGGCGACGTGCACGGCTTCTTCCTGATCAAGGGCGACCCGTCGAAGCTCGCGTCGCTCACCGGCAGCCCGGAGTGGGTGCGGCACCAGGTGCGCGCGATGCTGCACATGACCGGGATGACGCTCATGCGCGGCGTCGCGGGCGCCGGCGTGATGGAGCGCATGGGCATGTGGATGAGCGCGATCCCGCGCTGACCCACGCGCCCAAGGCGGTTTACAGCCGGGCCTTCATGGTCCGGCCCCAGTTGTTGCCGCCATTCGAGTTCAGCAGCGCGTTCCAGCAGAACATGCCGCGGATGTCCGGGTACGCGGCCTTCACCGCATCCCACTCGCGGATGCAGTCCGCCAGCGACGGGCCGTTCGAGTAGTTCGCGGCCAGGCCGAGCATCACCTTGTCGGCGCCCAGGTCGCGCACCCAGTCGTTGGTGCGGTTGCTGATGAAGCCGGGGGCGTTGAAGCCCGACCAGTCGTAGTACTGCGGGGCGGCCCAGCTCAGGGCGCCGGCGTCGGCCATGGCCTTGAGCATCGCGCGGTCCTCCGGCGAGTTGGGCTGGGGCGGTGCGGTGATCGCGAAGTCGGCGCCGTACAGCGACTTGAGCTGCTGCGCGATCCAGATCATCTCGGCCTGCGAAGAGCCGATGTTGGCCTCGAAGTTGTTGAAGTCGCAGCCGTCCACGCCGCCGAAGGTGTCGTACAGGCCGCGGAACGAGGCCACGAAGTTCTGGCTCTTCGCACGCGTGTCGAAGTTGAAGCCGGCCGAGGCGCCGCCGACGGTGAGGATCACCCGCTGGCCGCGGCCGCGGCAGCGCTGCACCCGCGACGGCGTGACCTCGCCGAAGTGCTCGAACTTGAACGAGCCGTTGCCCACGTTGTTCCAGCTGCCGTTCACCGCGTTGCCGTTCGGCTTGCAGTGGAACAGGTAGATCACGTTGAACTCGGTCGGCACCGAATCGATCGCGTAGCTGCCGGCGTCCCAGGCCGTGTAGTAGGTGCCCAGCACCTTGGCGGGCAGGCCGGAGCCCGATCCCGGGGCGGGCGCGGGAGCGGGAGCGGGAGCGGGAGCGGCGCCGGGGCCGGGGCCGGGCACGGGCGCGGGGGGCAGGTCGGTCAGCACGCCGGTCACGATGCTGCCGTCCGCGCCGAGGGTGGCGGCAGCGCCGCCGCCGCCGCCGCAGCCCGTGAGCGCGGTCAGGGTGGCGGCACCGGTGCCGGAGAGGAAGAGACGTCTTTTAATGTTCAGCGACCCATGGAGGGGGCTTGTTCAGCCCGATCAATGAAGAGCTGGGTCGCGATCGATGAAGAGCCGACAACCTCAGCAGGAGGCGCGACTCTAGTAGGACGTCTCCGACGGACTCGTAGGAGATCGAGTACAGCCGTAACCGAAGATGAGCTTGGCGGCGTGTGAAGGAATTCACGCCTGGACGGGCGCTCACGGCCGATGCGGTGTCGGACGGTGGCTCAGCCGTGGTACCGAACAGACGAGCTACGCGCCCACCGCGCGTCCTGGCTCAGCAGAAAGTTACGAAACGGCCGGGCTTCGGCCTGGTCCGAAGGAGCCATCGAGGCCCTTCCTGTTCACCTTTGCGAACGAGTTTGGCAAGTTGAGCAACCTGATTGCGGTCCGGCTTCCAAGAATGGTTCCACCGCAACGGAACTCATGAGGGGAGCGAAATGAAAGCAGTCAAGGCCTGGTTGGGCTCGGTCGGATGCGCG
>JAEWBU010000017.1 GCA_023390985.1 Pseudomonadota bacterium
CCTCCAGACACTCCGGCAGCAATGTCACCTGATGCCGGTCCCGCCCCTCAACGTAGCGCCCCATCGGCCCCTCCAGCGCGAGTTGGCGCAGTCTACGGGCTTAGGGCGTTTTCACACAGCCTCGGCCATTAGCGGACGTCCGGCTGGCGCCCGCTCTTTCAGCCCCCGCCACCGAACGAACGCTGGACGCCACGTGCATGCGGCGCGCAGTGAGCTTCAGCGGCAGAGGAAGTCGACTAGGCCGGCGAGCATCCGGTCGCAGGCTTCGAGTTGTGCCAGCTCCACGTACTCGTCGGCCTTGTGCGCGACCTCGATGCTGCCCGGCCCGCACACGATCACGGGCGTGTCGCTCCAGCTTCGTTTGAACAGCCCGCCTTCCGAGCCATAGTCAACCTTGGTGCACGGCGTACCCGCAGGGAGCAGGGAGGCCAGAAGCCCGACCCCGGGCGAATCCTCGGGAGTGCTCAGGCTGGGATAGCTGTTGGTCAACTCGATCTGCGGCAAGGGAGCATCCGGATGCAGCGCCTCCTGCTTCACGCGTTCGGCCAGGCGTTGAAGAATTCGAGCGAGGATCTGCTCGGGGCTGTCCTGCGAGACGTTGCGGATCTCGAAGCTGACCTCACACTCGCTGGGAACAATGTTCAATGCTCGGCCGCCATGGATCGTGCCCACATGAACGGTGGTGTACGGCACGCCGTAGCCTTCCTCGCGCGGGCCGGTCTGCGACAACTCGCGCTGCACGTCCCGCACCGAGGCGACCAGGTCGGTGGCCATGTGCACCGCGTTGGAGAACCTGGGCGCCAGCCCCGAGTGACCTGCCTGGCCACAGCACAGCGCGCGGTAGGCGGCCTTGCCCTTGTGGCCGGTGCCGATGCGCATCAGGGTCGGCTCCCCCACGATGCACAGGTGCGGCGGCACGAGCGTGCCCTCTAGCTTCCGCAGCAGATGGCGAACGCCCACGCAGCCGATCTCCTCATCGAAGGAGAGGGCGATCTGCAGTGGCCGCTTCAACGGCCGGCGAGCCGCGGCCAGCATGGCGGTGACGGCACAGGCGACGAACCCCTTCATGTCAGCGGCGCCGCGGCCGTAAATCCGGCCGTCCCGGCGCGTCGCTTCGAACGGGTCCGACGTCCAGGGCTGCCCCTCCACCGGGACCACGTCGGTGTGGCCCGACAGCAGGACGCCAGGCACGTCGGCCGGCCCGACCGAGGCAAACAGGTTGGTCCTACTCGAGTCGTCGGGGTCGGGCGCGAGGAGCGCCTCGATACCCGCGTCCGCGAGGATGTCGCGGACGGCGTGGATCAGGCCGATGTTCGGCTGGCGCGACACCGACGGAAAGGAGATGAGCGATTCCAGCAGCGCGACGCTGGCTGATGAGGATAGTTTGATCATGTGCCGATCGATTGGGGAGGCGTGCCGCGACCCGCCTTAGGCTCGGAAGCCGGAGCTCTCGAAGTGTTGCGCTACAAGCACACTGGCGGAAGCCCGATTGTTGCGCGACAATCCCGCTGCAGCAAGGGCTCAGCCATCTGCTGTGATGTCTTTCCGGCCCGTCCACGTGCCGCGCTCGCGCGTGGCAGGAGAATTTTCATCGACATGTTGACCGTCCTCGAGATGCCTCGTTCCGACGCACCTTTCCTGAACCCGCACAGCCCGTACGGGCCGCTGGCGCACTGGCTGCGGCTGGACAGGCGGGTCGGACTCGTTGCCGGCGGGCAATCCTGATGGCCGGGCCGCGGAAGACTTCTGCCGCGCCGAAGCCGGCCGCGCGCGGAGGCAATGGCGATGGGCCGCGGCGGGTCACGATGAGCGACGTCGCGAAGCTGGCCGGTGTCGCGCCGATGACGGTCTCCAACTGCTTCCGGGCAACGTCGCGGGTCCATCCGGAAACACTGGCCAAAGTCACGGCTGCCGCGAAAAAGCTGGGCTACGTCCGCAATCTGGTGGCCGGCGGCCTCGCCTCCGGTCGAAGCCAGGTGATCGGTGTCCTAGTGCCCTCGCTGCAGAACTCCAACTTCGCGCAGACCCTCCAGGGCCTGCAGGATCGGCTGCACGTGCTGGATTACCAATTGATGTTGGCCGTCGCCACCACGCCGGAGCGCGAAGAAGCCTCCGTGCGCACGTTCATCGAGCGCCGCGTGGACGGCATCGTGCTCACCGGCGTGGAGCATGACCCGGCCACCGTTGGTCTGCTCAGGAGCTCGGGCCTGCCGGTGGTGGAAACCTGGAGCCTGCGGGGCCCGTTCGTCGACATGGGCGTGGGCTTTTCGTTGTACGACGCCGCGCGCGAGATGGTGGCACTGATGGTCGAGCGCGGCTACCGCCGAATCGGGTTCGCAGGCTTCAATCCACCAATGGCCGATCGCTTCCACGAGCGGCAGCGCGGGTTCCAAGACGCCATGAAAGCCGCAGGCCTGCGAACCGACCTGCTGGCCTATGCGGACCAGTCGGCCGGCTTTGCGGCAGGACGGCTCGCGCTCGAAGCGCTGCTGGCGAAGGAGCCCAAGCTAGACGGACTGTTTTGCGCCACCGACATCCTGGCGGCCGGAGCCATCTTCGAGTGCGCACGTCGCCGTTGGTCCGTGCCGGGCCGGCTGGGCATCGCCGGGTACGGCGATTACGAAATCGCCTCGGAGCTGACGCCCAAGCTCACGACAGTTTCGACGCCCGGCTACGAGATGGGCGTGGCCGCGGCGGACATGCTGGTGGAAAAACTCGCCGGCGATGCGCCGCGCGAGCGCGTGCGCGACGTGGGCTACGCCCTAGCCTTGCGCGATTCGGTCTAGAGGTCCTCCTCTTGACGAAAATTTTTGTAGCGCAATAATTTTGTAGCGGTACAATTTTTGGCAGCACAAGCGAAGTAGGTGGACCAACATGACTTTCTCTCTCGCAGCCCGGGATCCCAAAACGGGGATGTTTGGCATCAGCATCGCCACGACGGCGGTGGCAGTAGGCAACCGCTGTCCCTGGGTTCGCGCCGGCGTTGGCGCGGTGACGTGCCAGCATCGAACCGACACGCGCTCCGGCCCAATCGGCCTTGATCTCCTGACGCAAGGCTTCTCAGCTCGCGAAACGGTGAACCTGCTGGCCAGCAGCAACGACTTTCCGCAGGAGCGCCAGTTCGCGGCCGTCGATCGGGAAGGTGGGGTCGCCTTCTTCAACGGCTCGGCCATCGACAACATCCACGCGGGCTACGTCGGCAACCAGTGCGTCTCCACGGGCAATCTGCTGGCCAATGCGGATGTGCCGCAGCGGGTGGTAGAGGCTTATGAGGCGGCGGCGGATCTCCCCTTCGCGGAGCGCCTGCTGGCCGCTATCGATGGCGGTCTCGCCGCCGGCGGAGAAACCAAGCCCATCATGGCTGCGGCGCTGTTGATCGCAGACCGGCACTCCTGGCCGCTGGTGGATTTGCGCGTGGACTGGAAAGAGGAGCCGATCACGGAGCTGCGCAAGCTCTGGGAGTTCTACAAGCCGTATCAGCAGCACTACGTGGACCAGGTCATCGCGCCGCACAAGCTTGACCTGACCCGGGAATCGCCCATGAACCTGTGAGCTTCGCTTTGCTGGATGCTGAGTCAATCGAACAATCTCATGTCTAACGCGAAGAAGTATGAATTTCTATGATGCCGCTCGTTGATCACGTGGTGTCAAGCACCGATCGGCCGAGCGCGGTGGATGTCGTCGTCGTCGGTGGTGGCATCGTCGGAGCTGCGACGGCTTTGTATCTGAGGAAGCGGGGCTGCACCGTCATGCTCTGCGAGAAGGGAATCATCGCGGGAGAGCAGTCCGGTCGGAATCTGGGCTGGTGCCGAACCCTGGGCCGTGACCTTCGCGAACTTCCGCTGATGCTGGAAGCCATGGAGATCTGGGGGCAGTCCGAAGAACTTCTGGGTGCCGATGCCGGATTCCGGCGCAATGGGGTCGTCTACCTCTGCGAGAACGAGCAGCAGTTCGCGAAGCATACGAACTGGCTGAAGTCTGCCGAAGGCCTGGGTGCGAAAGCCAGCGTCCTCAACTCCGCTCAGGTGGCTGAACTACTGCCGATGGCGGCGCGCTCCTGGTACGGCGCCGTCCATGCCGAAACCGACGGCTGTGCCGAGCCGCAGTTGGCTGCCCCTGCTTTCGCGAAGGCGGCGCAGCGAGCCGGCGCTGTCATCTCGCTCGGCGATGCGGTAAGGGGCATCGAGACGGCAGCCGGAAAGGTCTCCGCCGTCGTCACCGAGAAAGGTGTCGTGAGATGCGGGGCCGTGGTCGTTGCCGGCGGAGCCTGGAGCAGCCAGTTCCTCGGCAATCTCGGAATCCGGTTTCCGCAATTGTCCGTGGTCACCTCGGCTCAATGCACCGAACCCGGAGCAACTCCCCTCACGGCATCGCTGACGGGCTCTGGTTTCACCACCCGCAAGAGGATCGACGGCGGCTACAACGTCCTGGCCAATCACGGCGAAATCCACGACATCACGCTCGCCAGTTTCCGTTTCCTGTGGCATTTCCGCCATCTCGCCACCTCCGATACGGGCGTGAAGCGGAGGTTCTCGCGGGAGTTCTTCAAGAGCGTGCATTGGAAACGCTCGTGGAGGAATGACGAGGCGAGTCCCTTCGAGGCGGTTCGCGCGTGGGATCCGTCGGTCGATGAAGAGAACCTTCGAACCGGCCACGCTGCTGCCACGGCGGCGCTGCCCATGTTCAAGGGCGCGAAGATGGCGCATCAGTGGGCCGGGGTCATCGACGTCACGCCCGACGCTCTTCCGGTCATCTCTCCGATCGCCGCCATCCCGGGCCTGTTCCTGTCGTCGGGGTATTCCGGCCACGGCTTCGGAATCGGCCCCGCTGCCGGACGGTTGACTGCTGACATGGTTCTGGGCCGAGCTCACGCGAAGGAGCTCGAGCCGTACCGGTTCGAGCGCTTCGCCGACGGAAGCATCCGGCCCGGCCCGGCCGTGCGATAGGTCTCCGGCACTCTTCTTGCTGAGAAGTCGTCACGCCTCACCGCCCCGTCAACGACATCTTTTCCATTCGCCTTTAACACCGTTCCACCTTAAAGACCGCGATGGCACATACCCGAGTCCGTCCTTTCAATACGAAAGAAACTTACCCCGAGCAAAAGCTCGACAACGATCTTTGCCAGGCTGTCGTGACACGGGGCGGTCGGACCGTCTACCTGCGTGGCCAGTGCCCGCAGGATCTCGATACGGCTCGCAATATCGAAAGCCATGACCCGGCCGAGCAGACCCACAAGGTCATGCAGAACATCAAGCAGCTGATCGAAGAGTGTGGCGGCGCGATGGAGCATCTGGTGAAGGTTGTCGTCTATATCACCGATGTCCGGCACCGCGAGACGGTCTACCGGGTCATGGGGGAGTACATCAAGGGGGTCCATCCGGTTTCGACAGGGCTGGTCGTGACGGCGTTGGCTCGCCCCGAGTGGTTGGTCGAAATCGACGGAACGGCCGTCATTCCCGATTGATGCTTTCAGGGAGTTGTGTTCGGACGCGACGTCTTGCTTCGTCGCACATCACTGATTCTTAGGAAAAGGGGTTTTCAATGAAGAAGATCTTCCGCGCAGCGGCAATGGCTGCGCTCATGGTTGCGACCGCGGGTGTTTTCGCGCAGGAGACCACTCTGGTGGTCAATTCATGGGGTGGTGCCTATGAGAAGCTGCACAAGCAGCTGGTCTTCGAGCCTTTCGAGAAGGCCAATAACGTCAAGATCAAGGTCGTCACCGTTTATTCCGCCGACACCCTGGCGCAGTTGCGCGCGCAGAAGGCGAACCCCCAGTACGACGTGGTCCATTTCTCCGGTGGCCAGGAAGTCATCGCGGCCCGCGAAGGGCTGCTGGCGCCGATCAAACCCGCCGAGCTCTCCAACGGGAAGGATCTCTACCCGTTCGCGACGGAAGGCATGGCGCGCGGCGAGGGGCCGGTGCATCTGGTGACCGCCGTCGGCCTGCTGTTCAATGAAAAGAAGGTTCCCAAGGCTCCGACTTCCTGGATGGATCTCTGGGACAAGGCCTACGGCGACCATCTCGTCCTCACCGATCTCTCGAATTCCTTCGGGCTGCTCGGCTTCCTGATGATGAACCAGGTCTCGGGTGGCTCGATCGAGAACACCAAGCCCGGGCTGAAGAAAGTGGGCGAACTCCTGAACCGCTCGGTAATCATCAGCTCGACGCCCGAGATTCAGCAGAACTTCGCGCAGAACGATGCCTGGCTCGCCCCGTTCTCCCAGGACTACGCGTACATCATCCGCAAGAGCGGTCAGCCGGTGAAGTTCATGATGCCGAAAGAGGGCGCGCCGGCCGTGTATTTCACGGCGAACCTGGTCGCGAACCGGCCCAACCAGGCGCTGGCCAAGAAGTTGATCGACTTCGAACTCTCCCCCGAAGTGCAGGCTGCCTTCGCGCGGGAAATGCGCTACTCGCCGACCAACAGGAAGACGCAGTTGACCCCCGACGTCGCCAGCGAAGTCGTCTACGGCGATGCCGTGCGCTCCCTGGTGCGGTTCGATCCCGTGGCCGTCGACAAGGTTCGCAACAGCCTGGTCGAGGACTGGAAGAAGCTCATCGCCAAGTAGGACCGCTGCCCTTGGACTTTGTCGGGGGCCGGTCGACGGCCTCCGGCAGCTCCCGGGCTAGAGAGCATCCATGAACCGCTTACGAAACGACGTCCTCCTTGCCGCCCCGGGCTTGCTGCTGCTGGCCTTCGGTTTCCTGATACCGGCCGCAGGGATCCTGGTGCTGGGTGTGCGCGATGCCGACGGTGCGTGGACGTCCGCTCATCTCGTCCGGTTCCTGACCGACCCGTTCTATCTCGGCATCGGCTGGCGAACGGTGAAGCTCTCGCTGCTGATCACGGCGATCTGTGTCGTCGCCGGCACGCCGCTGGCCTACATCATGGCCCGCAGCGGCCCCCGCCTGCGGCTGTGGCTGATCGTCTGCATCACGCTGCCGCTGATGACGAGCGTGGTCGTACGCACCTTCGGATGGATGGTCGTCCTGGGACGCGGCGGGCTGGTGCCGGATGCACTGAAGGCGCTGGGCATGGTGAACCGGAACTACACGCTGATGCACACGGAGACCGCGATCGTGGCCGGCATGGTGCAGGTCCTGTTTCCCTTCATGGTGCTGTCGATCCTCGGTGTCGTGCAGCGCATCGATCCGCGCCTGGAAGAAGCGGCGAGGGTCATGGGGTGCAGTTTCGTGCAGTCGCTGCGCCAGGTCGTGCTGCCGCTCGCCGTTCCCGGCATCGTCGCGGGCTCGCTGCTCGTGTTCACCCTGTCGGCCAGCTACTTCATCACCCCGAACCTGCTTGGCGGCTCGCGGCTGCCGGTTCTGGCAAGTTCCATCTATGAGACCGCGACAAAGACGCTGGACTGGCACTTCGCCGGCGCGCAATCCGTCATCCTTCTCGTCGGCGTGCTCATGCTGCTGATCGTTCAAGCCAAGCTAACGAGGCCCGCCCATGGTTGAGTCTGCTCGCGGATCCATCCGTGCGGTGACGGGCGTCTACCTCGCCGCGATCCTCCTCTTCGTGCTCGGTCCTCTGCTCGTGGTCGCCGGTGTCTCGTTCACCGCGGGGGACTACGTGGCCTTCCCCCCGCAGGGGTTCAGCTTGCGCTGGTACGAAGCGGTTTTCAGTTCTTCGGTGTATGTGAGCGCCGCCCTGACCAGCCTGAAGCTCGCCGTGCTCGTGACCATTGCGGCCACCGTCATCGGAGCCGGCGCTGCGATCGCCCTGCACCGCGGCCGTCTCCCCGCAACGCCGGCCCTGTCGGCGCTGTTCCTCTCGCCCTTGGTCCTGCCGAGCATCATCTTTGCACTGGGGCTCCTGACCTTGTGGACTTCGCTCGTCGGGCGGACATCTTTCTACGCGCTGTGGCTGGGTCATACCGTGGTCGCCGTGCCTTACGTGATCCGCACGTCGCTCGCCGTTCTTTCGACCTCGGACAAGTACCTGGAAGAGGCCGCCCGCACGATGGGGGCAGGACCGTGGAAGGCCATTTTCCACGTCGTCATCCCGCAAGCCTTGCCAGGCATCGCCGCAGGGGCCTTCTTCGCATTCAACATCTCGTTCGACGAAGCAATCGTTTCCCTGTTTCTTCGTTCGCCGGAGATCACGACGTTGCCGATCCAGATCTACACGCAGTTGGAGTTCAGTCCCGATCCATCCATCGCAGCGGTATCGACGCTCATGATCGCGCTCACGATCCTCCTGATCTTCGTGATCGATCGCGTGCTCGGCATCCAGAAAGTGGCAGGGTAATCAAATGACAGCAGTTCATCTGGACAATGTGACCAAGTCCTTCGGAGGCGTGCAGGTCATCAAGGGGGTTTCCCTCTCGATCAACCAAGGCGAATTCGTCAGCCTGCTCGGTCCCAGCGGGTGCGGCAAGACCACGCTGCTGCGCATGATCGCCGGCCTCGAGGAAGCGACGAGCGGCTCCATCCACATCGGCGGGACGGATTCGACGCGGTTGCCGCCCGAGCAGCGTGACATCGCGATGGTGTTCCAGTCGTACGCGCTCCTTCCGCATCTCACGGTGCTGGAAAACGTGATGTTTCCGTTGCGCATGCGCAAGCTTGGAGAGCGCTCCGAGCAGCGCGAGCGTGCCGAAGCGGCCCTGGAGCTCGTGCAGCTCTCGCACCTGGCGCAGCGCCGGCCGCGCCAGCTCTCGGGTGGGCAGCAGCAGCGCGTCGCGGTGGCTCGCGCGATCGTGTCCAAGCCGAAGGTGCTGCTGCTGGACGAGCCCCTCTCTAATCTCGACGCGCGCCTGCGCGAAAGCATGCAGGAGGAATTGATCCAGCTCCACCGCCAGACAGGTCTTACCACCGTCTTCGTCACTCACGATCAGGAGGAGGCGCTCAGCCTCTCCGATCGAGTGGTGCTGCTCAATGCTGGCGTGATCGAGCAGGAGGGGGTTCCCGGCGAACTCTATGTCGCGCCGCGCAGCCGCTTCGCCGCGTCGTTCATGGGCTCGACGAACCTCCTCGAGGTCGAACTTGAACCGAACGGCGAAGGTGCACTCTGCCGGTTGCCGGCAGGGCAGAGCCTCGTGCTGGACGCAGCGCCGCGTCAGCGCGGCAAGGCGACCATCATGGTCAGACAGGAGGATGTGCGCCTTGCGCCGGCGTCGGTCGCTGCCACAGCGACCGCGACGCTCGTCACGCGCATCTTCCTCGGCTCACGCACGCGCTACGTGCTCGACCTGGACGGTCACATGGTCCGATGCCTTGCGCCTGCCGACCAGCTCTTCGATGTCGGTGAAAAAGTCTCGGTTCAGATCCAGCCGGACAGGATCCGCGTTCTGGCGGATTGAGACTCGCATCAAAGTTTGGAAAGCGCCGATAGCGCTCCTGCGCCTACGGCGCCAGGCTAAGTTCG
Source organism: Pseudomonadota bacterium (assembly GCA_023390985.1). GTDB lineage: Bacteria > Pseudomonadota > Gammaproteobacteria > Burkholderiales > Burkholderiaceae_C > Ramlibacter. The sequence continues at coordinate 9,378 of JAEWBU010000017.1, forward strand.
GTGCGCTCAGTGCGGGACGGCCGCTTCCGGCCAACAGCGGTTGCAGCTAGCATCCCAGCTCCCGGTAGCGCTGCCTGACCTTGAGGAGTGCGCTCTCGTTGTCGCGAGGACTTCCACCGACGCGCGGATCAAGGGTTGAGCACTCTGCACGCTCGGTCCCTGGCAGCTTCGCCCTGTGATGACGGCGCTTCCGCTCCTCCGGTGTCTCGTTGAAGAGAGGCTTCAGGGCGTCTGCGAGTTGCTTATGCGTCTCATCACGGCGGACGTCACCGCCTTTACGGGATGTCCCGCTGGTACGGTCGAGCCCTTGAGTCGGCGTTGTGTCGACGATCTTCGCCCCAAGACAAGGCTCATTTGAGTAGTAAACCTTGCCAGCTGATTCGCACCGGTATACAGGCGCCTGCGCGAAGGCACAATTAAGGAGGCCGGGGAACGCGAGCAGACTCGCGCATGCGAGAGCCAAGGCTTTCACTGCATTGCGGTCAGTATCGCGTTCGCCTTACGCTTCCCAAGCGTGCGCAGCGAAGCAATAGCCTCTAGCTGCTTGGCGCGCGGTCGGGCCTTGCCGCTCTCCCACTTGTAGACGGAAAGCTGGCTGCAACCAAGAATCTTCGCAACTTGAGCGGCGGAAAGCCCGAGCCGTTCGCGATGCTTCTTGAGGCCCTCTGGTCGGAAGCGAAGAGCAGGGCCTTCCTCGTCCTGCTGTGGAGAGGCTGCCCTCGGATCTCCCGCCTTCTTTGCAGCCTTCAATTGCCGCTCCAGCGAGTCCATGCGGCGCTTTAACTCCGCGATCTGCCGGCGGTAGCTGGCCGTCGTTCGCTTGAGGGCGTCTATTTCGCTCTTGGACTCTTTACGCGCGACGCGAGCGATTTCTTGCTTTAGGACTGCAGCGATGTCTGGCATGTGCTCAATTCTGCCGCATCCCAAAAACAAGAGATTTCCTATTGCGGCCATCTAGGAAGCGGGAAGAATCTAGACCCGCCTAGCCCATCGCTTTACACGTGTCTGCACTCGGCCAGTGTCGGCCTACGGCGGAATGTGTCGGGGAAACGCCCCTTGCATGAAGGCGCATCGTGATGCATCTCTTTGGAAGGAGCTCATATGCGCACGCAGCACGATGCCTGGAACAAGGGGCGTCTTCTGGGCCAGAAGCCGCCCCTGAAGCCGAAGGAGATCTGGTCTATCCGGATCCGTCTCCAGCTGTCAATCCAAACGCGTGACTTGGCTCTGTTCAACCTGGCGTTGGACAGCAAGCTACGAGGCTGTGACCTCACTAGCCTGCGCGTGCGGGAGGTCTTCTTGGGAGCCACGGTTGCTTCTCGCGCCATCGTTATGCAGCGCAGAACTCAGCGCCCAGTTCAGTTCGAGATCACCGAGCCCACGCGCGACGCTTTGGCCGTATGGGTTGCGCGTCGGCAGCTGCGCCCCGGGGACTACCTCTTCCCAGGGCGGAAATCCGAGGCCCACCTATCCCTGCGCCAGTACGCTCGAATCGTGAAGGGCTGGGTTGCCAGCGCTGGGCTGGACCCAGCTAGGTACGGCACGCATTCCTTGAGACGCACCAAGGCCACTCTGATCTACAAGAGGACCAAGAACATCCGGGCGATCCAGATTCTGCTGGGCCACTCGAAGCTCGAAAGCACGGTTCGGTACTTGGGGGTGGAAGTGGATGACGCGCTCGAGATTTCGGAACAGGTCGAAATCTAGGCTGGAATTGGTCCGCCACTGCCTCACGGATTGCGGCGACTGGTCAGACACGCTCAGAGTCTGTGAAGCGCCGCGTCGTCGGTCCAGCACTCCGCTGACCCGCCGCGGCGATTGAGGGCAGCTTGCGGCCAATAGCTGCCGCCCTGAGCTCAGGAGATCACGCCGACGGTGACTGCGGACGTCCCCGCACTGACGGCTTCTGCTTCAGTTTTGCGGGGCGATCGGCCCCTGGTCCTCTAACCACTTGATGGCAGCGCCGAAGTCGTTGTAAAAGACTCGGTAGCTTTCCTCGCCCGCATGCCCGAATGCGATTCTCGACAGGTACGCGATGCGGGTGTTGGGCACCAGAATCGCTGTGCGCATCGAGACCGAGCTGAGGCTTGTCCTTTTTGCCGCCTGCAGCTGCTGTTGCAGAAGCACCAACTCCATCTCAGGCGCCTCCAACTCAAGCGCGTCATAGAGCACCCGAACCTGCTTCGTCTCACGCGCCAGTTCAAGTACACGGTCCTCGCACTCCCGCAGCATCTCTGCTGTGGGCTTCCCGCGTACCCTCGCCACGATCACTGCGCCAACCGGCTCTACCCAAACGCGTTCGTCTCTCATAGGTCGATGCTACAGCCTGAGTAATCCGGGATGTTGACGGCGGCTTCCGGCCGAGGCTGTGTGAAAACGCCCTAAGCCCGTAGACTGCGCCAACTCGCGCTGGAGGGGCCGATGGGGCGCTACGTTGAGGGGCGGGACCGGCATCAGGTGACATTGCTGCCGGAGTGTCTGGAGG